>JAJFFR010000026.1 GCA_021776555.1 Robiginitomaculum sp.
AAGTTCGACCGTAAACGGTCGTCGGAGGGCACAACCGCTCGCTGCCGCCAGTGACCTTCGGCCGAAGGTCACTGGCACCCAACATCATGCTACAAAAACACAAAATGTGTAGGTGAAAGCCAGATACAATCGGTGGGCCGGGTGATCCAGAATTCGTCGGCTGGGTACCCCGAACAAGTCGGGGTATGACCCATAGTGCAGGTGGTTTTGATTTTAGCGTTCTATGTGCGCTAAGCGGCCGAAACCGTTGCCGATCCCGGTGTTTCGCGATCCGGTTGCGCGTGATGAGCGGCCCGAAACCGTTCCGGCTCTTTGAGCGCGTCGGTACGATCAAAAAATTCACGCATAACTGGAACAATCTCGCGCGCCCGGGACACCATAAACAAGTGTCCTGCGCCTTTGACCACGTACAATTCTGGGTATTTCAGCGCCATTTTGAGTAATTTCGCATTGGCCAACGGCACGACACTATCTTGGTCCCCAGCCATGATCAGGGTAGGGATTTTCAAAAACGGCAGAAATGGCAAGCTGGACCAGCCAGAAAATGCCAACATTTGATAGAAATAGCCGCGCGGACTGGGCGGCATCAAATTCATGATGTGCTTGTCAGCCTTACCCGTTTCATCACCGTACAGCGCCTTGAAATGCTGGCGCATATAGTCGGGGTCTATATACCGACGCGGGTTGGTCATTTTGGACAAAGAGGCCCATTTCCCCGGTATCATGGTGATCCCCGGTGAGGTCGCAGCCAGAACTAACTTGCCAACTCGCTTTTGATATTGAAATGCAAATTGCTGCGCCAATGCGCCGCCCCAACTAACCCCCATGACATCCATTTGGTCATAGCCATAATGGTCCATCATTTTGCGAGCCAACCGAGCCATTTGCCAGGGGCGATACGGCAAAACTGGCGCAGGAGAACGCCCAACACCCGGAATATCGAAGGTCACAATATCGCGTCGAGTGAAGGCCTCACCCAAAGGAATAGCAACTTCAAGATTTGCACCTATTCCATTGAAAAACAACAATGGCCTTACATTATCTTCACCCGTTCCCAGCCATCGGGCCGTTCGGATTTTATGGCCACCCAATACTGGATAACGAATTTCCGGATATCGCTTTTCACCTAAAGACATTGCGTACAAATACCTCTCGTTCTGTTCTTATTCAAATACGTAGGAGCCGGGTGCTTCCAGCATTGGCGGAAACGCTTTATTGCCCATTTTCGCGGGTGCTTTTTTCTCGTCACCAGAACGTTGGATCAGCCAAGCGCTCCATTCGGTCCACCAACTCCCCGGCTGTTCGGTTGCACCCGCCACCCATTCATCGGCTGTTTTGGGTAGCTTATCAGCAGTAAAGTACTTGGCCTTTGGATTGCCCGGCGGGTTAATCAGAGACTGAATATGACCAGAGCTAGACAGCACAAATTTGACATTGCGGCTACCAACCAAACCAATGGTTCGATAACAGGCTTTCCAAGGCGTGATATGATCCGTTGCGCCAGCAACAATAAACATGTCCTGGGTAATTTGGCTCATGTCCAAATGGTGCCCAGCGAACATTTTATCGCCTTGAACCTTAAATGGTTTCAGATCGTATATATCCAGATAGTCTGAATGCAGCGCCGCCGGTAAATTGGTGGTGTCGTTATTCCAATAGAGCACATCAAATGGCGGTGGATCTTCACCCAACAGATAGTTATTGACTACATAATTCCAGATTAAATCATTGGGCCGCAGCCAAGCAAAAACCTTAGCTAGATCATCCCCGGCCAAAATACCCTTTCGCTTCGAGGCACGTCGCGCAATCTCGATCCCGCGTTGAGAAACCAAAACGCCAACCTCTGAGTCAGTCGGCTCCGGATCCAATACACAAACCTGCAAGGTAAAGGCGTTAACTCGTTTGTCTTTTTTCGCAGCCATAGCACTGACGAAACAGGTCGCAGTGGTGCCGCCCGAACAAGCCGCCGTTACATTGATCCGTTTTTGCCCGGTGATTTTCATCACCGCGTCGCTAGCCTCTTCCACTGCATCAACATATTGGGCTAGACCCCAATTGGCATGTTCCGCAGATGGGTTGCGCCACGAAATGACAAATAACTGGATACCTTGCGATAGTAAAAATCGGACAATGCTTTTATCTGGGGCAAGATCAGCCACATAAAACTTGTTGATTTGTGGTGGAATTTGCAAAAGCGGGATTTTGCTGACGTTCTCAGTACTTGGGTTGTATTGGATCAATTCCAGCAATTCGTTGCGAAACACCACAGCACCTTTGGTGGTAGCCAAGTTTTTGCCAACTTCAAATGGACGCTTATCAACTTGCGACGGCATGCCACCATTACTGGTCATATCCGAATAAGCGTTTTTCAACCCACGCATTAAAGACGCACCGCCAGTACTGTACGCTTGCTTTACCGCTGCTGGATTGCCCAACAGAGTATTGGTTGGCGCCACAGCATCCGTGATCATGCCCAGTAAAAACTTAGCGCGTGCCCGTTCCAATTCGCCCATGCGTAAATCACCAGCCCATTCATCAATGGTCTGGCCCCAAGCCATCCAGTATTGCATACCGGCCCGGTAAAACGGATTGGTTTTCCAAGTCGGGTCGGCAAATCGCCGGTCTTTGGGGTGGGGCGCTAGCTCTGATTTTCCAGTGACGATTTTCAGGGTTTCTTTGCCCAAATTCCCTACGTGCCGAGCTGTAATCATCGGGCTGGTCATAGTTGAGCGCAATAAACCAGCCAGCGAACGCAATAACTCTTCTCGTGACACACCAACAATTGGGTTCAGTGCCGACGAGCTATCCATCGCAGCCTGTTCCATGTCATCTTTTGATTTTTTGGCCATGACCTCCCCCTCAAATAAGTTGACCCGAGTACATACGACTCTGGTGCCGAGTCCTTTTGGACCATTGCAATGAACCTAACGGGGGCATTACGCCTTGTCATGCCGTAAAATCAGGCAAAACCAGCATCTATGAGAGATTCCATGGAGAAAATGGCGACCCCGGCACGATTCGAACGTGCGACCGTCGGATTAGAAGTCCGGTGCTCTATCCAGCTGAGCTACGGGGCCATTTGATGTTGGGCAGTATCTAGCGTGGTTTTACGTATGGTAAAACCACCATTTTGCGGAACTTGGAAATAAACTGGCATTGCGCCGACACAACACGTCGAACCCGGCTTAATGTGTCCAAGACTGCCTTCGGTCTGTGGCAAAATTATCGGAATAGCTTTTGGATTGCCGAACTCTGTCCGGTTTATCAATCACCGCATAGTCAATGCCATGGCGCTGCGCGTATCTTTTGGCATCTTGGCACGAGGGGAACTTCATTTTTACCTGCGCCTGCATATCGCCGGAGCCAGTCCAGCCGGTCAGTGGATCAATGTTGCGGGCTTGTGCCGGATCAAACTCTAGTATCCAGTTCTTCATCTTGGCCCGGCCAGATTGCATGGCATTTCGGTCTGGTTGGTAAATCAGGGCGGACATATGGATCACCTCATTTTGGGCGTTTGCCAATCGGTCGGTACAAAATCAATCCGCAACAAATCGGATGCGGGGAGATTGGCACGAATCTATTGCCCGAAGGTTAGCGGCTTTATCGCAACTTACCAAATGGCAAAGTGCTGATGGGTTCAGAACTTGCCGTATTTTATTGGGATAAAATGGTCGGGGAGACAGGATTTGAACCTGCGACCCTCTGGTCCCAAACCAGATGCGCTACCAAGCTGCGCCACTCCCCGATCGGAAAAGTGGTTGTATGCACTTTCGGCGGCTTTACAAGCCCCAATTTCAGCAATTGGAATTTTTATTGAGAATTTTCCGGCTCGACAGCCATTGGCTGTTCTTGCCCCTCTGGCAGATCAATTGCCTCAACAACCGCAGCCAATTCCTGCCCGAACATGGCGTGTTGTACCATGTCGCCCCTTTTGATGCCCCATTTGCGCGCCATGCCTGCATTGACTTCCAAAACGCCCGAAACCGGCACGCCAGACGAGATCCGCCGCAAAGATTTAGGTTTGGCATTGCGGGCAATGGTAACCACCCGGCCGGTTTTGCTTACAAATATCATGTCCAAAGGGATCAACGTATTTTTCATCCACATATTGACCGTGCTACGGCGATCAAAATCAAACAACATGCCATGATCATCGGCCATTTGCGTCCGGTACATCAGGCCTTGCGCCCGTTCAATCGGATCATCGGCAAATTCGACCTCCAAATGAATGGTTTGCTCACCACTAACAATCTCAAGAGGTTGCAAGGCTCCAAAATCAACCAACACATCATCGGCGATCGCATAGCCACAAGCCAAGAACAGCATAATCAGTGAGGAGAAGAATGTTTTCATACCTTCCCCTACCCTTCAAAGCGACAAATCGCAAGGTCGCAAAGCCGGGCAAGGCGGCCAGCCAGTAGGTGGGTCAGTCGGATTGAGGCAACCTGATTTTGGTTACGTTATAGCCTTTCGGGCCTTTTTCGATCTGAACCAGCACCCTTTGGTCAATGATAATATCGACCAAACCAGCTTGGCTCAAAACTTCGGCATGAACAAACATGTCCTTTTCGCCGTCTTCGAGATTGACGAAGCCGTACCCCTTGATGCGGTTGAACCATTTGACAATTGCCGGTTTATAACTGGTTTCGTCCTCACCGTCATCAAACGGCATGGGTTTAGGAGCTTCGTGTAGGAAATCCAGAATTTCAAGGGCGTGTAGCCCCTTGGCACCGCGCACCGCCGTGCAGGTAATGCGATCACCTTCTAGTGGCGAATCCGGGCTATACTGACGCAATGTGGAGATGTGCAACATGATATCGTCGCCGACTTCATCCGGCTCGATAAATCCATAGCCCTTACCTGCGTCAAACCATTTGATCCGTCCCTTGACCTCGACCTCTTGCTCGTCCGCCACAACTCTACCCTCTCCATACAGGCGCAATTGATAACATATTTTCTTGCTAAAGGCGAAGCCAAAGACCTAAATTTTTATTTATTGCATCATTGCAGCAGGTTATGGGCTATAACTTGGCCCAATATGCATCAAAATTCAGGAGAACAAGTTGCAAGCTGTACAATTTCAATTGGATCGAGCTGACATTCGAAAAAGTCGATTTGTCGATATCGAGTACCCGCAAAACCTGAATGACGGCGAGGTCTTGTTGTCCATTGACCGCTTTGCGCTCACCGCCAACAACATTTCCTACGCCGCTACCGGCGATGTAATCGGCTATTGGAAATTTTTCCCAGTGGCCGAACCATGGGGATTGGTTCCGGTCTGGGGATTTGCCGATGTAATTGCTTCAAATCATCAAGAAATCAAAGTTGGTGAGCGTATTTACGGATTTTTGCCATTTGCCAGCCATGTGATTTTCCAACCGGGCAAGGTCAAGCCAAACAGCTTCGTAGACGTTGCTGCACACCGGGTTGATCTACCCCCGATCTATAATGATTATCTACGCATTCAAAATGGCGCGTTGCCACCTGCAGCGGAAGACATTCAAATGTTATTCCAACCGCTGTTTGCGACTTCGTTTTTGTTGCATGATTTTTTTGAAGATAATGACTGTTTTGGCGCCGCGAACATCATTTTGGGCAGCGCATCCAGTAAGACAGCGATGGGCGTGGCCCGACTGTTTGCCCAAGGCGGCGACAAAAAACCAAATGTTATCGGGCTGACTTCAGCAGGAAACAAAGACTTCGTGCAAAAAATTGGCGATTGTTATCAGGTGTATAGCTATGACGAGCTAAACCAGCTGCCCATACAGAAATCTGTTTACATTGATATGGCAGGCAACGCGCAGGTCAAGCGGGCGCTGCACGAACATTTAACTGACGCAATGGTCTATAGCTGTGCGGTCGGGATCAGCCATTGGGATAAATTCGAAGACCTTGGCCCAATGCCCGGAGCCAAACCCATCTTCTTCTTTGCACCGGATCAAGCTTTGAAACGACGCAAAGAATGGGGCGGTGCAGCCCTGCAAAGCAAAATTGGCACCGCTCTACAGGATTGGGCCAGCACCGGCATGGATTGGCTCAATATCAGTCATGGCTCCGGCAAAGCAGACGCAAAGCGAATGTTTGCCGAAATCATGGCCGGGCAAGTCGCGCCTGATACTGGCTATGTGCTTTCTCTGAAATCTTGATCCAGTTGGACCCGTCATTCAAAAAACAAGCTCCCAAGCAGCTTATTTCATTTGCACATAATCATTGGCCAACCGGTTCATTTTGAACAAAATCAGCGTGTTAAAGGTAATATCCATCAACACAACGATGGCAGCCAAACCCAATGCATACATTTGAAACATAGAAAGCGGAATTTCGCCAACAACTTGCAAAACCCCGATCACAATCAACGCGATCAAAGGGATCAAAGACAAGAATAAGTCCATTACCGGGCCTTCATGACCAACTCTGGCAAAGGCAGCCAATCCCATTTGCATGGCTAAATATGCCATGGAAAACGCAGCGAATGCAAACATGCCTAGTGCGTCTTCTGGCCAAGCGTAATACGAGAAAAAACGCATTGCGAACAACACGATAAAGGCGCCAAAAATAAATGACGACCCCTCGCGAAATAGAAATTTAAGAATACCCATAGTGTTCCCCCACTCATGTTACAACTGCCAGTACTGCACATCAGCAACGGTCCGCAACGGTCAAATCCTACCGGATTTTTGAAATCGACGCAAGAACGAGCACAAATATGGGCGAAAAATTCGCCCCATCGGAGTATTCAGTTTTATGTTTGTTTTGAAGAACCTGTTATTCTGGCAATCTTTTGTTCTGGTGCGTAAAGATGTCACAATTAAAAAACTCGACAATTATACCCGCCTTAACATTACCCATGGCATGATTTTTTCAAACTCAACTGTTCACACAGATGAACCGGTATTAAAAATGAACATTTCCACCATTAAACTGGAAAAAATTCGTTCTTTGGTTTCTGATGATGGCTTGGTTGATGTTGCATGTTTGCAATTTATAAATTTAAAAAAAATCAAACAAGCAGTTGGAAAATCATGGCCCACCATGAGAAGTGATATTTTTAGGGTCGGCGAAACTTTTCTTGAGAAACGCATATCTAATGATGACATAATCATTCGATCAAGTGATGGTTTTTTAGTAATTCTAGCCAAAACAACAGAAGAAGATGGTATTTTTCAAGCCAAAGAACTGAAAGACGGAATTCTTGAGTTCTTTTTGGGGAAAAAGCACTTGGAAGATATCGGAATTGTCTCCAGTTGCAATCGTTTATCCGATCAGCAAATTTCTAAATTAGCAACTGATACGAATAGAATAGAAAGAGAAGACATTGGGACAAATAAAAACACAAGAATGGCCTTTGCTCTACCTTTAGACCATCAAGATCAAGTAGCAAACTTGGACCCAATTCAAAGTATCACTTTTGCATATCATCCGATTTGGGATTCTCTTTCAAATAGGACCACAAGTTACACACTATATCCCCATAATGTAATTGATGGGATTTCCTACCAAGGACGTGACGCACTACCAAAGGATATTTCATCCGATGAAATTCGGAAATTAGACTTTCAGATGTTGTTAAAGGCACAGGAAGATTTCTCTTGCCTATTAAAGGATGGAGAAATTGTTATAATTTCGGTTACGGTATCATTTGAAACACTAGCTCAACCCAATAGCCGAAAGAGTTATATTTCGCAACTCGCAAAAGTGCCGGAGAAATTCAGAAGATACTTTATGGTTTGTCTAGATAGAATACCAGCTGGCACGCCTGAATTTAAATTGGTCGAATACATTCGATACTTTGACAAATTATGCAGCAGAGTTTTGATCCACAACTTAGACTCATCAATTCACTTGTCATCTTTTCATGGATGCAAAGTTCACTTATTTGGCTTCGACCTAAAACATTTTTTTGAACCTGATCAGAAGTTGAATCCAAAAGATATTACTTCCATTTCTGCTTTCTGCGTAGAAGCAAAAAAAATGAATGCATGCATATATATTACGGGTGTTAATCACCGTCATCAGATTTTGAGCCTAAAGCGAGCTGGCGTACAGTTTTTTGGCGGAAATAGTATTGGAAAAGGCGTGTTGAATCCAAAGTCACCAGCACCTTTGACACCACAAGAAATTTTTCAACGACTAGAAGCCTCTTGAAAAGAATATTTTCAAACACACTAACTATTTTTTTCACTGATTTTTACACGAGTGACGGCGCAGAGGAAACTTTGTTATCACGGTCTCAGATTGCCACTAGCTGGTCATTTATTCACTATTGGCCACGCTTTCATCACCTTTGAGCAAAGTTTGTGCCCATTGCCATACAGTCCTTGCGCCCTCTTCAGAAAATGATGCCCCATGTCCTCCTTCAAATACGTGAAATTGTGTTTGGTTGGCGGTCTCGAACCGTTTGGCATTTTGCAATTGTGTTTCCTGGGATAAAAAAGCATCCGAACGACCAAAAGTGAAAAGTATGTGGTGGTGGCTCAGAGCCTCTCTAATCTCACTTACGGAAGGAATCACGGTTGCTGGTGGCGGATTATCATCTACGGCATTGATAAATTCTTCTCGCCAACTGCCATCCTTGCCGATCTGATTCAAGGTCCAGTTTTCATCCAGCATCCAGCTTTCAAATGGTATCATCCGGGATGTTTCAATTGTCATCGTCCGGTCCGTAAACCCGGGGGTTAGTGCCGCACTGGACAGGACGTAGTTCAGTAAGTTTACCGTACTGGATGTTCCATCTTGAAGATTGGACTTCATAATTTCCGGGGAACGGATATCAAGCAAAACATCTATCTGGTCGGCTAACTTTTGTTCCCAACCGAGCTCTTTGCCCAAATAGTGCCACAGCCTGTGTACATTATTGGAATCGATACCAAGAGAGTCGAGGTGCAGGCGCAAACGATCAATTTTATTTTTGATGTCAGGGTCAGAAGCTAGGAGACTTCGGTTAAGATCAAGCTGTTTTTCACGGCGTTTGGCAAACACCTGAACAGAATCCATATGCGGCTGCACCGCACTAGACATCACCATTCCAGCAGGTGCTCTTAGTTCTCCCTCAAGAGTGAGATACTGAAATCCGATAAGCCCGCCATAACTTCTGGCCAGAATAAAAAATTCTTCATCTTTTGGAATCACGGCTGTAATTACTGCCACATGGTCTCTGGCGTGCTCATCCGCGTCAAAATAACGGGCTATTATTTTTTGGGATAGCCTTGGGCTGTCTAAATCCAAAGGCATAGACCGGCCCGTTCCGCGTTGATCTACCGCCAGAATGCGGAAGTATTTTGTTAATTCAGAAAAAGCATCCCCCGCCTTGGGATCCTGATAATTATGGTCAAGAGCCCGATAACCACTGGAGGCAGAGCCCGGGCCACCGTTCATCACGACTAGAATTGGTTTGTTTAAGTCGGCGTTGGTTGAGCTATGAGAGGGCATCAAACGATAAAATATATTGATCTGACGTCCGTTCGGATCGCCATAGTTTAACGGTACGGATACAAAACCTCTTTTCTCAAAGGCGCTTTTTAGAACATCAGGATCAACAGTTTTGAAGGGAATTTCAGCGAGTTCATCAGTTGAGATATTGCTCCATTGGATGGCATTTGGGAGTTCGGCACTTAACACGGGAGAAGATGCAACCAGCGACATCAATATAAGTGATCCGATAAGACTAAAGGTTTTGCCGATGTGAAGCATCAGAATGTCCTCAAATTAGATTGTTAATGCAGTGTCAAATAAGCCTGAATCATCATTTCTATGATGATTTAGCTTGTTACAAATTAGGCTTTTGTTGACGGGCATAAAAGGACAATAAAATCATATATACGTGAGATAAACTAACGTAAAAATATTGCTACACCATCGTTTTTATCCACTCACTGAAGCATTTTACCTTTGAGTTCAATTGGCGACCCGGTGGAAAAACTAACCAGAAAAAATCTCCCAAGTCGACAGATTGGAGCAGCGGTTGAACCAAATTACCCTGCACCAAATCCTCTGCCGCCAAAACTTCATTCACTAACGCCACACCCTGACCGCTCATGGCGGCCTTTAATAGAATATCAGAACTGGAAAAACGGGGACCATTTGAATAATCAATTGAAGTAACATTATGCTCGACAAACCAGCGACTCCATTGCGTCGAAGGCGCCTGATCGTGAAGCAATGTATAAGCCGCAAGATCTTCGGGCTTATTTAGGGGCTGTCCCTGCTCTAATAATCGCGAGCTACAAACTGTAATAAGCCGGTCCTTCATCAACGGTATGCAATCTACGTCTGACCAAGGGCCAGTTCCCATCCTTAAACCGACATCTACGGTGCCTTCCGCAAAGTCAGTGAGCGACTGCTCCATTGATAGCCACACTTCAATTTCAGGATGCCCTCTGTAAAAGTCTGGCAATTTTGCCAACAACCATTTCGCTGCGATTGAATGCGTGGTTACAATCCCCAGCGTATTGGATGGTTTGTACTGCTGTAAGTTGGCCGTACCCTCCTGAATGAGATTTAACGCAGAAGAAATGCTGTGCAGATAGGTCTGCCCCGCTGCATTCAGCACAAGGGAACGGCGGCTGCGATCAAAAAGCGTTATCCCTAACCACTCTTCCAATTGTTTGACGTGTCGGCTTATTGCACCATGCGTGACGCGCAGCTCCTCACTGGCTTTCTGTACGCCATTAAGCCGCGCTGTGGCTTCAAAGGCTCGTAGAGCGTTTAGTGGAGGAAGCCGTCTCATAAAACCACCTAACATGTCAAATAAACTCACATATTTATGAGTTTACTTTCCTTTTAAGTCAACGAGCATTTCTATACAATCTCGCCATATTTAATAGCGAAGGTAATCCTCATGGCCATGTTAATTTCAGGTGTCTGGAGTGAAATTGATCAAATCATTGAAAATGGAAAATATGTGCGCCAAACAAGCGTCCATAATGGCGAAATAAGTGATCCCATAATCAAGGCAATTTCAGAACATCCCGGCAGGTTCTATTTAATTGCCTCCTGGTCTTGCCCTTGGTCACATAGAGCTATGCTAATACACCAATTGAAGGGGTTGGAAAATCATATAACCCTGCACATGACAGGCGGCGAAAGAGTTGAGGGTTACCCGGCTAACTTTGGTAATTCCTGGTCCGTGCCGGGCACAGATATAAGCATCGTCCATCTGCACCAGCTTTACACATTAAACGACCGTTCTCATACGGGCCGCCCAACAGTGCCGGTGCTGTGGGATAGTCAGGAACAGAAGATTATTAGCGATGAATCCTCAAAAATTATGCGGGCTTTCAACTCAGTTACGGCGGAAAATTCTTCTTCTGGATATCAGGCCGACTTTACGCTTGTTCCGGAGATGTTAGCTGATGAAATTGACAGCATTAACGACAGAATCTACCAGAAACTCTCCAATGGCGTATACCGAGCAGGGTTTGCGCAAAGTCAATCGGCCTATGAAATAGCCATCACACAAGTCTTTGATATGCTTGATGAGTTGGAGGAGCACTTGGGCACCAATAGGTATTTAATGGGGGCGAGTATCACAGAAGCAGATTGGCGTTTATTTC
>JAJFFR010000251.1 GCA_021776555.1 Robiginitomaculum sp.
GCGGGTTCTGGCGCGATTGGACCGGTGGCGCATCTGCATTTTGGGGGCGGCTCGCCTAGCATGTTAAAGCCAGAAGACTTTGAAGCGATCGTTGAGAAACTAAAAGCAAATTTTTCATTTGCACCAAATGCCGAAATCGCCGTTGAAATTGATCCGCGTACTGTGGATGAAGCCAAGGCAAAGCGGTATGCCGCAATTGGCGTAAATCGGGTTTCACTAGGCGTGCAGGATTTTAACGAACACGTGCAGCAAAAAATCAACCGAATACAACCGCCTGAACAAGTGCGGCAGGTAAAAAGTTGGCTGCATGATGCCGGGATTGTGGCGGTGAATTTCGATTTGATTTATGGTTTGCCCGGACAGTCGTTGGACGATATTGCCAAATCCATTGAAATTTCGCTGACCATGCAACCCGATCGCTTTGCAGTTTTTGGCTATGCTCATGTGCCATGGTTCAAAAAACATCAGGAAATGATCAAGCAGGAGGATCTGCCGGATACCGAATTGCGCTTGGCGCAGGCCGACCTGGTTGCCGAACTGCTCGTGGCTGCCGGTTATATTCGGATTGGATTTGATCATTACGCCAAAGCGGATGATCGCTTGGGGCAGGCTATGCAAGAGAACCGAGTTCGTCGGAATTTTCAGGGGTACACCGATGATAATTGTGATGTGTTGATCGGGTTTGGCGCTTCATCCATTTCGGCTTTACCGGACGGGTATGTGCAAAACGATCCACATATGGGTAAATGGCGACAGGCCGTGCGGGCTGGTAACCTGCCCATTGTGCGCGGGTTGGCATTGAACGAAGACGATAAATTTCGTGGGCAGGCCATCATGCAGATTTTGAGTTTGGGATTTTTAGACCTTGCGGCCCATTGTCATGCCGCAGGAAGAGAGCTTGCTGAATTTGATGATGCATTGGACAAGCTGGCTCCGTTGGAGCAAGACGGTTTGGTCAAATTACATAATAATACCCTGCGCGTAACCGCCGAAGGTATCCGTTTTTCACGCAATATAGCGGCGTGTTTTGATGCCCATTGGCAAAGGCAGGAAAACCAGCATTCATTGGCGGTTTGAGCCGAAACGAACTTAATTCTTAGTCCAATCCACCCAGTTGATGATTTCACCATGCTGTTCACAGGTGGGCAGGGCCAACTCAACAAACAGCGGGGCAATATCAGCCGGACTGGGCAGTGTTTTGGGGTCTTCGCCAGGCATTGCCTTGGCCCGCATCGCGGTGGCGACTGGTCCAGGTGAGATCAAATTGATCTTTATATCCGTATAGGCAATTTCGGTGGCATAGCTAAGTGCGATGGTATCCAGTGCCGATTTGCTGGCGGCATATAACGACCAAAAAGCCGAGTTGGAACGGGCTGCGCCTGAAGTGACAAAAATCACCCGGCCCGCATCCGAAGCGCGGAGCAGGGGATCAAACGAACGCAACAACCGCCAATTGGCCGTGACGTTAATTTTCATGGTTTTTTCAAACAAATCAGGCTCGATATGCGGCACCGGCGAAATGGACCCCAAGAGGGCAGCATTGCCGACCAAGATGTCCAGCTTGCCCCAGCGTTCAGCTACGACGCCACCCAATCGGTCAATGCCATCCAAATCTTCCAGATCAGCCGTGATCAGCGAGCAACTGCCGCCAATGGCTTGAATTTCGTCGTCTAGTTCTTCCAGCCCGCCTTGGGTGCGGGCCAGTGCCAAAATATGGGCGCCAGCTTCGGCCAGCGCCAAAGCAGCAGCACGGCCAATGCCGCGTGATGCACCCGTGACTAACGCAATGCGTCCGGCAAGCGGTTTTGTCTGTTTCGTATTCATGGGGATAGGCTCTAGGCTACTTCGGATAACAAGGATAGCTGTAAATCCTTATCGGATTCATCATGCTCATGATCATACAGACGGGTTGGATAATCGCCGGTAAAATAATGATCGGCAAACTTGGGATTATCGGCTTCTCGTGCCAGTTCACCCATCGCTCGATATAACCCATCGACCGATAAAAAGCCGAGACTATCGACTTCCAGCTTTTGGCGCATTTCTTCGAGTGAATGGGTGGCAGCGATCAGTTTTTTACGGTCAGACAGGTTAATCCCATAGAAATCAGGATGGCAGATTTTTGGGCTGGCTGAGCGAAAATGAACTTCCGTGGCACCTGCATCGCGGACCATGCGAACGATTTTAAGCGACGTGGTGCCGCGAACAATGGAATCATCAACCAACAGCACGCGCTTGCCTGCTAACACACCGCGATTGGCTGCGTGTTTCATGCGAACCCCCATGTCGCGGATCGCTTGGGTAGGTTGAATGAACGTTCGGCCCACATAATGGTTGCGAACAATACCCAGCTCAAACGGTATGCCGATTTGTTGGGCAAAACCAATGGCGGCGGGAACCCCTGAATCCGGTACCGGTACAATCACGTCAACGTCTGCTGGGTGTTCTAGGGCTAAATTGGCCCCCATGTCTTTGCGGACTTGATACACATTTTTGCCGTCGACGTAGGAATCTGGTCGTGCGAAATACACAAACTCAAAAATACAAGGACGCGGGGTTACATCGGGAAATGGGTGTAGCGAACGAATGCTGCCGCTTTCACCAATGATCACCACTTCACCGGGTTCGATATTACGAACAAAATGGGCGCCGATCATATCCAGCGCACAGGTTTCAGAGACCAGAATGTAGCTGTTATCCAATTTGCCCAAGACTAATGGCCGAATGCCATATGGATCGCGCGCACCGATTAGTTTTTTGTTGGTCAGGGCGACCAGAGCATAGGCTCCCTCGATCTGTTTTAAGGCATCAACAAACCGGTCAACCAATTTGGTGCGCCGTGAGCGGGCCAGTAATTGCAGCACGACCTCGGTATCGGAGGTGGATTGGAAAATGGCCCCTTGATCGACTAATTGTTGGCGCAAGCGCCGCGCATTGGTGAAATTCCCGTTGTGGGCAACTGCAATGCCGCTTGATTTCAAGTCGGCATAAAGCGGCTGCACATTGCGAATGGCCGCATCACCTTGAGTCGAGTAGCGCACATGGCCGATGGCGGAATTTCCGGGTAGCCGGTCAACCACACCGTCCCCTGAAAAATTTTCGGCAACCAGTCCCAAATGACGTTCAGAGGCAAACCGCTTGCCATCAAACGCGGCAATGCCGCAAGCCTCCTGTCCACGATGTTGCAGGCCATGTAATCCAAGGACCGCCAAGGATGCCGCATGTTTTGCACCGGACACACCAAAAACCCCGCATTCTTCGCGGGGTTTATCTTCAAATGGGTCGATCATCAATTCGGGCCAGCCGGTCTCGATCATCGCGCTCATTCCTCGGCTCCTGAACTCGGTGTGGGTTCCGTCTCAGGCGTATCATCCTCGAGCCGTGTCGTTATCACTTGATCCAAAGTGCGCCGGTCTGATTGCTCATACCCTTGTTCACTTGGTCGCGCTGGTGCGCTCTCTGCTTGCTTGGATGGCGGCGCGCTTTCGCTATTTTCCGAGACGCGAATATCGGACACGACCGTGTTGGGTACGATGGATTTTAAGGCAACTGCCGTGGCACTGACCACCGGGTAGACCCGTGCGGTGGAAACCCAGTCCGGGGTTTGTCCCGGCTTGGTCAGGAAATTCCAACCGAGCAAAACTAAAGCCAACATCACCATGCCGCGCACCACGCCAAAAGCAAAACCAGCGGTGCGGTCCAGCACGCCGACGTGGCGGTTCATATGGACAAATCCGCTGATCTTGTGGGTGAGCATAGTCATTACGACATAGACACCCAAAAAGATGGTGAGCGCAGTGACACCCGTAGCAATCATTTCACTTTCGATCCAGTTCATGGTCACCTTGCTAAATATCGGCAAGGTAAAAATCGTGGCAAGCGAAGCAACGACGAAGGAGGCGATTGACAGGGATTCGCGAACAAATCCACGGGTTAATGCCAATATGCTTGATATCAGCAATACGCCAATGGCTATGACGTCAAGAACAAGAGCCGGATTTGCATTCATGTTGCGTATCCTGAGTTCAGTCGAGGCGATCTGCCTCGAATCTGGCGACAAGATCGCTCAATTTACCGGTTTTCGCAATGGTACATTGTGTATCTGTTGTGCTGTTGCCAGAGTTTTCCCCTGTAGCGATCATGGCATGCGTGAACCCCAGCTTATGAGCTTCTTTTAATCTGGCAGCGGTTCGCGACACTTGGCGAATGGTACCAGACAGGGCAATTTCGCCAAAAACAACGGTTTTGGGCGGTAATGACTGATCGAATGCTGATGAAACCAAGGCCGCCGCAACGGCCAGATCAGCAGCCGGTTCGCTGATTTTCAGCCCACCTGCTACATTTAGGTATACATCCTTGCCCGCGAAAGAAATCCCGCATCGCGCCTCCAATACGGCCATGACCATGGCCAAACGACCTGAATCCCAGCCGACTACTGCTCGCCGTGGGGTGCCAAGCGGCGAGGGGGCAATCAGGGCTTGCACTTCGGTCAGTACTGGGCGTGTACCTTCCATCCCGGCAAAAACCGCCGATCCAGTGGTGCCATTTTCACAACCATCCAGAAACAAAGAGGACGGATTGGAAACTTCCGCCAAACCTTGCTCACCCATTTCAAATACGCCAATTTCGTCCGTCGGGCCAAACCGGTTTTTGATCCCGCGCAAAATGCGAAATTGATGGGCGCGATCGCCTTCAAAATGCAACACACCATCGACCATGTGTTCCACCACGCGAGGTCCGGCAATTTGCCCGTCCTTGGTAACATGCCCGATCAACACAACTGCTGTGCCGTATTTTTTGGCGAACCGGGTTAAATCCTGCGCGCAAGCCCGCACTTGCGCCACGGTGCCGGGGGCGGCTCCCAATGCATCGGTCCACAAGGTTTGCATACTGTCGATCACCACCAGATCGGGCCGCTCGGCCTTTAAGCTGTCCATGATCGGCCCCAAGGCCGTTTCCGATGCTAGTTGTAGCGGCGCGTGGGCCAGGCCCAACCGTTTGGCGCGAGATCGAACTTGATCAATGCTTTCCTCGCCGGAGATATAAATTACCGATTTTTCAGCCAAAGCCAGTTTGGCAGCAGCTTGTAGCATCAAGGTCGATTTGCCAATGCCCGGATCACCCCCGACCAGTAGTGCGGAGCCGGGCACAATGCCACCGCCGCACACCCGGTCAAACTCGGCAATGCCGGTGACCAATCGGGATAAGGGTTCGGAACTGCCTTGCAGATTAGAAAATTCAATACCGCGCCCGCGCCGACCTCGGCTGGCTTTGGCTGGCTTGCGTCCGGGGCTGTGCTCGGGGATTTCTTCGACTAACGTGTTCCAGCCACCGCAAGCATCACACCGCCCGGCCCATTTACCATGCGCCGAGCCACAAGATTGACAAACAAATACGTTAGCTAGCTTTACCATTGGAATCACATCCTTTATGTTCATGATATGTTCTGCTATATTTGTGAACAAAACTCAAACAAGAATTCAGATAAATAAGGAAAATTTACTGCAATGCTGCCAAGGCACCAGCGCAATTGCGGTCCCGATCCAGCATGTCGCGACCGATAGACTTTCTTTTTTCTTTCAAAGCTGTCCGTTGGTCCTGCAAACGCTCAATATCCGGCCACAACTCAATTTGGTAGTTATTTTGTTCGTTATAGGCATCAATCAGCTCGTTTAGCAGATCCAGCTTTCCAGAGTAAATCCAGTTCGATTTGTATGTGGATCGATAATCTTCATCTGTTTGAGCACGGGCCTTGGCAGCCTTAAATGCCGTCTTCATGGGTTCATAAGCACTTTTGGCGTCTTCCATATCCTGACCATGTTTCTCGTATCTTTGTTGCAAGGGCTTTAGAGCAGCCGTCAGGGTATTAATTTGTGCAGAGAGTGCATTGTACTTTACCCTGATCGTAGGAAGATCAGCATCTGACCCGGTTTTACACCAAGGCGGCTTGGGTGGCTCCGGGGGTTTTGCCGCTGCTCTGACCTCACTTGCCAAGCATCGGTCCATGATTTGCTGTTTGGGCATGCACACGGCAAGAGCCGAACCTTCTTCGCCGGCATTTCGATTGGAAGCCAAAGGCGCTCCAGGAACCAAGCCAGTAGAGCCGGTAGAGTAAATAATTTGATCTTTACAGACTTCCCAATTGCAAATGTCTTCGGCGCAGGCGGCTGTCGCTCCTCCAAATTGTTTGTTCTTAGCCACGCATGAGCCAAAGTCTGTCGGTTGGGCATTGGCCATGGCCGCGAACAGAGAAAAGGTTAGGGCCGATAAAGCGGCCAATACGCCTTTGGAATGTTTGATCGAGATTATCATCATGCTTTAAAGATAAGCCAGACGTTAGCCGTTTCGATGAGGCATGCCGTCGCAGTGGGTTCTTGTTCTTTTTGTTCAGTAAGCAAGCGACATTGACTTCATTGCCCAAATTGAAACACTCTATTATGACGTAGCGCGATTAGTCGCTGTGAACAAAAATCAAACATATTTCTGGACTTTTTCGTTCATGCGGATTGCCGGTTGGTTGAACGCCGCGCGGCAATCCCAATCGTCTCAAACGCCGTTATTTATTTTTTGCCTTCGAGCAGGCTTGATTTGAATAGTAAACCGGCCGCTATTGCGCCAATGGCTGGGGCCACGAAGAACAGCCATAATTGTCCAAAACCAGTGAACAATGCCGGGCCAAAACTGCGCGCCGGATTAACTGAAACGCCGGTGACCTGAATGCCGACTAAATGGATAACCCACAGGGTCAGGCCAATAGCGAGACCAGCCATTGCCGCCGGAGCAGCCTTGCTGGTTGCGCCCAAAATCACCATTACAAACAAGAAGGTGGCAACCACTTCAAACACAAATGCAGACATTTGCGAGTATTCACCCAGATAGCCTGGTCCCCAGCCATTTTGCCCCAATCCATTGGTTGCGACATCATATCCGGCTTTGCCGGAGGCAATCAGATAAACCAATGCAGCACCAATTGCCGCACCGATAAATTGGGCAATCCAGTATTTGATCATTTCACTGGCGTCCATTCGCCCGGAAACAAAAGCACCCAGAGATACGGCCGGGTTTACATGACAACCCGAAATCGGTCCGATCCCGTAGGCCATAGCGATAATGGCCAAGCCAAATGCTGCTGCGATCCCGGCCTGTCCAATTTCTGCACCGCCAAGTACAGCCGCGCCGCAGCCGAACAAAACCAGTGTGGCCGTGCCAATTAATTCTGCGATATATTTATGCATGTTTTTCCCCTTACAGGTAATTCAATGACCCGTCCCTGAATTGACTGGTAACAATAATTTTCGAAAAGGACAATTGAGCGAGCGGCTTGCGCCATATAAAAATACCCGCCGGATTGATATCCAGAGGCTTCCACTCCAGCAAAGTCGCGCGTAGAATTGTGGCAAACAGAGCAAAACGACTCTGTGCGCCATCGGGAACGAATTATGAGCCAAGCATTTTATCGCCATTTGACGGCAGAGTTGCGCGAAATTGACGCCGCTGGATTGACTAAATCCGAGCGGGTGATCACCTCGCACCAATCGGCCGAAATCACAGTAAAACCAGCCAAAACTGTGGTCAATTTCTGCGCCAACAACTATCTGGGTTTGGCCGACAGTCCCGAATTGATCGAAGCAGCCAAACAAGGCCTAGACGACTGCGGATTTGGCATGGCGTCAGTACGCTTTATTTGCGGCACTCAATCGATCCACGGCGAATTAGAACGGGATTTATCCGAGTTTTTTGGCAAAGAGGACAGCTTGCTCTATGTGGCTTGTTTTGATGCCAATGGCGGGCTGTTCGAGCCATTGTTTCGCCCCGAAGACGCGATTATTTCTGATAGCCTGAACCATGCGTCAATCATTGACGGCGTGCGGTTGTGCAAGGCCAAGCGGTTTCGCTATGCCAATAATGACATGAGTGATCTGGAAACCAAATTGATCGAAGCTGATGCCGCCGGGGCGCGCCACAAGATCATTGCCACCGATGGCGTGTTTTCGATGGATGGGATCATTGCGGATCTGCCAGCCATTTGTGATCTGGCCGACAAATATGACGCGATCACCATGGTTGATGACAGCCATGCGGTTGGCTTTATGGGGGCAGGCGGGCGCGGCACGCCAGAGCATTGTGGCGTATTGGAACGGGTTGATATTCTGACTGGCACATTAGGCAAAGCGCTGGGCGGCGCTGCTGGTGGGTATGTCTCGGGTCGTCGTGAAGTGTTAGACATGTTGCGCCAACGCTCGCGGCCATATCTGTTTTCCAATGCGTTGCCGCCGATGTTGTGTGCGGCTGGGATTAAGTCGCTGCAATTGGTCCGCGAGGGGGCAGAGCTTCGCAAACAATTGTTCGACAATGCCAAGCGGTTTCGAGCAGGTTTGGCGGCGGCTGGGTTTGAGCTAACCCCCGGTGAGCACCCGATTATCCCGGTGATGCTGGGCGATGCAAAACTGGCGCAAGGCATGGCAGCTAAATTGCTGGATGAAGGAATTTACTTGATTGGGTTTTCGTTCCCGGTGGTGCCAAAAGGCCAAGCCCGTATTCGCACCCAGATGTCAGCGGCTCATACCTCTGAGCAAATCGATTTTGCCATTGCGGCCTTTACCAAGGTCGGCAAGGAATTGGGAGTGATCTGATGAAAGCATTGGTCAAAGCAAAACCAGAGCCGGGCATCTGGATGCAGGACATGCCGATGCCCAAACCCAAACATGATGAAGTGCTGATCAAGATCAAGAAAACCGCGATTTGCGGCACGGATGTTCATATCTACAACTGGGATCAATGGTCACAGGAAAACGTGCCGGTACCCCTGATCACCGGCCATGAATTCATGGGCGAAATTGTCGAGTTGGGCCAACACGTCACCCGACATCACGTGGGATTGCGGGTATCCGGCGAGGGTCATGTGGTCGGCGATCTGTCCCGTGCGGCTCGTGAAGGTAAATGGCATTTGTCGGCGGACACGAAAGGCGTTGGCGTCAACCGCGCCGGTGCCTTTGCTGAATATCTGGCGCTGCCGGCCTTTAATGTGGTGCCGTTGCCGCCCCATGTCAGTGATGACGTGGCAGCCATTTTGGACCCGTTGGGCAATGCCACTCATGCGGCCTTGACGTTTGATCTAGTTGGCGAAGACGTATTGATCACCGGGGCCGGTCCCATCGGCGCAATGGCCGGAGCCATTGCCCGCCATGCCGGGGCGCGCCATGTAGTGATCACCGACATCAATCAGCACCGGCTCGATTTGGCCGCCAATCTGGCCGACGTGCGCGCGGTAAACGTCGCCAAAGAAGACTTGCGTGATGTGATGGCTGAACTCGGCATGACCGAAGGCTTTGATGTGGGCCTAGAAATGTCTGGCGCGGGCGCTGCGTTTACCCAAATGACCGACACCATGGTAATGGGCGGCAAGATCGCCATGCTCGGCATCCCGCCCGGCGAAACCCAAGTCAACTGGGGAACCATCATCACCAAAGCCCTAACCATCCAAGCCATTTACGGCCGCCGCATGTTCGAAACCTGGTACAAAATGCTAGCCATGCTAGGCTCCGGCCTCAACGTTGATGCCATCATCACCGATCACTTCGCCGTGGACGACTTTCAAGCCGGTTTTGACCGGATGCGAAGTGGGGAGAGCGGGAAGGTGATTTTGGAGTGGTGAAGCAAAATTTTGAGACAGAATTTGATGTTTTTTCAAATAATGTAGATCGTGTGGCTCGGCAGTTTTTCTACAATCGCGCATTGAACGCTTGCTTGAATGATATTGAAAAGACTGGAGACCAAAATTCCCAGTTTTGGCGCAATGTACAATTCAATTTCATTCAAAGTACTTTCTTAATTTTCGGGAATATTTTTGATAAGAATAACAAATCGCATAGCGTTGCGAGGTTGATCCGGTTCGGCAGAAAAACGGATTTTTTTGAAAAGGGACGGCGGAAGTTTCAAGAAAATTTGAAAAAGTTGCTCCAAGATTTCAAAAGAGAGGATGCTGAGTATCAAGATGAGTCGGAACTTCAGGCAAGGATAGATGGAGCCTACCTCCTTCAAGATTCAGATTGGGATACGATTGAGAAGGAAATAAATCGCGCGCGAGTTTTATGGAATGACAACTTAAAGGGAATTCGAGACAAGGTGATGGCTCATAATGACCAGCTTTCTGAGGAGGAAAGATGCGACTTGTTGAAGCAAGGAAAGTTCACTGTAATTGAAGAGGTTATTGATATTTTATTGACCATCAAGAATGTACTTTTTGAAGCCCGTCACAATGGCAAAAAACCAGATATTGAGTATAAGGATCAACAGTTGAGAGGGAACGCACAAAACGATATTGATTCATTGATTGCGTCCTTGAAAGGAAAATAGATACAAAACTCATTCTCGTCATTGCACGGTTTATCCGGGCAATCCAGCCAGTGCAAAAACTGGATCACCCGAACAAGTCGGGTGATGACGTTGGGGGTGTATTGTTTGGACGAAGGTTGTTCTCAACAACGAAACCGTCATTGCGGACTTGATCCGCAATCCACCCACCCGTCGTTATCGCGTCAAGCGCAAGGATGGATACCGGGGCAAGCCCGGCATGACAGGAAGAACTGGATCACCCGAACAAGTTGGGTGATGACAATCTTGGAGTGAATTGACAGTTTTGTTTGGGTTTGTGCATCAATCCCAGTCCCCGGACTTGATCCGGGGTCTAGCGCGTGGGTAAAAGACTGGACCCTGGATCAAGTCCGGGGACCGCATTGAATGAGCGCTAGGAACCCAAATGAAACAATTACGTGTCGCCGCCAAAATTGCCATGCATCAGGCCTATGCGCCGTATTCTGAGTATCAGGTCGGGGCGGCGCTTCGTACGCCGTCTGGTAATGTGTATTCCGGGGGCAATGTCGAGAACGCTGCTTATCCGCTGGGCAATTGTGCCGAGGCTTCGGCCATTGCAGCCATGGTGTTGGCTGGTGAACGCGAAATCGCCGAAATTTTCATCATGAGTAAGGGCAAGAAACCCGGCACGGTTTGCGGCGGTTGTCGGCAACGCTTGGCCGAGTTTGCTGGACCTGACATTCGTATTGATTGCGGGCTGGAAAGCGGTGAGACAAACACCTATACCTTGGGTGAATTATTACCCCACGCGTTTGATTTGAAAGAAACCAAAATATGAGAACCATTATCAGCAAGGCCGTTGATTTTATCGAGCATCGCGCCGGTCAAAAGGAACGCTTGGCCCTTGTGTTGGGTTCGGGTTTGGGCGATCTGGTTGATCTGGTCGAAGACAAGGTATCCATTCCATATTCGGACATTCCGGGTTTTCCGATCTCTACCGTGGCCTCCCATGCAGGCGAGTTGGTATTGGGACGGATTGGCAAGATGGACGTGGCGCTGATGGCCGGGCGTATCCATTACTACGAAGACGGCAATCCAGCCGCCATGATGGTGCCAATCGAAGTGCTGTGGCATTTGGGCTGTCGGACTTTGTTGCTGACCAATGCAGCAGGTAGTGTCAACGAAGACGTGCCGCCAGCCAGTGCATCATTGATCACTGATCACATCAATTTTTCAGGGCTAAATCCGCTCATCGGCGATCATCGCCCGCCACAATTTGTTGATTTGGGCAACGCCTATGACCGGCAGATTGCTGAGCGCATTCGGGCGGCGGCCAAATCATCTGGCGCAGAACTGCACGAGGGCGTGTATGTTTGGATTTCTGGACCTAGTTTTGAAACGCCAGCCGAGATCAATATGGTCCGCAATTTGGGCGGCGACCTGGTTGGTATGTCAACAGTTCCCGAAGTGATCCTAGCCATCAAGCAGGGGTTTCGGGTGGGCGCAGTGTCACTGGTCACCAATTATGCAGCTGGTATGCGTGACGAGGTGTTGAGCCATGAGCACACCATGCGTGAAGCGGCGCGCGGATCGACCAACATCTTGAAATTATTTCAAGCTTTGATCGCCGATTTGCAGGAAAATCCCCTGAAATAAGGGTTGGAATAAAACCTGACCAAATGGACAGGTTTTGATTGGCAGAACTGCCAAAAAAGTGTACATTGTTGGTTCATTGAGAGACAAAGAAGCCATGAGTGCTGAAATACACCAATTGAACCAGAGCGCCCGCAATCCTGGAACCGCGTTCCAGCCCGGCTGGGTTGACGAGATTAAAATCAATCTGTCGGCTGTCGAACGGCGAATTGCCAGCCATAGCGCTCGGCGTTCGGTCAAGAAAAAATGGCAAGCAGCGTGGTTGCTAAAAGCCATCACTCTGATTGATCTGACCACACTGTCCGGTGACGATACACCGGGCCGGGTACGGCGGTTATGCGCCAAAGCCATGCATCCGGTGCGTGATGACATCTTGCAAGAACTAGGCGCGGCTGATCTGGGCATTACCACCGGTGCGGTTTGCGTCTATCACGAGATGGTACCGACTGCGGTTGAAGCCCTACGTGGCTCCGGCATTCCAGTGGCGGCTGTATCGACCGGCTTTCCGGCCGGTTTGTCACCGTTCAAGGTTCGGTTGGCCGAGATCCACGAATCTGTTGCTGCAGGAGCCAAAGAGATCGACATCGTTATTTCGCGGCGTCATGTGCTGACCGGCAATTGGCAGGCGCTCTATGATGAAATGCGGGCCTTTCGCGAGGCGTGCGGCGAGGCCCATGTCAAAGCTATTCTAGCGACCGGCCAATTGGGATCGCTGACTAAAGTCGCTAAGGCCAGCATGGTTTGCATGATGGCTGGCGCGGACTTCATCAAAACCTCAACCGGGATGGAGGTGCAAAACGCCACCTTGCCGGTTAGTTTGATCATGATGCGGATGATCCGCGAATATCATGCCAGAACCGGCTATATGGTTGGCTTCAAACCGGCGGGTGGGGTTAGTTCCGCCAAGCTGGCGCTGACCTATTTGATGCTGGTCAAGGAAGAGCTGGGCAATGCTTGGTTGGACCCGCATTGGTTCCGTTTTGGCGCTTCCAGCTTGCTGGGCGATATAGAACGACAATTAGAACATCAGGCCACCGGGCGCTATTCAGCGGCCAACCGCCATCCGATAGGATAGTCCGATGAGTGTTGCAGAGATTTTTGAAAATATGGAATATGGCCCGGCTCCGGAAGATGATGCCAAGGCGCAAAACTGGCTGGCCGATCATGCGGCGGGCTTTGGTCATTATATTGGCGGTAAATGGATCAAAGGCACCGGCCATTTCGACAGTAAAAACCCGGCCAATGGACAACAACTGGCGCAGATTGCCTCCGCTGGTGGCAAGGAAGTAAATGCAGCCGTAAAGGTCGCCAACCAAGCATTTGCTAGCTGGTCAAAGCAAAGCGGCCATAAACGGGCGCAGGTGCTTTACGCTTTGGCGCGCTTGATCCAGAAAAATTCGAGAATTATCGCGGTTCTGGAAACGCTGGATAATGGCAAGCCGATCCGTGAAACCCGCGATGCAGATATTCCGTTGGCGGCACGGCATTTTTATTACCATGCCGGTTGGGCGCAATTGCTGGACAGCGAATTGGCCGATCAAAAGCCACTAGGTGTAGTTGGGCAAATCATTCCGTGGAATTTTCCGTTTCTAATGCTGGCGTGGAAGATCGCCCCAGCTTTGGCGGCGGGTAATTGCGTGGTGTTAAAACCGGCCGAGTATACCTCGCTCAGCGCGCTTTACTTTGCTGAATTATGTACCGAGGCCGGCGTACCGGCTGGTGTGATCAATATCGTCACTGGCAAAGGCGATACGGGCGCAAAGATCGTGGGGCACCCGGATATTGCGAAAATTGCCTTTACTGGATCAACCCCGGTCGGACGATTGTTGCGTGAGCAAACTGCCGGAACCGGCAAGAAACTGACCTTGGAACTAGGCGGAAAATCACCGTTCATCGTGTTTGATGATGCGGATCTCGACAGCGCGGTCGAGGGACTGGTCGATGGCATCTGGTTCAATCAGGGCGAGGTTTGTTGTGCTGGTTCGCGGCTGCTAGTCGAAGAAGGCGTAGCCGAGCAGTTGATTGCCAAAATCAAAACCCGGCTCGGTAATTTCCGGCTGGGCGATCCACTCGATAAAGCCATTGACATGGGTGCAGTGGCTGACCCGATACAAATGAAGCGTATCGAGGAACTGGTTGGTAAAGGCGTTGCAGAGGGCGCGACCCGCTGGCAACCGGATATTGAACTACCGTCTGAGGGGTGCTTTTACCCTCCGACTTTGCTGACCGATGTGGAGCCATCCAATATCGTGGCGCGTGAAGAGATTTTTGGTCCGGTGCTAACCGTTACCTCGTTCCGATCCTTGGCCGATGCTGTGGTTTTAGCCAACAATACCCGGTACGGATTGGCCGCCAGTATCTGGTCGGAAAATATCAACCGGGCGTTAGAAGTCGCTGCCGAGATCAAGGCCGGGATTGTCTGGGTCAACGGCGCCAACATGTTTGACGCGGCTTGCGGCTTTGGCGGGTATCGCGAAAGTGGCTTTGGACGTGAAGGCGGCATTGAAGGCATGTATGCCTATCTGACCCCCCGCAAAGACTGGAATGAAACTGGTTCGGCTCTGGTCGCACCAATCAAATTATCCAAAACCCAAACCATGTTGCCGGGCATTGATCGCACCCCAAAAATGTTTGTGTGTGGCAAGCAAGCCCGTCCCGATGGCGGCGATACCTTGGCAGTATTAGGTGTCGATGGGCAGATTATTGGTCGGGTTGGTGATGGCAATCGCAAAGATATCCGAAACGCGGTTGAGGCTGCTTTTAAGGCCAGCAAAGGTTTTGCCAATCGTACCGCGTATAACCGGGCGCAGATCCTCTATTTTATGGCGGAAAACTTAAGCGGGCGGGCCGGGGAGTTCCGGGCCAGATTGCGCGCTTCATGCGGCGCCACACAGGCGCAAGCCGCTCGAGAGCTCGAACTATCCATTTCGCGACTGTTTGCCAATGCGGCTTGGGCCGACAAGTTTGACGGGCTGGTACATACGCCGCCGATGCGAAATGTTGCTTTGGCAATTAATGAGCCGTTGGGCGTGGTCGGGCTGGTTTGCCCCGATGAAATGCCGCTTTTATCGATGATTTCGATGATGGCCCCAGTGATGGCTATGGGGAATTGCAGTATCATCGTACCATCGGAG
>JAJFFR010000252.1 GCA_021776555.1 Robiginitomaculum sp.
GTGGTCGACATCCGAAAATCAAGCGTGACCACGAGGTCCAGTTTGCCTTCTGGTGCTTCTTCATGCCATTTCACTTCGGAAGGTTTGGCCGATCCCATGCCTTCCAAATCATCACTCATCACACCATTTTGTGCGCCGAGCAGATGTCGCAGCATGTATTCGTGACCCTTGCCGGATGACCCTAGAATGTTGGAACGCCAGACAAACAGATTGCGCGGAAAATTATCCTCGCGGTCCGGATCTTGCGCCGCAAACTCCAGATCGCCGGATTGCAATTCTCCAACCACGTAATCCTTGGTCGACTTACCAGCTTTCTTGGCTTTGGCAGCTAAGCCCAGCGGATTTTCATCCAATTGCGGAGCGGATGGCAACCAGCCCATGCGCTCGGATCGTACATTGCAGTCAATCAGCGAATGATTGTCCCACTTTTTCGCATCTGCCAACGGCGACAAAATTTCATCAACCCCCAGTTTTTCATACCGCCACTGGTTAGAGTGATTATAGAAAAACGAAGTGGAGTTCATCTGCCGTGGCGGACGATTCCAGTCCAACCCAAAGGCCAGTGGCAACCAGCCGGTTTGTGGCCGCAGTTTTTCTTGGCCCACATAGTGCGCCCAGCCACCGCCGGATTTACCGATACAACCGCACATCATGAGCAAATTCATGATACCGCGATAGGTCATATCCATATGATACCAATGGTTGATCGCTGCGCCCAAAATGACCATAGACCGACCACGGGTCTTATCGGCATTGTCAGCAAATTCACGGGCGACCTGAATAATCCTATCAGCCGAAACACCGGTAATTTTTTCAGCCCAAGCTGGGGTGTATGGCACATTATCATCAAAATCTTTGGCAACGTTTTCGCCGCCCAGCCCGCGATCAATCGCGTAGTTTGCGGCCATCAGGTCATAAACTGTCGCCACATAAGCGGTCTTTTTACCCTTCAAGGTAACTTTGCGAACCGGCAGTTTTCTGACCTGCACACTGTCATGATCGGTGTGGGCAAAAATTTTACTCTCATGTTCCTGATTACCAAAATAGGGGAAAGCCACGTCCAAAACTTCGTCTGGATTATCGATATTGCTTAAGCCCGGCCAAATGTCCTCGCCCGAGGTATTGTCCTTGGCTTCCAAATTCCATTTGCCTTCTTCGCCCCAACGCGAACCAATCGTGCCGTTGGGAACCCGGTGGCTGCCGGAAGTTTCATCAAAAACAACCGATTTCCATTCGGCATTGTTTTTGGCTTTCAGGTTTCCAGTGAAATCAGAGGCGCGCAAATTACGGGCCGGGATGTAATGGTCACCTTGTTTTTCCAACAAAACTTGCATCGGCATATCAGAGTAATTACGCACGTAGTCGGTGAAATACTCCGAACCATTGTTCAGATGGTATTCTTTGAACACCACATGGCCCATAGCCATGGCCATGGCGGCATCAGTGCCTTGGCGTGGGTTCAACCAAATGTCGGTTAGTTTGGCGACTTCTGAATAATCTGGTGTGACAGATACGGTTTTGGCACCTTTATAGCGCACCTCGGTAAAGAAGTGGGCGTCTGGCGTACGGGTTTGCGGCACATTTGAACCCCACGCGATGATGTAGGATGAATTGTACCAGTCAGCACTTTCTGGCACATCGGTTTGCTCACCCCAGACTTGTGGGCTGGACGGCGGTAGATCGCAATACCAATCATAAAAACTGAGGCATACACCGCCCATTAGCGACATATATCGCGAACCGGCCGCGTAAGAGACCATCGACATGGCCGGAATAGGTGAAAACCCGAACACCCGGTCCGGGCCATAGGTTTTAGTGGTATAGATATTCGCGGCGGCAGTGATCTCGTTGACCTCATCCCAGCTAGCGCGAACAAAGCCACCGAGGCCGCGCATTTTCTTGTAATCATTTGATTTTTTAGGGTCAGAAACAACACTGCCCCAGGCCAGAACCGGGTCACCCAGTTCGGCCTTAGCCGAGCGAAAGGCCTGCAAAAGCCGAGACCGGATCAATGGGAATTTGAGCCGAGCAGCAGAATACAAGTACCAAGAATAACTGGCGCCGCGTGAGCAACCGCGAGGTTCATGATTGGGCATGTCAGGCCGGGTTCTTGGGTAATCCGTTTGCTGGGTTTCCCAAGTCACCAGACCGTTTTTGACATAGATTTTCCAGCTACAGGAACCGGTACAGTTCACCCCATGGGTTGAACGAACAATTTTGTCGTGCGCCCACCGACCTCGATAGGCCTTTTCCCAATCTCGAGGTTCGGAAGTTGTAATGCCGTGTCCGTCAGAAAACTTCCCCTCGATTTTAGAGAAATAAGTCAGGCGGTCTAAGAAATTGCTCATGGAACTGGTTCCTTCGGAATTCAAAATAGATAGAAAAAGAAGATATGGTGGGCGATTTCTCGCCCACCAATGAGGAGTTTAAGGGTTTTTCACATACGCATCTTTACGCAAGTAAAACCACCAGTTGATGACGATACAAACCGCGTAAAAGGTAGCAAAACCATACAGCGCGTATTCCGGTGTAGTCGCTTTGATCTGCTCGCCAAACACTTTAGGAATGATGAAAGCACCATAAGCGGCAACCGCAGACGTCCAACCTAGAACCGGGCCAGCCTGCTCTTTATCAAACACCATGGCAATGGTCCGAAACGTAGAGCCGTTACCGATACCGGTGGCAGCAAACAAGATCAGGAACAGCACCAAGAACGGCACAAAATAGTCTTGCGGTGTGGCCGAAACATAAGCCAGTTTCATATAATAGGCTACGCCCAAGGCGGCTGCGACCATAACCACCGAGATGATCTGGGTCACTTTGGCCCCGCCGATTTTATCGGCAATCATGCCGCCAATTGGGCGGATCAGCGCACCGATAAACGGCCCAGTCCAAGCAAACATCAAGGCGCTTGGGCCATCTGGGTTGGCTAGATTATGGGTCATGGTTCCGTCAACCAACACATGCTGGAAACCAAAGATCACTTTAATAGCCAGACCAAATGCAACTGCAAAACCAATGAATGAACCAAAGGTCATCGTATAGATCACCGTCATCGCCCACGTGTGTTTGTTGTTGAATATCTTGTATTGATGATTGAGGCTCTCGCTGATCCGACCGGGGATCAGTTTTAACGCAAACACAGTCAGCGCGATCACAATCGGCAGTACGATCCATTTACTGATCATCAGACCAGAGCCGCCAACCGCAGCTGGTAACATCAACCACAAGCCAAAGATGGCTGTGGTGAAACCGATCAGCAACATGCCGGTGATTTTGGCAAATGCACTAATTGGAGAACCAATGTTCGGCGATACGTGCTTGTCGGTGATGTTGTTCATGCCAAACCAGGCAGCGATTACAATCGGGATCAGGATCAATACCCAGATGAAGCCCGC
>JAJFFR010000253.1 GCA_021776555.1 Robiginitomaculum sp.
TTTTGGGTTTATTGCGTCGGCCCAGGCTCGTCCAAAAAGCTGCTTTATTCTGGAAGGTCGGCTTGTGGCCCGTTCGGGATCGGCAAAGGTCATGATAGCCCCGTAGTCATCAATTCTTGATTCGTTCATTGGAAGCTCACGACCTTTAACAGTTCGTTACGCTTTGGGACGGTGGCTTTGATCTTTTTGGGTTTACTGGAACCATTGAGACGCTAGTTTCATCAGCAACTGTGTAGATGATCTGGAAAACTCATGACCCCAACGACCAATAACGTACCGGTTGCACAATGTGTGGTAGCCGCATGGGGATTTTTCTCCCGAAACCTGGTGCAGGTTTATCAATTCGGACTGCCATATGTGTTTACGTATGCGATTGGCATGGCCTGTGTGCAGTTTTCAGCACCAGAATCAGGTTTGGCTGTGCTGGGGAGCTTTTTGATCGTTGGGTCGTGGTTTTTATATTTTGCAATGGATGCCGCTTTGTTTCGATTGGCATTGGGCCAACCTTTGGCTGGTCCGCTTGGTTTGCAGCTTGGCGCAGATGAAGCCCGTTTGTTTGGCACCAGTTTATTGGTTGCCATGGTTGCGGTGATTGCGGCGGCTGTGGCTATGGTGATTGCCATGCTGGCGATCAATTCCATTTTGCTGATCGGGTTGGATCCGGAGCTAGTTAAGCAAAACCCGGAGGCGGTGTTTGAGCAGGCCGGTTCCAAATTTTGGATTTTGCTGGCCATCGCCGCTATTTTTGTTGGCGCCATACTGCTTTATTTGCAAGCAAGATTTGCCCCGGCCTTTGCAGCAGCTATCGGCGAAAAATCGATACAGATTTTTGAAGCTGCTGCGTGGACCAAAGGGCAGGGCTGGCGCATCGCGCTGGCTTTTCTGGTCGCGATAGCCCCATTATATCTGGTCTTATCACCCAGCCTGATGATTGCTGCCAAGCAAATGATGGTGTTGGCCAAGGCCATTATTGAAAATCCATCAACGCCAACAAGAATTGATCCGGCCGACGTGGCCTTTCACTGGCAATTACTGCCTGTTTTGATGGCTCCAGCCATAAATGCGGTGCGGGCCGGGCTATTTACCACGGTTTATCGCGGATTACGGCCCGCCTGAAAGGTCCAGATATGAGCAAGACACCCGCAGATAACCCACCGTTTCCGACCAGCCAATGCGTGTTTAACGGGTATTATGCTGCCAAAGGAAATGGAAATAGACTTTTATGGCGGATCGGTCTGCCATATGGAATTTTGACCTTTTTGCTCTATGGCGGTGTTTTTTACGCGATATCTGTTGTCCTTTCGGATGCAGCTGTTTTTTCTGGGGAGATGACTGTCGAAGCGATGGGAAAAGTTGTGGTTCTGCAAATCGCCACGATGGTTTCCATCTTATTCATCATGGCCTCTGGAATGAATGCCTCTTATCGGTGGTATTTGAATAATGATCTGGACGGATATTTTGGCGCCTTGCGCTTTGGCATGGATGAAATGCGAACCATGGGCGTGATGATTGTCTATGGGGTGGTGGTGTTCGTTTTGCCCTATATTGTCTTGATCATGGTCTTCGGGCTAGGTCTGGCAGCCGGGGCCAGTCTGGATTCCTTTTCCAGCGCGATAGTCGTGGGTCTTTTGTTTATAGTGGCTATTCCAGGCTTGATTGCCGCAATGGTCTATTTGTCGGTCAAACTTTCCCTGTGCATTCCGCTTTCACTTGAGCGCAAGCAATTTACACTGTTTGGCAGCCTACGGCTGACCCGAGGCCGTGGGTGGGAATTACTGAGCTGTTACTTCATCATGGGATTGATCTATATGGTTGTGGGGACGGCCATCTCAACAATTCAAAACATCCTGTTTGCAGGCAAAATGATGCCAATGTTGGAGCGTTTAGATTCTATGAGCAGTGTTGGAGCGGCGACATTCGAGACGATGCGCGATTTGCTCGTCTCTCCTGAGGTCATTGCCGGTTTGATGGTTGTGGTGTTTTTCCAGACACTGGTTGGTTTACTATTTTTGTTTGGATATACCGGTTTGACGTCTTTTTCTTTGCGGTTTCTGCAAAAGGAAAAGGGTGATCTTCCCGCGAGCTAATCGGAACATCCAATTGCGAGGATAAAACTATGGCTGGATACAAAGCCGAGATTTTTGGCAAAATAGGTCCGGGCGCGCGCTTGCATCCGATCTATGCCACTTTGGTTCCGCTGGTCGGGCTGATGATGATGGTTGTGGTCCCCGGACTGGTTCTCATTCCGTCATTTCTTGCCGGTTGGGTGCCGGGTGATGACCAACAAATAAGCAATCCCGGACTTTTTTACGTACTGGCAGTATCATTTGGTGCGTTGTCATTGGCCGTATTTGCATGGGTCAAATGGATCGAAAAGCGATCACTGGTCAGCATGGGTTGGCGGTTTGAACGGGCCAAGGCGCGTTACGGTCGCGGGTTCGCCATTGGGTTGGGTCTGAATGTCGATTCGATTGCACTGATCGGCTTGGCCGGTGGCTATGAGGTGGGTGCATGGTCACCTGCTTTGGCTAGCCCAATGGCACTGGTCTGGATTTTCCTGTTCTTGATCGGCTTTGTTATTCAGGGCGGTACCGAAGAGGTGCTGACCCGGGGGTGGTTGATGTCGACATTTGCATCGCGCTGGGGGTGGCCAGCGGCGGTTGGCGTGACCTCTGTGATGTTTTCGCTGATGCATTTTGGCAATGAAGGGGGGTATATCAACTGGGTTGCCATGACCAATATCGTCTTGATCGGGATTTTCTTTGGATTGTATGCGGTACGTGAAAAATCCTTGATGGGAGTTTGCGCCGCCCATGCTTCGTGGAATTGGATCATGGGTGTTGGCTTCGGCCTGAATGTCAGCGCTACGAAAATTGATGTCGCACCCTTGCTGGTTGAACTTGAGCAAATCCCAACCGTGGATGAAATGATTACCGGCGGTAGCTTCGGACCCGAAGGCAGCTTGATTGTCAGCGCGGTTCTGGCCGTATCCTGTTGGCTGGTTTGGCGCTGGAAAGGCGAAGATATCCCAAAAATCGGCCAAAGCAATTTAGCTATCCATTTAGCGACCCAAATCGAATTCGCAATACGCCGGTCTGGGCCTGTGTGCTGCTGTTGATCGGATTTTGGGCCATTGCTCAATTGGTCACCATGCCATTTGTCATGCCGTTGATTTTACCCGCGACCCAGTCCGGGGAAGATATCGAGCCATTTTCACAAATGTTGGTCATTTTAATTTCGCTGGTTGTGACTTTTGTCACGATGGCTGTCTTGACTTTGGCTTGGGCAAAGCGGGTCGAGGGCCGGCAACTGGTCGATCTCGGATTGTATTTTGACACGACAGGTTGGGCGCAATACCGACGCGGTTTGGTCGTTGGCGGCCTGTTCACTGTCGGCTTGATCTTGTTGGTCACCTTACTCACCGTCATATCTAAGTTCGGTGAAATATCGGCCAATGATCCGGTGCAAAATATCGTGCATTGGGGCCGCTTGGCTGACCCGGCTTTGTGGTTGATCTTGTTGGTGTTGGGGTTGGCAATTGCTATTCAGGGCGCAGCTGAGGAAATTTTATGCCGGGGCTGGTTATTGTCCAATGTAACCGCTTTGCGCGGATTGCCGACCGGGTTGCTGCTCTCCATGTTGATGTTTGCCAGCCTGCATCCGCATTATCTGTTTGTAGATGGGCTTTCGGTGTCACCCGCCCAGATGTTGACCGGATTGTTTGGCATGGCGGCGATTTTAGGCATGGGTTCCATGTTGGGCATGCTAGCTATACGTGATCGTTCGATTATGGGGGCGTGCGGCTTACATTCCGGCTTTAATTATTCGGCAATCAGTATTGCATTTCTGGTTATTATCTTAAGTAGCGATGAGCCAAATGCCGTGCGGGCGTTTGTCCAAAGTTTTGAGCAAAGTACGGACTTAAATGCAGTACAACCGGCGCTGATTGTCCAGTTTTTACTATCGGCCTTAATTGCGTTTTATTTGTTTCGGCGGTTCGGGTTGCCGGATCAAGACTAAGACCGACACAAATCGCATCATCATGTCCGTTCACCTATTCAAGGGTGGCAATCAGTTACGGGCGACGCATTGCCACATTTAATTTATGGGATTTGTTCCTACCTCTTCATTGCCCCTTATTGATGAGGTGATGTGAAAGGAAAAAATCATGTTTAGCAAATCCGTATTGCTCGCCGGTGCTGCGACCTTTTTGGTCGGGGCGGTGGCTTTGGCCCAAACCGCACCGCAGGCAACGGCACCCCAAGGTTCTACCGAAATAAAGCAGATCAAACGGGATATCGAGAAAAAGCTGGATGTTGTGCGGCCTGTGGCCGACCAATTATTGATCCGGCTAATTCCGGGGTTGTCGCAACGAGTGCATGAGGACAATCGAACTTTTTCGCTGGCGGTACATCAGCCATTTTCTGTTCAGGCTTCTTCAGCGCATATGAAGCAAATTGCCGACGGTGATCCGCATATCTTGTTTAGTTTGCCTTTGAAACATGGCAAAACCTACCCGATTGATATTGAAATATGGAAACGGCCAAACGGCGGCGCAGGCGATTTAGTAGTCAATTGCGGACCCGGTCAGGACTTTCGTTTTGCAGTAACCGCCCACAATATGGGTGTTGAGGATCCACTTTATTTTAAGTTTGAGCTAAGGCCACAAATTGATGGGCATGTGAATTGCACATTGCGCGCCGACCCTTCGGCACTGTCATTAAGCCAATATGTGTTCCGTGCCATCAGCTTACGCGAATTATAAGGCGTATTGAGGTCGGGCTTGCGCTCGGCCTCAAGATAACAAAGTTTTCAAATACCGCCCAGTCCAGCTGGCCTCGCAAGCGGCAACTTCTTCGGGCCGGCCATCAGCCACGACCTCACCGCCGCCATCACCGCCTTCGGGACCGAGATCAACAATCCAGTCGGCTTGTTTGATCACATCTAGGTTATGCTCGATGACCAAAACGGTATTTCCCGTATCGACCAGCTCTTGCAATACCTCGAGCAATTTTCGCACGTCCTCGAAATGCAAGCCGGTCGTCGGTTCATCCAAAATGTAAAGGGTGCGCCCGGTAGCCCTTTTTGATAGTTCGCGTGATAATTTGACCCGCTGCGCTTCACCGCCGGACAAGGTGGTGGCTCGTTGCCCTACATGGACATAGCCCAGCCCGACTCGCTGTAAGGTCACCATTTTTTCGCGCACGGATGGCACCGCCTTGAAGAAGTCGGCGGCCTCGTCAACGGTCATTTCCAACACGTCAGAAATGGATTTTCCCTTGAACTTTATTTGCAGGGTTTCGCGGTTATAGC
>JAJFFR010000254.1 GCA_021776555.1 Robiginitomaculum sp.
GTCGCGCACAAGTGTGTGGTAATGCGATTTTAAGTCCGCGTCGCAAATTTCAGGATCGACGCCCAGAACGCTATACGGACTGCCGGCATCACGTACAAACAGTCGCCGCACGGCGAGATAGTCGTCGTGCGACATTTCAAAATGTTCTGCGACTGTTTTCAGAAAGTCTTCCTCCGCGTGATGCAACACGCCGTCGGCGGCGGCAATATTAAACAAACACTCAAAAACGCTACGGCGAAGAGTATCTTCTTCTGCCAAAAGTTTGCCAATCCGCGACGCGTAAATCTCAAAACCTGCGACGTCACGCGCGGCCAGCTGGTAAACCCGCATCACATTGCGCCGTTCATTTTCCGGCACGATAAAGCAGCGCTCGAACGCTTCGGCTTCAAGATCAACGGCGACACCATCGGCCTTCGCCATTTTTGCCGCCAATGCGACAAACGACATTGTGAAGGCAACCTGCTTCTGGATGGGCTTTGGTGGGCGCGAGACAGCTCGCACGACCAGCGCACGCGCCTTATCGAGCGCTGTACGCACCCGGCCCGAAGATCCCAGACCCATTAGCCTTGCCATGTCATTGAAAGCCATAAACACCGTTCTAGCTGTTTTGTGAGACGTATTGAAGATGGTTTGTCACCGTACAAACGTCACCTTTTCCACAACAATCCGACCTCATATCGGGCGAATATCACCATCAGCTCTTGTCGCAACGAATTATTAGGACAATCGTAACTAATCGTCCGCAATACACGAATGGCAAGAAGCCACAAGCGGATTGACGTTCCTCTGGGTCGACGAGACTCGCGACCTAACAGAGCGTATGGGAGGATGTCCGATGAAATCACTGATTATTGCCGTGTGTGCAGCAGGTGCGATTGCACTCTGGAGCGAAACCTTGCCTGCGTCGGGGTTTTCTGGGGGGAATGCGACACCACACACACTGACCACCCTAGTGAAGTAGCGCACATACGGTATTCGCTGGAATATGGACGTCCCTGGCCATTATTGGCCAAGTCAGGAATAACGGTCGGATATTTTGCATTTGAGCAATTGACGCCCGCCAACCTGCCCGATAGCTGATGTCTTTACGCAAATCAGGCAGGACATCAGCCCAAAATGCCAGAGCAAGGCGCCCCATCACACGGCAAATGGCAATTCTGGATCGATCGCGGCGGCACCTTCACAGATGTCATCGCCGTCGCACCAGATGGCACAGTCCACCCGCGCAAAATTCTCTCGGAAAATCCTAAGGCATACGAAGATGCTGCTTTGGAAGGCATTCGCCAAGCCTTAGGCCTCGCGTCCGATGCAGCAATTCCTGCGACAAAAATATCCGCCATTAAAATGGGTACGACAGTGGCGACCAACGCTCTCCTTGAGCGTACGGGCGAACGAACGCTCCTTGCCATCACCGAAGGACTTGAAGACCATCTCGAAATCGGCACACAAGCCCGCCCCGATATCTTTGCCCGCCACGTCATCAAACCAGACGTGTTGTACGACCGCGTAATTGGCGTTGCAGAACGTATCCACCAAGACGGGACAATCGAGACCGTTCTAGACTTGGCCAAACTCCGCAGCGACTTCGACGCCGCCTACAGCGACGGAATTCGATCTATCGCCATCGTGTTCATGCACTCTTATGCCCATCCTGTACATGAGCAAAGAGCCGCAGAACTCGCACATGACGTTGGCTTTGAACAAATCTCAACCAGTCATGCCGTCATTCCGCTCATAAAGATTGTCGCGCGTGGCGATACCACCGTTGCCGACGCCTATCTGTCACCAGTCCTTGCCCGCTATGTCGACCGTGTGATGGCAGGCTTTGATGTGACCCGTCCACAAGACCTACCTACCATCGAGTTCATGACTTCTTCTGGTGGCCTGACACAGGCCGCCCTGTTTCGAGGCCGGGATGCCATTCTCTCGGGGCCAGCTGGTGGCATTGTTGGTATGGTGGAAACCGCTCGTCGCGCGGGCTTCGAACGCGTCATCGGATTTGATATGGGCGGCACCTCAACGGACGTCTCGCACACTGCCGGAGATTACGAACGCACATTCGAAACAGAGATCGCCGGCGTTCGTCTTGCTGTTCCAATGCTACACATTCACACTGTCGCCGCAGGTGGCGGGTCACTGCTCGCCTACGACGGCACCCGTTTTCTAGTTGGTCCCGACTCTGCAGGTGCCGACCCCGGTCCCATGTGCTATCGCCGTGGCGGCCCATTGACGGTAACCGATGCCAATGTCTGCGTTGGCAAGATACGTCCTGAATTGTTTCCAAACGTATTTGGTCCTGACGGCAACGCACCTTTGGACGCGGACGCTGTCACCACAGCATTTGAAGCCCTGGCAACTGACATCGGTGATGGACGGACTGTTCAGGAGGTTGCCGACGGTTTTCTAAAAATTGCAGTTGAAAATATGGCCAACGCGATCAAGACCATTTCTGTGGCTCGCGGCTACGATGTCACCCAATATGCACTGAATTGCTTTGGCGCCGCCGGCGGTCAGCACGCCTGTTTGATTGCCGACACGCTTGGTATCGAAACTGTCTTGATCGATCCACTATCAGGCCTTCTCTCCGCCTACGGGATGGGATTGGCCAAACTTCGCGCAAGCCGAGAAGTCTCTGTCGAAGCAAAATTATCGCTAGACATTCGAGCCACACTCGAGGCCTTGGCAAACGACATACTACAAGATTGTCGCGATGAACTGACCGCTCAAGGCGTCGGCGCGAAGGATATCTCACCGCAAGTTCATGTGCATTTGCGCTACGCTAATTCCGACACGACTCTGCCAGTATTGCTGGACGACGTAGACACCATGCGGCAAGCGTTTGAAGAGACCTATTTTCAACGTTTCGGTTTCATCAGCCCGGACAAAACGCTCGAAGTGGGCTCACTCGATGTTGCAATCGAGGGCGCAACAACACCGATTTCGCCTGCGATCACAACATCTAGAGCTGAAAATTCCAACCCACC
>JAJFFR010000255.1 GCA_021776555.1 Robiginitomaculum sp.
TTAATCTGGTTGGCTATGGCTGTACTACTTGTATCGGCAATTCTGGCCCCCTGCCCGGTCCGATTTCCAAAGCAGTGAATGATCACGGCATTACCTCTTGTTCGGTACTCTCGGGAAACCGTAATTTTGAAGGCCGTATTGGCCCGGATATCCGCGCCAATTATCTGGCTTCACCACCACTGGTCGTGGCCTATGCCATTGCTGGTACTTTGAACATCAATTTGACCACCGACCCGCTGGGTCAGGACAGCGACGGCAATTCAGTCTATTTGCGCGATATCTGGCCTTCGTCGGCAGAGATCGCCGCAACTGTGCGCGATAGTGTAACGCCGGAAATGTTTACCCAGCGCTATGCCGACGTATTCAAAGGTGATGCAGGTTGGCAGAAAATCGAATTGTCGGGCGGTGATACCTATAACTGGTCACCAGGTTCCACTTATATTCGCAACCCACCATTTTTCACTGGCATGAGCCTTGATCTGCCCAAAATCCATAATGTGGACCGGGCGCAAATCCTTGGCCTGTTCGGAGATTCGATCACCACCGATCATATTTCTCCAGCCGGAGCGATTGCCGCTTCAGCGCCAGCTGGTGATTATCTGAAATCCCATCAGGTGCCCCCAACCGAGTTTAATTCCTATGGCTCGCGGCGCGGCAATCATGAAGTGATGATGCGCGGTACGTTCGCCAATATCCGCATTCGCAATCAGATGCTGGATGATGTCGAAGGTGGCTATACCAAGCATTTCCCAGGCGGCGAGATCCAACCGATCTATGACGCAGCCATGGCCTATGAGGCAGAACAAACGCCATTGGTCATTATCACCGGCAAGGAATACGGCACTGGTTCTTCGCGCGACTGGGCAGCCAAAGGCACGCGATTGCTGGGTGTTCGCGCTGTGATCGCCATTAGCTTTGAGCGGATTCACCGTTCCAATTTGATCGGCATGGGCGTGTTGCCGCTGCAATTCACCGGCGATATTTCAGGCGAAAGTTTGGGAATGACCGGTGAGGAACGGGTCAGCATATCAGGATTTGATACGTTGCAGCCGCAAGGAAATGTCGATGTAACCGTGGAATTTGCCGACGGCAGAGATGAAACCTTTGAAGCACTTGTTCGGATCGATACAGAGACCGAACTGGAATACTTCAAGAATGGTGGCATCCTGCATTATGTCCTGCGCAACTTGGCCCGCAACGCCTGATCTATGGCTCAATCTATATTGATGTTCATTATCCTCGCGCAATGGTGATGCACTTGTGTCTGGTCGAATGACCATAGTCAGCTTATGGTTTCGATCATGATCCGATTTACCCCACTCCTGCCGCTGATCCTGTTCAGCTTTGCCGCCACCGGTGCGGACGAGGTTCAATCCGTGACGCAGGAGCGCCCGGTATTGGTTGAGTTGTTCACCTCACAAGGCTGTGCCAATTGTCCAGCCGCCAACAGGTTTTTGGCGGAACTGGGTTCTGATCCCAATGTGATCACCCTTAGCTTGGCGGTTGATTACTGGGATTATCTGGGCTGGAAAGACACCTATGCCATGTCCAGCTTCACCAAGCGGCAACAAGACTACGGCAATTCTTTACACAGCCGCCGTCCCTATACGCCGCAGATCATTGTGGGTGGGCAGGCTTCAGTAAAAGGCATGCGTCAGAAAAAAGTACGCAAAACCATCGGACAGCAACAAGATCACTCAGCGACCGGACCTGAACTTTCGCTTACTTTGGTCGAAAACCATTTACGACTAACAATTGCCGAAGGCGAAGCACCGGTCAATGGCGCGGTGATCCTGATTGCCGACTACATTCCCGGTGTGCAGCAAGTCAGTGTTGAAGGCGGTGAAAACAACGGCAAAATACTGGACCAAGTCAATATGGTCACCAAATTGCGCCCGGTCGGACACTGGACGGGCGATGCCATGGTGCTGGATATTCCGGCCATGGCAACGGGTTCTTGCGTTGCCATCCTGCAAGAAGCCGGACCGGGTCGGGTCTTGTCCGTTACTCGTTTAGCGAGTTAGGCCGAACCCGGCTTTTTCGAGCGACCCACCAAAAGCCAAACCCGACAAATCCCAACGGAAATAACAACACACAGATCAGAGTGAGCCAACGCTCAATTCCGACAATTCTGGAGCGAAATTCCTTGCGGAGCCGTCGCAATTCCTGCCGACTTGATATTTCGATCGCCGCTGCATTTGGTTTACCGGCCACCAGATCAGCCAACCGGTCTTCTCCCACCCGGATTTTCACTTGGGCCGCAGTTCGCAATTGTTCAATGCGGTGCAAGGGGCGGTTCAGGTTTTGCTTTGGTGGTATATTGATCAGTTCCGGCGCGCGCACCAATATGTCCAATAGGGTCAGTACAAAGCGGCCATTGTCTTTTACGTCCTGCCAGCCAAATACCGGATCATTACGCCCGTAAAATCGATCGGCTATAAAATCTGTGTCGGCCATTAGCAAAATTTGTTTGTCCTTGTCTGGATGAAACAATCGCAGGGCCAGTATTTTGGTTCCCTTGTTTTGGGCTTGGCGCATTAAGGCTGCACCGTCCAGCCCTTCGGCCAGCGCGCCTTGGCTGACCAATTGCCCCTCGGGTGAACTGGTCAACAGAGTTTGTGCTTGCCAACCCCCAGCCAATTGTCCGATCTCAAACGCTCCGGCGCTGGCCAGCACCAGTCCACGTGCCATTGCACTTTGTAATGGCCCGGCTTGTGGCAAATGACTTGGCCCCAATTGTAACCAAGCTGGGTATTTCACCTGCCGTACCTTGCCCGCTTCGTTACGCTGTATGAGAGCGGCATTTGGCGGATCAACCAATACCGCATCGGCAATCATCGAAACCCCAAGCGCTGAAACAGACGCAGGTAAAACCGAGCCGGGCCGTGCGCCGAGCCGGGGCAAACCGTTCAAGGCGGGCAATGCCGCGCTTTCCCGATACGGATCAACCAAGATCAACGCCTGAAACGGATCATCATCGTGCAACCGGGCTTGAAGCGCAGCGTCGATTTGAACGTCGGGTTGTGGGTGAACCAACATCCAAGCACTCGTTGATATTTGCTCATCAAGTTGAAATTGAGTTTCCAATTGCCGATACAGTGCCGTTTCCTTGTTCCCGGTCACGTACCAATCACGCCCGGCCATATCGGTTGTGTCGGTGAGGGTTAAGGCGGGTTGCAGCGTGGCACCTGTGGTCAGCAACCGCAACAAATCGTATTCGAGTAGCGCGGCCCGATTTAGATCAAATTGGGCTATCCCGGCACCAATTTCATCAACCAAGCCAAAGTAGAGCGGCTCACCGGTATCGGTCATCAAGGCTTGTATGTCCGCCGCGATAGCTGCGTCTTCCAAATCGCTATCCGGGGTCGGAAAACGCTCGGAAACGCGCAACAAGCCGCCACTAGCCGCTTGCAAATTATCAAGTGTCTGACGGACTTGCGCCCCGAACTGACGCACATCTGGATAGCGCACCGCCAATTGCGAAGAATAATAAAATGTCCAGTGTCGAGGTTGGCTCAAGCTGCCGACAATCTGTTTGCCCTGCGGCGACAGGGTATAAACCTGCCCGGCGCTGAGATCGATCCGCACATTGGGCAACGCAATCGGCAAAGCTAGATTACCCGCAATAAAGCCCAATACCGCCAAGCCCATTTGCGCCAGCTTGGCCGGTTTCAGCCTAAGTATCCGCGCCGCAGCGATTTGCGCGCTGACCCAAATACCCAACGCCGCCATCGACAAAAAATAAAATCCATCGCTCAGCGAGATCATACCCCGAGCAAACCCGGCAAACCGCGCCGGTATCGAAAACCCAGCCAGCGCCTCGGCCAAGGCGGGCGGCCATGAGGCAATCAACGGTCCCAACACCGGCAGGCTGAAAAGAGTGGCTAGCAAAATCCCCAACAAAGCGGCATTGGCTGGATTGGAAGCCATTGCTGATGCAATCAAGGCCAGCCCGGCAATCCCAGCCGCCATCAATGCCGCACCTAGCAGGCCACTAATGATGATCCCTTGGTCCGGAGAACCCAAAACCGAAATACCAATCCATAATGGCAACACAAAGATCAAGGCCAACAATTGCATGGCACTTAACGCCATCCATTTACCCATGGCCAGCGCCAACATGGAGCGATCGTCATGGGCGACCAGATCAATCGTGCCGAGGCGAAACTCCTGCTCCCACAATCTGGCCCCAATGATGGCGACAAAAATGCTCAAGACCAACGGGTACCATCCAAACCAGATAGATAGGTCAGCTCTTCCTGCATCAAAAAACTTTCCGGCAAAAAATGTTAGTGCCATCGCACTCGCCCCGAGCAGACCCAACTCGATCCAGATGGCCCGGCCTCGAAAAGCTTCGGCCCACTCTTTGGCAAAAACTGCAAGACTCCGGTTCATGTTTGCGCCTCCAAGATTGAAGCAAAAGCATCCGAAAAGTTTGTCGCTCCGGTTTGCTTGAGCAACTCAGCAACCGAGCCAGAAGCGATCAACTTGCCATGGTTTAGCACCAACAGCCGGTCACATAGAAATTCTGCTTCCTCTAGCGAATGGGTGCAGACCAATATGGATTTGTCTTTCGCCAAAGAACGCAATAATTCGCGCCCCCTAGTTTTCTGGATCGGATCAAACCCGTCAAACGGCTCATCTAGTAATATCGCATCTGGGTCATTGGCCAGCGCCAACGCCAACGCGGTGCGGCGTTGATAGCCTTTTGATAATTCCTGAACCCCTTGATCGGCGTGTTCTTCCAAGTCCAGCATTTGCAAAACTTTGGCTGTGCGAGCTTGCGCTTGATCTTTGGGCCAATGGACGAATGCCAACAAGAAATGTAAAGATTGCCGAGGGGTCAACCCACCATAGAGCGGCGCGCCCTCTGGCAAATATCCGGGTCGGGTACCAGCCGTGTCGATCTGCCCGCTGTCTGGTACTAGCACCCCGGCCAGCATCCGGATAATGGTTGATTTTCCAGCCCCGTTCGGACCCAGCAATCCGACAATCTCTCCCTTGCCAACTTGCAAGGACACACCATCGACCGCGAGGGTCGATCCGAATCGCCGAGAAACATGAGATGCGTTGAGCATGTCTGCTTTTTCGGCTGAATCGGCAGGCTTTGGCAAGCCGCACAAAAAAGGAAGGGGGTGTCAACCGGAGAGCAGCAATGCCAGCCCCGGGGGGGGCTGGGGGGGGCTGTCTGGAATCCGAGTTTGGCTGAGGTTTGCTGCGCCCGGTTGACAGGTTGAAGATGGAGGCCGGATGCGGCGGGTTCAGGTCCG
>JAJFFR010000256.1 GCA_021776555.1 Robiginitomaculum sp.
TTTTGCCAAAGGCATGGATCGGTATTTCGAAACCTGTGATGGCACTGCCGCCACCATGGAGCAGTTTCTGGATTGCTTCGCTTCAGTTTCCGGTCAGGATTTATCCAATTTTCTGATCTGGTATGGACAAGCTGGCACCCCTAAAGTTGAGCTAACTCAGAACTGGGATCCAAAAATCGGAAAATTGACCCTTGGCCTGCGCCAGAGCACGGCTCCCACACCGGGCCAATCAGACAAACAAGCAGTTCCCATTCCGGTGCGCGTAGGTTTGCTAGGTCAAACCGGACCCATGTCATTTGCCGATCCCACTTCCGGCAAACAAACTGATGAAACCGTTTTATTGCTGGAAAAAGACAGCCAAAGCTGGGCTTTCGAAGGTCTTGCTGAACAACCCATTGTTTCAGCATTTCGCCGGTTTTCTGCACCCGTGAATTTCACCATCGAGCGAAGTTCTGCCGAGCAAGCTCGGTTAATCGCCTCCGACCCAGACCTGTTCACTCGCTGGGAAGAAGCCCAAAGCTTAGGCCGCGACCAATTATTAGCCATGACGGCTCAAGTACTGGACGGGCAATCTCCAAACGCTGAACCCCACTACCTTTCGGCGCTGGCCAGCGTGATCGAAGACAAGGCGTTGGAACCCGCTTTTGTCGCCTTAGTCATGCAGCCGCCGTCAGAAGATGAGGTATTCCTGTTAACGCCCGACGCCAAACCGGAGGCTATCAGAACAGCGCGCCAAGCTCTGATCGGGCAAATCGCCATGGCGGCACAAGATCGCTTGCTCGATCTGCATCAAAATAACCGACCCCAAGGCAAATTCGAACCGGATGCAAAGTCAGCTGGCTTGCGCGCCGCCGCCAATCAGGCGCTCCTTATGTTGGCCCAATTGCCAGCCGGTCAAAATGACGATCTGGCTTGGAAGGCTTGGACCGCAGCCGACAATATGACCGACACCATGGCAGCCTTGCTCGCCTTGTCTCGTGGAAAATCTGGTCTGTATCAGGCTGCTTTGGATGATTTTTACAGAAAATGGCAGGACAACCCCTTGGTCATGGACAAATGGTTTTCATTGCAAGCCATGTCCGGACCATCGAACCAGGTCGAACCATTACAAACCTTGTTGGATCATCCTGACTTTGATGTCGGGAACCCAAACCGGGCGCGCTCAGTATACGGCGTTTTCCCAGTTGGAAACCTACCGTTGTTTCACTTGGAAAATGGTGCAGGGTACAAATTGCTGGCCGACGGAATTTTGCAAATTGATCCGCAAAATCCGGCTCTGGCCGCCCGTCTCATGGGTGCGTTTTCGGCTTGGCGTCAGGTTGAACCGGCCCGCCGGAAGTTGGCCTGTAACCAGATTGCGCGTGTGCTCGAGACGTCCGGTCTGTCCAAAAACACCTTTGAAATCGCCTCTAGACACTTAGCTAGCTGATTAAGCCTCCAATAATCATTTTAAGGTATGCTTTTGCATCCTGTGGTTGTTGTTTCACGCTGTTTGTGAAAATACCAATCCGAATTTTATCTGGCGGTTGGTTTTATATCAGCCAAAATTTGTCATGAACAATGCTGTAAATCTGGATCGTTTGCGAACCCTGATTGTCGATGACAACGCGCATATGATCAATATAGTTAAAACCATCCTACGTGGGTTTGGCATGAAACACTTTTATGACGCGCAAGACGCCGCCGAGGCGTTTTCGCTGGTTAAAAGCGAATCCATGGATTTAATTATTGTCGATTACCAAATGGACTTGCTGGACGGATTGGATTTCATCAAATTGGTTCGCACAGCGGATGACAGTCCCGCACCCTTTATTCCGGTCATTATGCTAACCGCATACTCGGAGCGAAAACGGGTAATCGCCGCACGAGATGCTGGCGTAACTGAATTTTGCAACAAACCAGTAAATGCGCAAGAATTGTTCCGCAAACTGGTTTCGGTCATAGATCACCCACGAGATTTCGTTCGCACCAAGACGTATTTCGGCCCAGATCGACGCCGACATGATGATAGTAAGCATGCTGGCCCATTTCGTCGCGCAGACGACGGTGACCGCGAAATTTCAAATGAACTAGACGAAGAATCGCAAAATACCCCGACCAAAGTCCTAGATTTCACTGCAAATTCCTGATCGCGCTTCAATTTGTTCTTCGTTGAAAATCGCATTTCAGTATCGACAGCATTGACTCTGGTAGATTATCTTCATTAACAGAAAACGAATCACACCATCAGGGGATCAAATTGTTGCCAAAGATCGGCACCGGCGAGACAGCAATTTCCGCACCTGGATCAGGCGGATCCCCAAACGTCATGCGTCCGGCAACCAGTGTGACAAAAACCACCAAGGCACCTAAAAAAAATAGACGCAGCGCAGCTCGCAATATGGAAGCACGGTGGTCGGTCGGTTTCGTGTTGTTCTTCACGCTGCTGTTCTTGATCGTGATCGCCATGAAACTGGTGATGGAATACCGAGCCGCTCGTGACGAAGTTATTTACTCGCAAATTCTGTCCACCACAAATTTTGCAGAGCAAGTAAAAGGAAAAGTACGTGAAGTAGAAGCTCGACTTGAATCAACCATCGACGCGTTGCGCGCCACCAACCGCCAAAGCAATATCACCAACCCAAGCATTCTTGAATCACTGGTTAGCTCCAATACGATCGACGCCATCGCCTTGTTACGGCCAAATGGCACGGCACAAGGCAATGTCCAATATATTGATCCGGCAGTCTTACAAGACGTCACAGCCAAGCTTGCCACCCAGTCCAGCTTTAGCGGCGTCTTGTCCGCAGAAAATGGCGTTAGCCAGATCATCGTGGCCTCCAAAGCCGGAAGCAGTAGTCAACCCTATTATTTGGTCGCATTGGTCAGCACCGAATGGTTGCTGGGCATGCCCCGATCTGGCCTGGTCAATTTGTTGGCTGATCATAAGGGCACACCAATTGGCATTCCCAATCGCCCGATTGGACAATCCATTGCAGATCAATTCGGGATGAAAGCCAGCCAAATTGATTATTTTGTCCGCACCGGTCTGGTCGGCGGGATGGAAGCCAAAGGCGATGACGGCCAAAAACTAGCTGTCGGCTTGGTGACGCTGTTTTCGGGTGACCTCGTTGTCTATCAAATGGGCGAATTGGCCATCGACAATGCCGCTTGGACCCGAACCCTTGTATTTTTCGTGTTGATGACCATCGCGCCGCTTTTGGTTGCTGCCGTGTTGGTGGTAATTTTACTCAACCAGATGTCTGGTCTTCGCAATACACGCGAAGCGCTTACCGATAGTGATGCCAGGTTTCGGTTGGCCATGGAGGGCGCCCGTAGCGGGGTCTTCGACTGGGATTTGAACACAGAGCAAGTACTGGTAACCGATTCTCTGGCCCGAATGTTTGGAAGACAAAAAGGCGCAACCACCCCCGTTTCAGAATTTTTGAACATGGTGCATGTTGAAGATCGTGAAAAATTAAAATCCGCCTTACGCGGTGCGCCAACCAGTGGTGAGATTGATATCGAATTCCGGGCCGCAAATTTACCGGTCTGGTTTCAAGCCAGAGGACGCCCATGGCAGGGCCAGGGCCAACAAAACAGCGGACGTGTAGTCGGCGTTGCCATCGATATTACCGAGCAAATAGGCGCCCAGTCCCGCCTAAATGCCGCAGAGACTCGGCTGCGGGCGGCGTTGGAATCCATGTCTGAATCATTTGTGGTTTGGGATGCGCGGCGTAGGCTTATCATGTGCAACCGAAAATTCAGTGATTTTTTTGGCATCGAACAAAAATACCTGCGCGCCGGTATCGCCTATGAAGAACTGGAAATGATGGCGGCCCGCTCGATCAAAGCCGTGCATGACGGTCGCGATGACGGAACCGTCGAGATGGAGCTGGTCGATGGCCGATGGGTCCATTTGTCGGAACGAAAAACTGCCGAAGGTGGGTTAGTTGGTATCGGCACCGATATCACGGCGATGAAAATGCAAGAAACCCTGTTGGTCAAAAATGAAGCGGAATTGATCGCCTCAGTTTCTGATCTGGAAACCAGCCAAACACGCATTTCAGAACTGGCCGGTAAGTACCAACAGGAGAAAATTCGCGCCGAAGAAGCTAATCGGTCAAAAAGTGAGTTTCTGGCCAATATGTCCCATGAATTGCGTACGCCACTGAACGCGATTAACGGGTTTTCCGAGATCATTCAAAAAGAAATGTTCGGTCCGGTTGGAGATGCCAGATATATCGAATATGTCGGCGATATCCTGACATCCGGCCAGCATTTGTTGAACTTGATCAATGACATTTTGGATATGTCAAAAATTGAGTCCGGTAAAATGACCTTGAGCACTGAAACCATTTATTGTGATGAAATGGTCGAACAATGTTTACGTCTGGTTCGCGGAAAAGCCGTGGAATCCAATTTACAACTAACCTCTGAAGTCGAAGATGTTCCTGATATTGAGGCTGACCCGCGTGCCATCAAACAGGTTTTGCTAAATGTGCTTTCCAATGCCATCAAGTTTACGCCAGACGGTGGAACCGTAAATATCGAGACCCTGACAGACCCAGCAACCGGTGGTGTGATTTTCAAGGTTACGGATAGCGGTATCGGTATTTCGAAACAGGATTTACCGAAACTGTGTACACCGTTCTCGCAAATCGAAAGCCAGCACAGCAAAAGCCACAAAGGCTCTGGCTTAGGTCTGGCCTTGACTAAATCCTTGATCAATTTGCACGGCGGGGAGTTTATTATCGAAAGTGAAATCGGTACCGGTACTGTCGTGACCGTTCGTTTGCCGCTGTCCCCACCGGAAACATCCGATGAAACACCGCAAATCGAAACAATCGACGCAGCTTAAATACGCGGCTACCCTCTCGCCCAACATAGATAATTCTAAACTAACGGTTTGGCCGTGGTTGACGCTTTGCGGCCGGGCGGTTCATCTTTTGGATGACCTGAATGCGAGCTTCCGCATCCATGTCTTTTAGAATTTCCAAAACAATCATTTGCCCAAAGCCAGACTCTGCGGCCTCGGCCTGTCGCAACTCATGTAAGGCGACTTTCACGGTCTCCACATCCAAGGTGTTGCTTTTTAACAACTGATTGACCTGTCGTTTGGCCTTTCGCACCCGGGCGACCTGCTGACGGTGTTCTTGTTGGTGTGATGCCATAACGCTTCGCGCCCGGCGCTTTTCTGATGCGGGTAACGCCCGGAAGAAACGCCTTCCATCAAATGATTGGCTTGCGGCAGCAGGCGGCGGACCAGAACCGTTCTGCACAAGAGACGGCGGCGGTGGCATTTGCTTTTTAGCAATAACCAAACCGGTAAACCCGCCAATAATCAGCAAATTGATGGCAAGGGACAATAACAGCATCCAGAACACGCCGCGATGTTGAGTCATGTTCCCGCTCCTGGTTCCAATACAAATGAATGATCGTAAAATACCTGCACATCCCAAACAGCAGTATCTTGCGTGTTGATCAACAGATCACCACCCAGATACCCTCCGACCGCACCTGATGCGACCAACAGCAAGACACTGACAAAGGCAAAGCCCCGTGCATGTTTGCCGCGCCCGAAAATTATTTCAAACAAACCGGCAATACTAAATGTATCTGTGGCTATCGAAGGGACAAAGGACCGCAGAATTTTATTTCGCAGATCCACACCGGGTCGTTGGCGCGGTAAAGCTGCTAAATTGTTATCCAGTCCCACTTCTTGCTTTAGAAGCTCAGTAGTCTCACTAGGGCGCATTGCGACCAAGGCAATGGCAGGCTCTTGGTGTTCCATCGGCCACTGTTCGAAGTCTGCGCCATAGGCCGCCGCTAAATCCCCGAACTGTTCCATGCTCATATCTGGTTTCATTGCCTAACCCTCATCCTTGGTCATTTTGATAACAATTCCTGCTTTTGCTCATGCAAAGCGGCCCGCAAAGCGCGCCGCCCGCGTGATAATAATGATTCCAATGCTTCCACACTGATTTCCATAATACTGGCCGCCTCGATATTACCCATTTCCTGTAGATGACAAAGCGTGAGCGCAGCTCGTTGCCGTGGTGCCAACCCGCCCATTGCAGTCTCAATTTGCAACGCTATTTGCCTTTGCTCCACGGTTTGTTCGGCAGTTGTCGCATCTTCATCCATTTGCTCAGGAAGAGTTTCCATGTAGATTTCCCGTTTTTTACGCAAACGATCATAGCATAAATTGATTGCGACCCGGTGCATCCAAGTCCTGAACAGGGCTGCACCTGGCTTCCATTTTGCAGCGTTCACCCAGACCTTCAAGAACACTTCCTGTGCTACATCTTCTGCTTCAATCGGGTCATTTAACATGTGTCGAGCAATCGCAACCATGGCGTCCAAATGACGGTCGACCAATTGTTGAGCCGCAAGGGAATCACCGGTGGCAATCCGACGAACCAATGGCTCATCTGGATCCTCTTTGTGTCGATTTGCTATGCCAAATACCAACAACTAACCCAGTTCTTGCAATTCCATGATCCGGTTTGAACCGTCAGCCAAACCCCGTCAAGTTCCATGGTTCTGGCATTTTCACGCCAGAACCAATTCATATTCGCTATGGGTTCAGATCAATCGCGTTCGAAACGTGGGCGGCCCGGCTTTGGCCGTGCCTTTTGCATTTCATCACGAGTAATCGATCCATTTTTATCCAGATCAAAATGGTGCATCAACGGTCCATCAGAGGAAACAAATTCCTGTTTTGAAATTTGCCCATCCTTGTTGGTGTCCATTCGAGTTTGCATCTCTTCGCGTTTGGAATGCCGGTTTTCTTTTCGCATTTTACGGTCTGTTGGATTGAGAAACCCATCTTGATTGACATCCAACTTCGCAAATTTCTCTCTTTGCGCCGCAACATGCTCTTCTTTGGAAATGGAACCATCTGCATTCGTATCGATACGCTCAAATTTAGGGGATGGTGCAAACGAAAACTCGTCCCAAGAAACATTCCCATCATCATTAGCGTCTGCGGCCTGCTGACGATCCATTTTGCGACCAAAGCGATGCAGTTTTTTTGCCGCACGATGCTCTTTGCGAGCAAACCGCTCTTCTGGTTTATCCAGAAATCCATTTCCGTCCCGATCTAATCGATCAAACAAGACCTCTCGGGCCTGCTTGGCCTCGGCGTTGGTTACTTGACCGTCATTATTGGCATCCGCCAACTCAAATAAATGAGCCGGATGTGGCATTGGTCCTCGATGTTTCATCGTTGGTGAAGCCAGAGCTACGCTTGCAGTCGCGCCGAATAAACCAATGGTGACATATAAAATGTTTCGCATGTTATTTCTCCTGAATGCCCGCCCATGCATCTACTTAAACGCCAGAGAAATTATTTTCCGTCGGTGGAAGCTGATAATATCTGATCCAGAACCATGGCAACATGTTTACGCCGCGCAATAATCATTGCTTCCATCTCAATTATTTGATTCAATTGGGTGCCTTCCAATAACACATCCTGTAATCGCACCGGTATTTGTTGCGCCGTTCCAATGCGCCCAATTGCCAGGCCAGTAATTTGTAAAATCCGATGAAAAAAGCCGTGGGTTTGCGGTAAATTTTTTTGCTCGCTTTCTGATAATAAATAGTCGTCAAAACCCATTTGATCGTGGTCAAAAAAAGAGTTTGGTAAACTCTGGCCCGGAGCCAATATCCGAATGGCTTGCAATATAAACTCCAACTCGACCAAACCGCCTGGCCCGGCCTTTAGGTCCCAAATGCCCAAAGCTGGTTTTTCCTGGTTTAGCCGCACTCGCATTGCTGTGATGTCGGCATGGACCTTTGACCGGTCTCTTGGCAGATTCAATATGGATTGAATACTTGTAGAAACAGTAGCGGCAAACGCTGGTGTGGACGCGCAAACAACTCGCGCCCTGCTCAATGCCTGCAACTCCCAGGTCAATGCATCTTGTTGATAGTAGGTTTCCAAGGCAGGCAATTCGATCGCGATCGGCCCAGCCCGACCGGATGGTCGCAATTGCATATCAACTTCATACAATGTGCCTTCAGAGGTCGGTGCTGATAGTGCGGAAATCAAGCGTCTTGTAAACCGGGAAGCCCACACTTCCGGCCGGTTTTGCGCTGAGCTACCCGTTCCTTTGGATGGCTCAGCATAAACCAGTATCAAATCAAGATCCGAGTTGGGCATCATTTCGCGGGCGCCCAATTTACCTAATCCTAAAACAGCCCATTGAGCATCCGTACTGCCGGATGAAACAGGTAATTCAAGAGCCACCTTTGTTGACAAGCCCCCAATGGCCGCATCGGCTAAACTGGTATACCCACCTGCGACCAATGCCGGGTTGCTTTGCCCACCTAACAGTTTGGATCCAATGAAAAAGAATTCTTCCTGACAAGCGCGGCGGGCCACATCCATCGCGCCTTCCATATCTGTAGCTTGTTCAATTTTTTGTTGTAGCTCACTTTGGTCGGTTATTTTGGCAGCGCTCCATCGGTCGGATTCGGTGATCAAAACTTCGAGCACATGTGGGTACGAAGAGAGAATTTCGGCCATACGAGGCGCCAATACCAAAATGTCCAACAATCGGGTCATTAACCCGGGACAGTTGGCAAATAGCGAAAGCACCTGAACACCAGCCGGTAATGCTTCAAAAAATCTGGTAAACCCGATGAATGCAGCATCTGGGTCAGCACTGTCTGCCAAAGCCTCCACTAGTTCTGGAGCCAATTGAGCAAGTAGTCGGCGCGCCCGATCAGATCGAGTTGCCCGAACCTTTCCTGTCATCCAGTTTCGCAACCTTTCCACCACTTCAGCCGGATTTTTGAAACCAATGTCTCCCAATATACCAACCGTATCGGGATGATTTTCCATGCCGGATAAATCCAGCTCCCTTGATCTTTCCTGTTCTGGAGCCCCTTGAAACAACGATTGGGTTAATGCGGCAATTTCATGGGTACAGGCCTGTAGGTCCGACTGAAATTCGGTCAAATTTGTGTAGCCCAATAACCCGAGGTATTCGGCTGGCTCAGATTGATTTTTTGGAATTTCATGGGTTTGGCGGTCATCGACCATTTGCAAAGCATGCTCAACACGTCGCAAGAAAAGATAGTCGTCCGATAAAGCTGTTGCCGTTGATTGAGTTATCAATCCCTCATCAGCCAGTTTCGACATTGTACCCAACGTATGTTGGCTTCTGAATTTTGGATTTCGACCGCCATGAATCAATTGCAGAGTTTGTACAAATAACTCAATTTCTCGAATTCCGCCGACTCCCAACTTAACGTTGAAACCGGGGTTCGGAGAGCGCGGTTGGTTTACCCCGAACAAAATTTGCTTGCGAATTTGGTGGATATCGTCAATGGCCGCAAAATCCAGATTTCGCCGCCAAACAAAGGGGCGCATCTGTTTCAAAAATTCCGCACCTGCGAGCTGGTTTCCACCAATGACCCGGGCCTTGATCCAAGCCGCCCGTTCCCATGTCTGGCCAACACTTTCATAATATCCCAACGCCGCATCGGTTGAAAGCGCAATTGGCGTGGATGACGGATCGGGACGCAATCGAAGATCAACCCGAAACCCATATCCGTGCTCGCTGACATCAGATAGCAAACTGACCACTTCTCTACCCAACCGCACATATTCTTGTGCGCTAAGGACATCCTCATCATTGCTAGGGTCGAAGAAAAAAGCCAGATCAACATCACTGGAATAGTTAAGTTCCCGCCCGCCCAATTTACCAAAAGCGACGATAAAGAACCCCCCATATTCAGGCGCCGATTTGGGAACGGGTGTAGATTTTCCTGCTCGTGCGGCGATATATTGCTGCCAAGCGGAAGATAAGCACCGGGCAATTACCAGTTCAGCAAAAATTGAAAATTCCTGCACAATCCTTTCTGTACCCCATACACCAGCCAGATCAATCAAGGCCAAGCACAAATGAAATTGCCTTTTGGCTAACCGCAATTGCTGGCGAAAGTCATCCAGTTTTTGCCCAGCGCTATCAGGTAGATTTTCCGATATCTGCGCCAAAGCGCGCGCAGGTCCATGTTGCTTCAAGATATCTATTTGTTCGGGAAAAATCCGCAGCAATTGTGAAAGATACGGAGAATTGGACAAGATACCTGCCAACAATTTTCCAACCAATTCATCGCCTTTTGCTAGCTGAGCAATGCGCTGCTGGTCTGCCGAATCTAGTCCGGTGGAAACTGGCAATCGTGCAGCATCGGGTATGAATTTGCTTTTGGTCACTCTGATAAAGTGAACTAACTACAATGTTCTTCAAAGCGATTTTCTAAATTTATTTTTTTGTGCGGCGCACACGAGGAAAAATGAGAGCAACCCGTAAGCCAAGGCGATCCCCATGTTCTGATCCCGGACCATCATCAATAACCAGTTTTGCAGAATGGATTTCAGCAATGGCCTTAACCAGTGACAGCCCCAGCCCACTTCCTTGTCTGGACCGGCTCCCTTCCAAACGAACAAAACGCCGTAAAATCTCCTCGCGTTTTTCCGCAGGCACACCAATGCCCGTGTCGGTCACCGATATTTCGACCTCACCACTTCCACATTTGCGAAGACGAAGCATGATTGCGTCTCCTGGTTCGGTGTATTTGACTGAATTATCCACAAGGTTGGATATGCCTTGAGCAATCAAGCCTCGATCGGCACGAATTCGCAAGTCAGGTTGAATTTCAAAATCAAAAGATCTGTTTTCATCTTCACATACCGGACCATATAATTCGGCAATATCTTCAACCAAAGGTGCCGGATCAATCGATTGAAATACGCTTCTTTGCTCACCAGATTCAAGACGGGAAATGCGTTGTATGGAATTGAAGATCCCCAGCAATTCGTCTGCGTCATCCAGTGTAGCTTCTAATACTTCAGGTGATTGGTTAGTCTCGCCCCGTACTGCCTGTTCCAACCTGGCCCGCATACGGGTCAGGGGTGAGCGAAGGTCATGGGCAATTGAGTCGCCCGCATACATGCTGGCCGCTACCAAGCTCTCAATCCGATTCAGCATTTGGTTTAGGTTCGCTGACAACTCATCCAACTCATCATTGGTATGATTGCGCGGCGCGCGGCGTTTCAAATCGCCGGCCATCACATCACGAGCCACAGCATTTAAGGCTTCGATCCGGTTGGCAAAACGTCGGCTGGTTAGTGCGCCAGATAATAAGCCCAACACCAAAACCAAGGCAGCACCGAACCACATTGCTCGGGTGATTTGCCCGGCAATACGCGCTTGATCTTCGATATCAACAGCAACCAGCAAAAGGTAATTATTGGGCAACCGAATCATTCTGGCGCGGGCGCGATGCTCAGCCGTGCCATCATTAGAATCAGCATCAACGCGATAGGTGAATCCAAAAAAGCCGGCTTGGTCTGCCGCATTGCTTGGCAAACCGTTCAGGTTCCCAGAAACCCGTTCGCCAGTGGCCCGGGTAAATAAGTACAGATACAGACTATCCGTTGCGCTTCGCTCAACCACCCCCCGGTTTACGCCATTAATACCATCGGCTCGATACAACGAACTCAATGAATTAAGCTCTTGAGACAACAAGCTATCAGTTTGCCTTGATAATGCGCCTGCCGTTGACTGATATACAAACAACAGCATAGCCAGCGTCGACGCCGCAAATAGCAATGCCACAAACAGGGTAATTCGAAAGGTTGTCGTTCTAAGAAATGCCGGTAGTGGTTTCATTCCTGCAAGCGATACCCGGCCCCTCGCACCGTGTGAAGTAGCGGCGTAGGAAATTCCTTATCAATTTTAGCCCGCAAACGCGAAACATGGACGTCAATCACATTGGTCTGTGGGTCAAAATGATAATCCCACACCTTTTCTAGCAACATGGTTCGCGTAACCACCTGCCCCGCATGCTTCATCAGGAATTCCAAAAGTCTGAACTCTCTCGGCTGCAGTAAGATGTTGGTGCCAGCCCGGTGGACGGTTCGTGCCAGAAGATCCATTTCAAGTTCACCAACCTGCAAACGAATGGGAACGGCTTCGGGGTCGCGGCGCCGTGCCAAGGCCTCGACTCTGGCTTGCAACTCAGCAAATGCGTAGGGCTTGCTCAAATAATCGTCACCCCCAGCTTTTAATCCTTCAACCCGGTGATCAACATCACCAAGTGCCGAAAGAACCAAAACCGGGGTCGTAACGCTGTCTTCTCGTAAGGTGGAGATCACCGAAAGGCCGTCACGGCGAGGCAACATTCGATCCACGATTAGAACATCATATTCAGACGTTTTGGCCATTTCCAAGCCAATCTCACCATCAATGGCGTGATCAACCAAATGCCCGGCCTCGGTCAATCCTTTTTGGATATATCCTGCTGCCTCTAAATCATCCTCAATCACCAGTATTCGCATGATCTTACCCTCCTTCGGGAAACGTTTGATTATTTATCGAGGCGTAATGCCGTATAGGTTTGACCGCCTTGTGTACGAACCAACAAGCGAACGGCCTTCAGATTTTTCTTACGGGCAGTTGCCACAGCTTTTTCGAAGTCATCCGCTGAAAATAAATCCAAATCACCAGCAGCAACGATTGCATCGCCTTTTCGAAATCCTTTTCGAGCCGCTTGGCTACCGGGATCAACGCTGACGATCAAAACGCCACGATCATCTTCAATGCCCAGACGTTCACGACCCTCATCGTTCAAGCTACCTAGCCGAAGGCCAAATTCATCAGCTTCGTCCCGTTCCTGATCGGTATCTGGAGTTTCTGCCTCTGCTGCATCGTCGCGTTTTCCAATTTTCACATTCAGGTTCTTCTTACGTCCATCCCGTAAAATGGAAAATTTGGCACTGTGCCCGACAAACATCTCGCCAACACGACGTGTTAGATCCCGTTGATCTTCAATGACCACGCCATCCAATTTCAAAATAATGTCGCCGTCCTTAAATCCTGCTTTTTTGGCTGGGCTGTCATCAACCACATCTGCAACCAAGGCACCTTTGGAATCAGACAAGCCTTCGCTATCAGCAATATCCTGGGTTACTCGCTGTACTTGAACGCCAAGCCAACCTCGAGTTACCGATCCTTTGGCGATCAATTCCTGTGTAATTTTTGACGCCAGTCTGGCTGGGATCGCAAAGCCAATTCCGATATTACCGCCTGTTGGTGATAAAATTTGTGAATTTACACCAACCACATTCCCATACAGATCAAAAGTTGGCCCGCCAGAATTTCCCCGGTTGATTGAGGCATCAACTTGCAAAAAATCATAGGCACTACGGCCAATTTCTCGACCCGTTGCAGAAACAATTCCAGCCGTTGCGGTTCCACCCAATCCAAATGGATTACCAACCGCGACAATCCAATCACCTACGCGCAATTTTACATCCTTGGCAAAATTGACATGAGTGAATTCCTGATCACTCTCAATCTTCAAAACAGCCAGATCAGTGCGTTCATCTGAGCCAATCAATACGGCATCAAATTCTTTGCCATCTTCAAATCCAACTGTAATTTCATATGCTTTATCAATCACATGATGGTTGGTTACTACGTGACCATCACCAGAAATCAAAAAGCCAGAACCCAACGACCGTCCCTCACGAGGGGCCGGCTGGGAGCGTCTATTTTGACCTGGCATTTGGCGTTGCAACCATTCCCGGAACTCTTCGGGGATGTTATCAAGATTACCAACACCGGGAACGGCTGGTTCCTCGCGCGTAATCACATTGATCGAGACAACGGCAGGACTGACTTGCTCAATCAAGTCTGCAAATGACACTGGCGTCCCGGGCCGTAACATTCCAGAAAGCGGCGGTTTGGTCTGTTCTGCTTGGGCTGATAATAGTGAGAAAGAGCTGACAAGCGCCAAAGAAGCCAAGGCTATGATTGCTCGATTTTTAGTTATTTTACCAATAGTCACGTTTGAAAACTCCACGTTTTTCAGTTTTAAGCAGACAGCGCCCTGAAGAACACCATCCTACCCCCTAGATGTCACAATTCTTTCTGTTTCATTACAGTTCAGTAATGATATATGAATTTACTCGCTTAATTCACTTCGCAAGCAAACTTTTTGTCCCAGTATCTTATGAACCGGACATTTTTCAGCAATCTGAAGCAAACGTTCTCGTTGTGCGGAATCAAGATCACCGGTCAGATGAATTTTTTTGGTGAAGATATCCATTGGTCGGGTTGAGGTTCCTTCTTGGGCATCTTCGCATTCTTCCAAATGCCCGCGCTTGTGTGCAACCTCTACACTGACTTGCTCCAAAGGCCATTGTTTTCGATCCGCATACATCCGCAACGTAATTGTGGTACATGCCCCCAAGGCAGCTTCCAATAATTCAATTGGAGTGGGTCCAGAATCATCGCCGCCTAACGATTCTGGTTCAGACGCAATAAGACGGTGCTGCCCGATTACAATTTCATTTTGGTATTTTCCCAATCCGGTTTCTGAAATGGATATATTACGTTGCGTATGGCCCATTAAGTTCTCCTGCAAAAATTTCTTACTTCAATTTCAGGCGGCACACGCCGCTATGCCGCGTCGATTTAATACACTGCCGGCATCATCACCATGGTATTGGCTTTTTATTTTCACAAGTGCAGAAAAATGATTTTGGAGGGTTTCGGAATCCACTTCCCCTGGATCTGCTAATAGATCAATCAAACTATTTTCGGTAACCCGCAAACGTTCTTCCATCAGCATTTCAATTTTGTCTCGAATTGCCGAGTATCCAATTTTAGAAGAATAGCCGTAAACCACCTTCAATAACGCCGCATCAATTTCTGCAGCTTCTAAGATACATTCAGATATGTGTGAAGATAGTTCTGGGCCAGAAAGGCTCCCCCCCAAGAATTTTTTGGTGTTGGTCCGGGGCATGGCAAGATCAATCTTGTCCCAAGCATCTTGCATACGACTTGTCCAAAACTGGACAGATTTGCTGATGAGCGAATAATGCCGTTTTCCCCAACTACTATCGGGATTGATATCAAATTCATCAGTTGATCCGGTAATGATATCCGCCAGCCGATATAGTGATGCATCAATGCCATCTATTTCTGCAACTGAGTTGATGTCTTGATCTAACGCAGACAATAGATCTTCAGCTTCATCCAACAAGACTTCAACCACATCATTCATGTCTGTATTGACAATCATTTGATCTGAACTTTGGCGGGATATTCGTTCAATGGCTCTTAAAATCTGCTGCGGATGGCGCAATCTGCTTTTCAATAAAAATAATAGATAGGGGGTTATATCCGGCTCGGTCTCAGCCAGCAATTCATTCAAATCACGCAAGGGAACCAGATAACGATCATCGAGATCCTTAATTTCTTCCGGCCAAGAATTCACCAGTTCCCCGATTTCAGAAGCAAAGGAAAGAACTCTGAAAACCAATGGAATTTTGTCGACTTGGCCTTTGCCAAATCGTGTGCGCAAACGAGCCTTACCACCTTCTTCTTCCCAGATTTCCTGCAGTTTTGACGCAAGCTTCGTCTTATCTTCGGGTGATGGTGATCCCTTTGTAAAATCCACACCTGTTCCTTGTGGAACCCATTCGGCCTCCATCAAGGTCTGGATATCCAACAGAAATTTGTATGAGATTTGATCTGACCGAGTTGCGATTTCTACAGCTAATTCGGACACCGGAAAAAACCATTCATCCAGCTCTTGTTCTGAAACAACTGGAGGCAACATCTGGGACAACAACTCGAACGGCAAAGATTGGTCCGTTCCCTTCTTCCCATGCTCAAACGCACTTTTTAACTGACCCGAAATGGACGGCGGCAGGGCATTAAATATGACTTGCAGTTTTTGCTGCGTGTTGGGGGACAGAGTCATGGCATCAGAGTTATTGAATAGGAAACATCAACTATCCAACCTGATTGCTTAATTTGTTCTTTATACTGCTGTTTTTCGTGTGACGGCTGGTAAATCCAACGTTGCGCGTAGCCCACCAATCGGACTTGCTTCCAAGGCCAGATTGCCGCCATAGGCTCTAGCTAAATCGTCAACAATCGAAAGGCCAAGTCCTGACCCTGGCGTGGCCTCGTCCAGTCTTTCTCCGCGTTTAATTACCGTTGAACGCTCGGCTGCACTTAACCCAGGACCGTCATCGTCGACCAATATTTCTAAGCGCTGCTTACCGGAAATGCGGGCAGAAACTTCAACACGATCAGTCGCCCATTTGCAGGCATTTTCTAACAGATTTCCCAATAACTCATCGAGGTCTTGCTTTTCCCCACGAAATAACAACTCATCGTCCACACTACATTCAATCGAAATATTGGTACTGGCAAACAGCCGGGTCATGGTACGACACAGATCTTCGGCGCTTTTGTGGACTGGTGTTCTTGCGCCCAACACCTGAGCTCTGGTCGCTGCGCTGGCCCGCCGCAAATGATGATCCACTTGTTGTGCCATAGTCGATGCTTGTCGTTGAACCAGACCTGATAACGCAGATTTATCATTGCTGGCTTCATTTAACAGAACCGATATAGGTGTTTTGAGCGCGTGCGCCAGATTGCCCACATGGGTTCTTGCGCGAGCCACAATTTCCTTATTGTGGCCGAGCAATGTATTTAACTCATTGGCTAACGGCACCAACTCTTTTGGATAACTACCTTGTAATTGCTCTTGATCACCGCCGCGCACATCGGCGATTTCCTGTTCCATTTTGTATAGCGGTCCCAAACCATATCTAACTTGCAGAAAAATACCGACCAGAAGCCCGATCCCAAACATCCCCAAAACACCACTCACCGCAAGCCGAAACCGGGAAATTTCTTGGTCGCCAGGACGTCGGTCTGCTGCCGCCGTTACAAGCAATACGGTTTCTTGGTCCGGCAACTGAAATGCCTTAGTTAGAGACCGCATGGGTTCATTTAATGGCCCCGGAATGGATTGTTTGAATGCGGCTCCCCGATCCAGATTGGCTTGCTCCAAAATGGATTTATCAATGGCCAGCTCCGCATCAAACAAAGATTGGGAACGGCGGACAATTTCTGATCCGGATGGAGTGACCCGCGATATCTGCCAATAATGACCTGAAAATGCTCGCTCAAATCTGGGATCGCCCGGTGTCCGAGATAGGAATATCTTGCCATCTTCATCGGTATCCGCATACACGGCTAGCGAATCAACAATGGCACCAAAGCGGTCATCATCGACTCGATGGACCGCATTTCGGTACTGAGTTGTTAGAACAAGTGCGCCAGCCAATAAGAGCGCCGCGCTCCACAACCCCGCACCAAGGGTTAGCCGTTGGGCGAGTGATGCGCCGCTTTTCACGAATTAGAAGCTGTCGGGTCGCAAAGGCGATAGCCTAATCCACGAACCGTGGCGATTCTGTCTGTGCCAATTTTTTTTCGCAAGCGCCCAATAAATACTTCGATGGTATTGGAATCACGATCAAAATCCTGATCATAAATATGCTCAGTCAACTCTGATCGAGAGATCACTCGTTCGGCGTGGTGAGATAAATAGCTCAAAATCCGAAATTCATGCGATGTCAGCTTTACTGGCGCCCCGTCAATAAAAGCCCGAGCGCCTTTTGTATCAACTGACAAATCGCCAATTTCTATGGTCGATGTAACGTGCCCAGCAGCTCTGCGCAGCAAGGCCCGCAATCTCGCCAGCAATTCTTCAGTATGAAATGGCTTGGTTAAATAGTCATCAGCTCCGGCATCAAAACCGGCTACTTTTTCACTCCAACGATCCCGTGCGGTCAGGATCAGCACTGGAAAGGCCTTACCAGACCGGCGCCAGCGCTCCAGCACGGTCACACCATCAATTTCAGGCAAGCCTAAATCAAGTATAACTGCGTCATAGGGTTCGGTTTCACCCAAAAATAACCCTTCTTCACCATCGAAAGCCTTATCGGTCACATACCCCGCAT
>JAJFFR010000257.1 GCA_021776555.1 Robiginitomaculum sp.
CTGGCAGGTGGGTGGCGTGGAAATCGACTCGCGTTCTTTGCAAAAAAATGACCTGTTTGTCGCGCTGCAAGTCGAGCGCGACGGTCATGATTTTGTTGGCGCAGCTTTGCAAAATGGCGCGGCAGGATCATTGGTGTCCAAACCAGACATGCCCGGCCCCCACGTCTTGGTGGCTGATACCCAAACCGCACTCGAACAATTGGCCGTGGCGGCGCGGTTTCGATCCAACTCTACGCGAATTGCCATTACCGGATCGGTGGGTAAAACCAGTGTAAAGGAAGCATTGGCGCATGTGTTGGGCCGGGTAGAAAAAACCCATAAGTCGGTAAAATCGTATAACAATCAATGGGGTGTGCCTCTATCATTGGCCCGGATGCCCAAGGATAGCCGGTGGGCTGTTTTCGAGGTCGGAACCAATCATCCCGGCGAGATTGAGCCACTTTCCCAATTGGTCCGCCCCGATATTGCATTGATCACCCGCATTGCTTCGGCCCATTTGGCTGGGTTTGGCTCCATGGAAGCCATTGTCCGTGAAAAGGCTTCGCTTTGGGCTGGTTTGCACGGCGGCGGTACCGCAATTTTGCCTGGATCAGGGCCGTATGCAGCCCAACTAAAAACCGCCTTGCAAGTTTATGGTGCCAAGCGGACCATTTTGTTTGGGACGACGCCGGATTGCGATGTGCGGATCGAAAGCTGGTCCACCGGGCCGGACGGGTCGACAGGCCAGTTTGAGGTGGCTGGAAAGCGGATCAAGATCGAAGCGCCAGTGATGGGCATGCATTGGTCCGAAGTGTTGGCCGCAACCATGGCGGCCGGGCTGGCTTGCGAGTTGGACCCGCAATTGATTGCCGATCATATGCACCAATTAGAAGTGCCTTCGGGGCGCGGCGGTTTGATCGAAATTCCACTGGAACAGGGCCATGCAACCCTGATTGATGACAGCTATAACGCCAACCCGGACAGCATGCGCGCCGCGTTGGATACGTTGAAGCGGTTTAATGCCACCCGCAAATTTGCCCTATTGGGCGACATGCTGGAACTGGGTGACAATGCAGACGAATTGCACGCTGACCTAGCTGGTATTGCCCAGAAAATTGGCTTGGTCCATTTGTGGTGTGTAGGCTCGTTGATGGAAAGCTTGTGTAAAAAATTACCACCTAATTTTTCTTATGAGCTGTCCGATGGTCTTGATGGATTGGCCGAGAACATTTATGCGAAACTTCGTTCCGGTGATGTATTGTTAATCAAAGGGTCGAATGGTTCCGGAGTCACGCGCGTTGCCCAAGCGCTTCGGAAAATTGCTGGTAAAGAAAAGAGCTAAACATGCTGTATCACTTGTTATATCCGCTGGCCGATGATTTCGCCGTTTTTAATGTGCTGCGGTACATCTCATTTCGATTTGGCGCGGCTCTAATGACCTCGTTGATTTTGGCCTTTGTCTTCGGCAAGCCTATTATCAACTTATTGAAAAGAAAACAAAAAGCCGGGCAGCCCATCCGTGATGACGGACCGCAGCGCCACATTGTTGAAAAGGCTGGCACGCCAACCATGGGCGGTATGCTTATCTTGTTTTCCGGGTTATCGGGCACATTATTGTGGGCCGATCTGGGTAATGCATATGTCTGGGTGGTGCTGGGTGTGCTGGCCGGATTTGGGTTAATTGGCTTCTGGGACGACTATATGAAAGTCACGCGGCGCAGCCATGATGGCGTGTCGGGTAAGGTTCGGTTGGTTTTGGAAGCCCTGATTGCCGGTATTGCCGTTTGGTGGATAAGTCGGATTATCACCCAAAGTGGTGGTGATGCGTCATTGGCCAATTCAGTTGCTGTGCCCTTTTTCAAAGACCTGTTGATTGACCTAGGACCGATGTATCTGGTGTTTGGCGTTCTGGTGATTGTCGGAACATCCAATGCGGTCAATTTGACCGATGGTCTGGATGGCTTGGCCATTGTTCCGGTGATGATCGCGATGGCTAGTTTTGGGGCGATTGCCTATCTGGTAGGACGGGTTGATTTTACCGATTACCTGCAATTGCCTTATGCGCCCGGAACAGGAGAGTTGACCATTTTTGTCGGCGCTATGCTCGGGGCTGGTTTGGGCTTTTTGTGGTGGAACGCGCCGCCTGCCATGATCTTTATGGGTGATACCGGCTCCTTATCATTAGGCGCAGCATTGGGTGCGATCGCGGTAGCGGTCAAACACGAGATCGTATTGGCGATTGTCGGCGGCTTGTTCGTGCTAGAAGCTGTTTCGGTCATTGTGCAAGTGGCTTCTTTTAAGCTTACCGGCAAAAGAGTGTTTCGAATGGCACCGATACATCACCATTTCGAACAAAAGGGCTGGGCGGAGCCGACCATTGTCATCCGCTTTTGGATCATTGCCTTGGTGTTGGCGATGATTGGGCTGTCTACCTTGAAATTGCGATAGGGTTGGTTTGATCCAGATTGACGAATTCGCTGGCAGAAATATCGCAATCCTCGGATTGGGTCGTACCGGTCTGGCTGCGGCCAAATCGCTGATCGCCGGTGGAGCCGGTGTATTGGCTTGGGATGATGGCAAAGCGGGGCGGGACGAGGCAGAGGCCGCCGGAATAACCATCACCGATTTGCGCCGCCGCGATTTATCGGATCTGGCCGCCTTGGTGTTGTCTCCCGGTATCCCACCATTTGATTTACCGGAGCCGCATCATGCTGTGACTTTGGCCCGCGCTTGCGAGGTGCCGATCATCAATGATGTAGAATTATTTGGCCGGGCGATGAATGCAATGGATGCGGAAAACCGTCCCAGACTAGTCGGGATCACCGGAACCAATGGCAAATCAACTACCACCGCTTTGGTCACACATATCCTGCAACAGGCCCATTTGAATGCGGTTTGCGGCGGCAATATCGGCCGGGCCTGTCTGGACCTGCCAGCTTTGTCGCGGGGGCAGGTGATTGTGCTAGAATTATCGTCTTACCAGCTGGAGATTACCGATCATTTACGGTGCGATGCAGCGCTTTTGCTCAATTTGAGTCCAGATCATTTAGATCGCCACGGGGACATGGATGACTATCAACAGGCCAAGGTTAGGGTATTCAAAAATCAACAGGCGGGCGATCTAGCCATTATCGGGGTCGATGATGCCGAAGGGGAAGCCGTTTTTGCCGATTTGGAAGATGGTCCGCAATCTATCTGTGCCATTTCGGCCAGCCATGCATTGAGCCACGGGATTTACGTGCTGGGCGGCAAATTGGTTGATGCCAGCGGGGATAGGCCGATAGAGATCGCCGATCTGTCGCAAGCCCCGGGGCTGCGTGGTCAACACAATTGGCAAAACGCCGCGGCTGCCTATGCCATTGCCCGTCATCTGGGTGTCTCGCCGGATCGCATTGCAGAAGGTCTCTATTCTTTCAAAGGGTTAGTCCACCGGATGGAGCTGTTGGGACAAATGGGCAATATCTTGTTCGTCAATGATTCCAAGGCAACCAACGGCGCGGCGGCGGCGCGGGCTGTTTCGTCCTACTCGAATGTGTATTGGATCGGCGGGGGGCTGGCCAAAGAGGATGGGTTGGACGCGGTATTGCCTCATGCTGGCAATATCCGAAAAGCATTTTTGATTGGAAAAGCCGGACCGGATTTTGGCGTGGCACTGGAGGGGCATTGCCCGACACAGCAGTGCGAGAAATTGGAGCGAGCTTTTGTTGCAGCCTTCAAAGCTGCGCGCGAAGGAGGCGATCCCGAAGCGGTGATCCTGCTCTCACCGGCCTGTGCCTCGTTTGACCAGTTTGATAGTTTTGAAGCCAGAGGCGAGGCGTTTGGCAGCTTGGTCGAGGCTATTTTGAGCGCAATTGCCAAACCAGCGGCCGGTGAGTCCTCATGAGTATTGCCACCACTGCATATCGGCAACGCTCAGTCATCCGTGATTGGTTTTGGAGTGTGGACCGAATATCAGTCATTGCGGCAGGCTTGCTGATTTTGATCGGGATATTGCTATCGATGGCGGCCAGTCCCGGCGCCGCAGATCGCCTTGATTTGGCCGAGCCTTTTTACTATTTATACCGGCATATTGTTTTTGCCGGAATGGCTGTGATTTCACTGTTTGTGATCTCGTTGGCCTCGCCCCAAAATGCCCGGCGACTGGCTATGCTAGCCTTGATTTGCTCGTTGTTAGCCATGGTCTATATTTTGGCTTTTGGGCATACGGCCGGTGGGGCGCAGCGTTGGATCCGCCTCGCATCGTTTACCCTGCAACCTTCCGAATTTGCCAAGCCGGGATTGGTCGTAACCTTCGCTTGGCTGTTTGCCAAAAGCAGACAGGCCAACATCCCCGGCTCGTTGATCGCACTGGGGGTCTATGGCATCACTGCGGTTTTGCTGCTGGCCCAGCCGGATTTCGGCCAGACCTTTTTGGTGACCATTTGCTTTGTCGCGGTGTTTTTTATGTCGGGCATGTCTTGGTTGTGGATTGTTTCCATCGGGGCTTCTTCACTGGCCGGGATGTTTGCGGCCTATTCGTTTATGCCCCATGTAGCCAGTCGGATAGATCGGTTTTTGGACCCAGAAAGCGGCGATACCTATCAAGTCGATATGGCCATGGAAGCCATTCAGCGCGGCGGATTTTTTGGCCGGGGTCCGGGTGAGGGTCGGTTCAAAAACCTGATCCCCGATGCCCACACTGATTTTGTATTTTCGGTCGCCGCCGAAGAATTTGGAATGGTGTTGTGCGTGGTGATTATCGGACTGATTGTCACCATTGTTTTTCGTTCCATGTCGCGGGCCATGCGCCTGACCGACCCAACGGCCCAATTGGCAGCCGCAGGCCTTTCCGTGTTGTTTGGCTTGCAAGCCTTTATCAATATCGCAGTTAATTTGCAGATCCTGCCACCCAAGGGCATGACCTTGCCCTTTATCTCCTATGGTGGCTCGTCACTGTTGGCGACCGGCCTGACGGTTGGCCTGTTGCTCAGTTTCACCCGCAGCCGACCCGGAGTGATGGAATGAGCAATCCAGACAAACCAACACCAGTGATTGTGTTGGCGGGGGGCGGCACTGGCGGCCATGTGTTCCCGGCACAAGCCTTGGGTGACGAGCTGACTTCGCGCGGGGTGACGGTGCATTTGGTGACCGATCAACGCGGCGAACCGCTGACTACGAATTTTCCCTGTGAGCACAAACTGGTCATTGCAGCAGCCAGTCCCAGTGGCCGTAATCCGTTACAATTACTCAAAGTGCTCTGGGTTCTGGCTCGGGGGTGTTTGGCTACCATGGGCTTTTTGAAAAAGCATAAAGCCAGCATGGTGGTTGGTTTTGGCGGTTATCCATCGGTGCCGACTTTGTGGGCGGCGCGTGTTTTGGGATTGCCGATTGTCCTGCATGAGCAAAACGCAGTACTGGGCCGTAGCAATCGGATGTTTGCCAAAAAAGCCAGTTGGATCGCCAGCGGCTTTACCCGGTTGGATCGGTTGCCAATGGCGGCTAAAGAGCGCCACGTGGTGGTGGGTAATCCACTTCGCCCGGCGGTTTTCCAGCAAATAGGCATGCCCTTTCCCGATGCCAGTGAACCCTTACACGTCTTAGTATTGGGCGGCTCTTTAGGGGCCAGAATACTAAGTGATACCGTCCCGGCTGCCTTTGCATTGCTGCCCGAAGAATTGAGGGGTCAAATGCGAGTGACAGCACAAATTACCAAAGACCGAGCCGATGCAGCCAAAGCCAGCTTTGCGCGCTCTGATATTCAAGCTGAAATCGCGCCGTTTTTCGAGAACGTAGCCGAACACTTAGCCTCGGCCCATCTGGTGGTGGCGCGAGCTGGTGCCTCGACCATTGCCGAGTTGGCGGCGATGGCAAAGCCCTCGATCCTGATCCCGTTAGCGATTGCTATGGATGATCATCAAACGGCCAATGCCCAAACCTTGAAGCAAGTCGGCGCGGCTGATTTGATCAGCGAAGAAGAACTGACCCCGGAAAAACTGGCGGCTCTGGTGCAGGCTCGATTGTCCGATCTGAATGATCTGGCCAAAAGGGCAAAACTGGCCAACACTGTGGCCCGAGCCGATGCGGCTCGTAAACTGGCTGATCTTGTATTGAAAGAAGGAAACTAAAGTTGCGCGGTACAACCCCTTTTGAGTTTGGAATTTTACACTTTGTCGGCATAGGCGGCATCGGGATGAGCGGCATTGCCGAGGTGATGATCAACCTTGGTTATACGGTGCAAGGCTCTGATTTGTCGCAGAACGCCAATGTCAAACGGCTGCAAAAACTGGGGGCCAATGTGATGATTGGTCAACGCGCGCAAAACGTGGCGGGTGCTGGCGCTATTGTCATTTCAACGGCGATTAAGCCAGATAACCCCGAAGTGATGGCGGCCCGTGAAGCGGGTATTCCTGTGGTGCGCCGGGCTGAAATGCTGGCCGAATTGATGCGTCTAAAATGGTCAATCGCAGTGGCTGGCACCCACGGAAAAACCACCACAACCTCATTGGTTGCCGCGCTACTGGATGGGGCGGAGTTGGACCCGACCGTGATCAATGGCGGGGTGATTTCGGCTTATGATTCCAATGCCAAATTGGGCGCAGGCGATTGGATGGTAGTTGAGGCCGATGAGAGCGATGGGTCATTCTTAAAACTACGCGGCGCGGTGGCGATTGTCACCAATATCGACCCGGAGCATATGGAGCATTACGGCACAGAGGAAAACCTGCACAATGCGTTCTACCAGTTCGTCGAGGCCATCCCGTTTTACGGCTTTATGGTTTTGTGTCTGGACGACCCGGATGTGCAAAGCCTGTCGGCCCGCGTGCAAGACCGGCGGATATTATCCTATGGATTTTCCCCGCAAGCTGATGCCCGCATTGAGCGGGTCACCTCCAAAGGCGGCGGTTCCGAGTTTGATCTAGTCTTTGCCTCAGATGATGCAACAGAGGCCCACACGTGGGAAAAGCTATTTCTGCCCATGGCCGGAGATCATAATGTCTCAAACGCTGCTGCGGCGATTGTGGTGGCGCGCGAACTGGGCGCCAGTGAACAACAAGTCCGTACGGCCTTGGCTGGTTTTGGCGGGGTCAAGCGGCGCTTTACTGAAATCGGCCAATGGAACGGCGTGCGGATTATCGATGATTACGGCCACCACCCGGTCGAGATCAGTGCCGTATTACAAGCGGCGCGCAGCTCAGTAACTGGACGGGTGATCGCCATTGTGCAGCCGCACCGCTATTCAAGATTGCATGATTTGTTCGAAGGGTTTTGCACCTGTTTCAACAATGCGGATGCGGTCTATGTCACCCCGGTGTTTGAAGCAGGCGAACAACCCATTGCCGGAGCCGATCAAAGTGGATTGGTTGCTGGTCTAAAGGCCAATGGGCATCGGGATGTGCAGGAAATTGAGCGGGCTGATGTGGCAAAAATGGTGGCCGAACAAGCCAAGCCGGGTGATCTTGTTTTGTTTCTAGGGGCCGGGGACATCACCTATTGGGCCAATGATTTGCCGGGTGAATTGGCGGCGCTTTCGTGAGCGGCCAACTTCACCCCGAAGACTTTCCCGAATTACGCGGTGGTTTGATCGCGGACAAAGAGCTGGCGCCTTTTACCTGGCTGCGCGTCGGTGGCCCGGCCGAGCTGTTATTCCTGCCCAAAGACGAAGCTGATCTGGCTATGTTCATGGCCCAAAAATCAACCGAAACTCCGGTATTTGTGTTGGGAGCTGGCTCTAATTTGCTGATCCGCGATGGCGGGTTGCCGGGCGTGGTCATTCGTTTGGGCGCGGGCTTCGGCCAAATGCAGGTCGAGGCCGAAAATCGCATCCGGGTCGGTGCCGCCGTGCCGGATCGGGTTTTGGCCAAATTCGCCGCAAAAAATGCCATTGATGGCCTGTCATTTTATGCCGGGATTCCCGGAACGATTGGTGGTGCATTGCGAATGAATGCTGGTTGTTATGAAACCGAAACGGCTGATGTATTGATCGAAGCCGTGGTGATTGATGGTTTGGGTCGGCGGCGGATCGTCCCGGCGGCTGAACTGGACTATGCCTATCGGCATTGTTCGGCTCCAAAAGACTGGATTTTTGTCGAGGCACTCTATGCTGGAACGCCGGGTGATCCGGCCAAAATCACCCAAAAAATGAACGAAATCACGGCGCGGCGCGAGCAAAGTCAGCCCATTCGGGAGAAAACCGGCGGCTCCACCTTCAAAAACCCCGATGGGGCCAAAAGTTGGCAATTGATAGATGCGGCTGGCGGGCGGGGTCGACGGGTTGGCGCGGCCCAAATGTCCGAACAGCATTGTAATTTCATGATCAATACCGGCGGAGCCAAGGCGGCTGAACTGGAAGAACTGGGCAACAGTATCCAGCGTTCAGTGTTAGAGAATTCCGGCATAGAACTGGAATGGGAAATTAAAAGGGTTGGATCCCATGGCGAATAACATTGTTGTCCTGCTGGGCGGACCGGGTTCGGAACGCGAAGTTTCCTTAAACTCAGGTAAAGCCTGTGCTGATGCCCTGCGCCGCAAAGGCTGGCAGGTTAGTGAAATTGATCCCGGTCCTGATCTAGCCCAAAAATTGATCGAGATCGGACCGGATGTGGTGTTCAATGCGCTGCATGGTGAATGGGGCGAGGACGGAAAAGTGCAAGGTCTGCTCGAAGTGCTCGAGCTGGCCTATACCCATTCACGGGTATTGCCGTCAGCCTTGGCGATGGACAAACAAAAAACCAAAGCGGTCTTGGCCGGACATGGGATTGTTTGTCCAACTGGAATTTTAGCCAACCGGTTTGAAGCGGCCAAAAAACATCTAATCAAGCCGCCCTATGTGGCCAAGCCCAATGCGCAAGGCTCCAGCGTTGGGGTGTTGATTGTGCCAGAAGGTGCCAATCGACCCCCGGCCGAATTGGCTTCTGATGATTGGCCCTATTGTGACGAGATATTGATCGAGGAATATATCCCCGGTCGCGAGCTAACCGTTACCGTGATGGGGGACCGGGCGCTTTGTGTAACTGAAATCGTCGCCAACCGTGATTTTTATAATTACGAGGCAAAATATCTCGATGGAGGTTCTGCTCACATCTGCCCGGCCAAATTGGACCCCGATTTTGCAAAAGAAGTGATGAAACAAGCGCTTATCGCCCATCAAGTGTTAGATTGCACCGGAATTACTCGCTCAGATTTCAGATGGGACGAAAAAAACCATCTATTAAGGTTACTCGAAATTAACACCCAACCGGGCATGACTGCCACTTCGCTTGTCCCGGAACAGGCGGCGGCCCTGAACATCGGGTTTGATGACCTTGTAGAATGGATTGCCAGAAATGCGAATGTCCCGACCCATGGCCAGAAAACAGGCCCGCAAACCGGCGGGACGCCCCTCTAAAATCGTGGCGGCCCGGCGCGTCGCCAAACCTTCCAAAAAAGGCGTGTCGTCCAAAGCCACCAACTGGATTCACGCGCGCGCCCGTTCAGTGCGCCATGGTCATCAGCCCCGCACCGTTGCGCTTGGGATTTTCAGTGGCTTGTTTTCAACTATTTTATTGGGCCTTTGGTTGTCGGGTTATTTGGGTGATACTTACGGTGCCGGTATCCGCTTTGCCGAGAACCGTTTGCTGGCTGTGGGATTTGGGGTGGATCACATCAACGTTGCCGGAGCCAGACGCACCTCTGAGGCCGAAGTACGCAAAGTATTGGGGGTCGAAAAGGGCGAATTGGTATTTGCCATTGACCTAGATGCAGCCAGAGCCAGAGTTGAATCTCTAGGTTGGGTCCGCCAAGCCTCGGTAACCCGTCTTTTGCCCAATCGGATATCTGTGGTGATCACCGAGCGCACACCCTATGCGGTGTGGCAAAGCAATCAGAGTTTTAGCATCGTCAATGCGGCGGGCGCACGAATTGAACCAACCGATACCGTATCCTATGCCGGATTGCCGTTGATCGTTGGCAAGGGTGCAGAATCAGAAGCAGCCAAATTGCTGTCAAAATTTGGCACCAAGCGCGGTTTGTCTGGCAAGGTTCACTCGGTGATCCGTGTATCCGAACGCCGTTGGAACGTCCGGTTTCACTCAGGCAGCGAGCTATATTTACCAGCCGCAAATTGGCAGAAAACTCTAGATGTTGTTTTGGCAGATACTGATCTGGTCGCCATTTTAGAATTGCCAGCCATTTTGGTTGATGCGCGTATTTCTGGTGAAATTGCCGTGCGACCCATGCCTGCTCATGCCTTGCCCAAACCCAAAATGGTAGGGTAGCGATGACCGCACGACAAAATCGGGGACGCAAAGGCGGATATGCGCCGGGAGCCAATGCGGCTGGGCGGCAACGTGTGGTTGGCGTGCTCGATGTGGGTGCTTCTAAAATTACCTGTTTTATTGCGAAATCCGATGAGGCCAGTCGCGATCATATTCGAGTGATCGGGGTGGGCCATCAATCGTCGCGCGGCATGACCGGCGGCGGTATTGTTGATCTCGAAGCCGTGGAAACGGCCATTCGGCTAACCATTGATCAGGCCGAACGCATGGCCGGATCGTCCATTCATGGGGTCACTGTTAATATGTCGGCGGCTGGCATGTGCGCCAAAAAAGTACAGGGCATTGTCAATATGGGTGGGCGCGAGGTCACGGACCGTGATGTCAAACGCTGCCTGAAAATCGCGCTGGGCGGCTTTAACGAACCGGAACAAGCGGTGATCCACGCATTTCCACAACGCTATCGGGTCGATGAAAATGCCGATGTGCGCGATCCGCGTGGCATGTTTGCCCACGAATTGGCGGTTGAGCTGTGCGTGGTATCCAGCCCGCTCGGACCCATTCGCAATATCGCCTTGGCGGTCGATCGTTGTCGGCTTGAGTTAAATGCCGTGGTGGCGACCCCATATGCGGCGGGCATGTCGGCATTGGTTGAGGACGAGAGAAACTTAGGTGCAACCATTATTGATATGGGTGCCGGTTCCACCTCGTTTGCCACCTTCAACGAGGGTGTGCTGGAACACTTGGGCGTGGTGCCGTTTGGCGGACAGCACGTGACCAATGATATTGCCCGGGGCCTGACCACGCCTAGCGCCTCGGCCGAGCGGATCAAAACCATGTTTGGTACCGTGCTGGATGGTCCTGATGATGATCATGACATGATCGATTGCCCCGGCATGTGCGACGATCCGCGTTTGCAGCCGGATCAAGCACCGCGCGCTTTGCTGACCGGTATTATCCGGCCTCGGGTCGAGGAAATTTTGGAAATGGTCCGCGATCAATTGGATGAAACCCAGCCCAGCAACCCATGGGGTCGACGCATTGTTCTGGTTGGCGGAGCCAGCCAGTTGGATGGCATGAGCGAATTAGCCAGTCGGGTATTTGGGGAAACGGTCCGAATTGGTCGCCCGATGGGCATGTCTGGATTGGCCGAAGCG
>JAJFFR010000258.1 GCA_021776555.1 Robiginitomaculum sp.
CAGGTGACAACAGCCAACGGTTTTGGGTTGGAATTACGAGCTGCTTCATCGATGGATCGCAGATAGCTTTCCGCATCCAGCGCCTTGATATGTTGAATGGTGCCACCGGCAATAATAAACCCGAACGGGTGGATCGGGTAGGATGGATTGGGGGCCAGAATGACATCGCCTGGCGCGGAAATCGCTTGGGCCAGATTGGCAAAACCTTCCTTGGAACCCAAGGTGGCGATGATCTCGGTTTCTGGGTCCAGATCAACCCCAAACCGGCGCTGATAGTATCGCGCATAGGCAGCCCGCAAGCCCGGTATACCTCTTGAAGCAGAATAGCGGTTGGTGCGGGGCTTACGTGCTGTTTCCACCAACTTATCAATGATATGCTTGGGCGTTTCCATATCTGGATTGCCAAAGCCAAAATCGATAATGTCAGCGCCTTCGGCCCGCAATTCAGCCTTTAGCTTATTGACGGTTTCAAACACATATTGCGGCAACCGCTGGATGCGGTAAAAATCACGTTCGGGCCACATGATTATTGATCCTGTTTGGCAGCTGCTGCTGCATCCTCGGCGGCATATTCCGCTTCGTTGAAACGCACCACATCGGCCAATTCTAGACTTTCGGTCAAATACTGGCTGGAGTTTTGGTCAGTTGGCACCCGTTCGGCCCGCTCCGAAGCCAGAACTTCAGCTTGATCAGCTTGTAGTTCCGCTAATTTAGTTTCCCAGAATTCCAACGGCATCATGTCGTCGGGGCGCGGCGGGGTATTCGCAGCAGCCGGATAGCCTTCAGCTTCTGATTCAGGAATTTTATCCAGAAACCATTTGGGTGCGTTTTCAATGTCAGAAAAGAATGAGGTTCCGTTGGCGCAACCGGTGGTCAAAACCAGCGCACAAGCCAATACATAAATCCGTTTCATCGCCATTTTTCCAGTTCCAGCCGATTGCCATTTCGTCTTGGGCTAACCTTGCAAGGTTCGAAACATAAATGCAACGAAAGGAAACGGCAAAATCAAGGAGATTTGGTGACAAAAGCAAATTGTCGCACACCAGCCACCTGATTTGCACCAAACGGTCAGAACACCTATCGTGATAGAAGGAGGCAAATCATATGCTCAAATGGATACAACTGGTTTTGATGGTTGGCATGTTAAGCGCTTGCTTTGATGAAATTCACAACAATTCTACGCAGGTAATTTCGGCAACGAAAGCTGACTTTCCAATCCAAGCTGGCACAATTTATTATCAAGTCGATGATGAACCAAGCGGTGCCTTACCAGCTCATTTACAGGCTTTCTTTGAAGACAACGGCTTCGTGCCGGATCCCAAACAGGCAATTGTCTGGGAGTTGGGCGGACATTGTTATTTCGAGCCGGACGATCCGAAAGCCGGGTATTTTTCCCTGCAACACATGCACAAGAACACTTATCTGGCCTCGATCTCGCCGGATGGATGCTATCCCAAAGGCACGCAAAAAGACCATCTGATCTATTACTTACGGATAGAGAACAATCTGATCTATCTAGCCGAGCCGGACAAGGACCACCCGTCCTATCGCCCATTTGATGCGTGGGCGCATGATTTGTCTGGCCTCTCCAAATTTCTCTTGCGGGTGCAAAGTAGCGAGGAACTCAAAACCGACCCGCTTAGTGGTGAGCCATCCACAGTCCTCACCGTGCAAGCCAACAGCCCGGCTGTTTACCGCAAATATCTAAAGGAGTATTTTGCGCTTTTTGGCAGATCAGAACCGCCAATTTACTGGTCTGGCACTTTGCCACAAGACACGCCATAAGCTTCCTACATGTCCTTGCGGCTCACTCCGTCAAAGCCGGTGACATAGTCGGCTCCGAACACCAGCGAGGGGGTTTGATAGCCTAGCTTGGCCGCACCATCCATAACCCGTTGGGCAATATCAACCGCCATTTTAGCGGTAAAGGCATAGGCCTCTGGCGTTTGTAGGCTCGCTTTTATGGTTTTGCCGGCTGCATTGCTGGCAATGGCGATTACAATCATCTGCCCATCGCGCATTTGCGCCTCGGTTGGACCTTCGGGGATTTTGTCCATCTGGCGTTTCAAGATACCTTGCATTAGGCGGGTGCCTAGGAATTTGCGAGCAAATTTACCCATCTTAGCCATACGTTCAAATTGCGGGCTGGCCTCAAAGAACACGCTGATATTGGCAATGCCGGTGGAGTGCCACGAAGTAGCCACATCGCCCCACGACATGCCCACTGCTGGACGTAGCCCTTGCCCAAAATCAATTTCGGTTAGTTGTGGCTGATACAGCTCGACGATCTCGCCACCTCGGCGCACTCTTGTACCAAACCGGATGCCTTCAACGCCAGATTTCGCGGTGCCTCGGGTCATCGCGCTGATGCCGGTAATGCCCAAGGTCAGATCGGTTGCATCAGGTAGTTTCTGATGCACATAGGCGGCCAGACAATCGCTTGGCACCACATCAAACCCAACACCGGACATGATCATGGTCCCGGCTGCCTTGGCGGCCTCATCCAGCGCTGCGTGGGCCTCAAACACTGCGATCTCGCCGGTAATGTCCAGATAGTGGGTATTGGTCCGCAGACAGGCGCTGACCATGGGTTGGGCGGTGGCCGAGAACGGTCCGGCAATGTGCAGCACCACCGAAACATCGCGTAAGGCCTGTTCCAACGCTTCTGTGTCGGCCAGATCAAATGCAAGAGTTTCCAGACCGGTATCGGCCCCAATTTTTTGCAATTTTTCTGCACTGCGCCCGGCCAGTATCACTGGCAATTTGCGGCGAGCCGCTTCGTGCGCGCACAACCGCCCGGTAAATCCTGTCGCGCCATAAATCAGTATGGTCATTTGCTTCTCTCCCCAAATTTCGTGAATTGATCTACTCACACATCACAAGATTTTTCAACCGGGGAAAGGGCTGGTTTATCCCCGTATCGCCTAGCGTCAACAAGCGTCAATGAGTGTGTGCTAATTGTCGATTATGTGTGGGTTTGTGCCGCGCAAGGGTAAGCGGATTGTCATTTTATTGTCAGTCACGTTGGGGCAATGACAATTAAAAATGACAATGGAGGATAGAGCGGACAGATGCCCCGCTTGCCGATGCTTCGAGGGCGCTTTGCGCCACCTCAGCATGAGGTTAGTGTTCTTGCTCAAAACTAGTTGATACCCAACCGGAATCCACACCACACCTCATGGAAGAGGTGTGACCAACGGGAACCTCGAAGCATCGGCAGGCCTGAACCTTCCGACTTGATCTACCGTCTTGATTGTCAAGTTATTTGCATGCCTTTCCATGGTTGGTTTGTTTTCAAGATGGCATTGA
>JAJFFR010000259.1 GCA_021776555.1 Robiginitomaculum sp.
TTACTCTGGTTGGAGCTGCCGTGTTGATGACGATTTACTCGTTATTTGATTACATCATTGGCTTTCGCACCGCGAAATAGTCGCCGCCAACACTCTCTTTAAGCGTGAATTTCAACTTTTTACACGCATTTGCTGCGTCCCTAACACTTTGGTAACCCAAAGCAGGCCAGAAAACATGTCATATGGAATCACCAATTTTGGCCGAATTCCACGGGACAGGGCATAAAGGAAATCAAAATGGCCGAAGAAAGTAATCTGGACGACCGCTTGCGCTTTATGCGGATTGATCAAACAACTCGCGATGCCTTGGTCGATTTCAGGCCGTTTGTAGAACAGCATTTGCCAGGTATTCTTGATCGCTTTTACGATCATATTCGCGCATGGCCACAAGTGGCCCGTTTTTTCTCTGGCGATGCCCAAATGACTGGCGCGAGTAATAAGCAGTTGCAGCATTGGTTACGGATTGCCACCGGACGGTTCGGCGATGAATATTACCAAGGGGTGCGGACTATCGGCAGGGTTCATGCCGTATTGGGGCTGGAACCACGTTGGTATATCGCCGGATACACCTTTATCACCTCAGAATTGTTCAGCTTCATTGCCAAGGAATTTTCAGCCAAGGGATTTGGTGGTGCCAAAAATATCGACAAACAAGTCGGATATTTGATTGCCATCAACAAGGCAGCTAATCTTGATATGGACTTGGCTATTTCGATCTATCTAGAAGAAATTGAAATCGCCAAACAAAAGGAAATGGCCGAATTGGCTAATACTTTTGAGAAAACCGTGATGGGTTCTGTTGAGGCCGTAGGCGCAGCGGCCAGCGAGCTAGAAAGCACCGCCAAAGCGATGTCGACCACAGCCGAGCAAACCTCGCACCGCTCGACAACCGTTTCTGCCGCCGCCGAAGAAGCCACCGCCAACGTGTCTGTGGTTGCAGCCAGCACCGAAGAGATGGGCAAGTCTGTTTCCGAAATCGCCGAACAGGTATCACACTCAACCAATATCGCCTCACAAGCGGTGGACCGGGCCAAAGACACCAGCGACACCATTGAATCGCTAGCTAGGGCCGCCGAGAAAATTGGCGAAGTGGTCAACATGATCTCGGACATTGCTGAGCAAACCAATTTATTGGCCCTAAACGCCACCATCGAATCAGCCCGGGCTGGCGAGGCAGGACGCGGATTTGCCGTAGTGGCTTCCGAAGTGAAATCGCTGGCGACCCAAACCGCCAAAGCCACCGAAGACATTGCTCGTCAGATCACTGAAATGCAGGGCATTACTGAAAAATCAGTCGGTGCCATCAGTGCCATTCAGTCGACCATTGATGAAATGAACGAGGTTTCCGTGGCCATTAACGCAGCGGTTGAAGAACAATCTGCTGCCACCCAGGAAATTGCCCGTAACACCCACGAAGCGGCTGAAGGTACCCAAGATGTATCCCGCAATATCGTTGCAGTACTGGAAGGGGCCAATGAGACAGGCGCAGCTTCGACTTCTTTGGTTGAATCTTCCGTTGAAATTGGCAAGCAATCAGAAATGCTGACCGAAAAAGTGCAAGAGTTCCTGAACACGATCCGGGCAGCTTAACCCGCAACCAAAATCAAAGTTCTGACAATACGGTCGTTCCTAATAGGGACGGCCGTATTTCATTTTACCATAGTCACCAATGATTTGTTCAGTAAGTTTACCCGGTGCAAAGGCTTGCCCCTTGATCTCGCCAACCGGCACCACTTCCACCGCAGAGCCGACAATAAAGCACTCGTCATAGGTGCTCATCTCGTCAGGCATGATGGTTTTTTCGGTTACGGAAATCCCGCGTTTTGCAGCAATTTCAAGCACACTAGCCCGAGTGATGCCATCAATCATCCAATCGGCTTTTGGCGTAAAAAGCGCGCCATTCCGGCAAAAGAAAATATGCGCCCCAGTACATTCCGCCACCCGGCCTTCATAATCATACATCAAGGCATCATCAAACCCGCGTGTCGCTGCCTTGTCTTTTGACATGGTGCAGATCGCATACAGGCCCGCTGCTTTGGCCTTAACCGGCGCACAATCCGGCGGCGGACGACGCCAGTTGGAAATATCCAGACGAAGCCCGCCAGATGCCGGGTTAAAATACGGGTCCATCTGCCAGATGGCGATGGCTGCATTGACCTGATTATCACCGGTTCCCACGCCAAGTCCGCCCGACCCTTTCCAAACAATGGCCCGCACATAAGCGTCCTGCAATCCGATACGGGATAAGGTTTCACGTTTGGCCTGTTCAAACACTTCAAACGTAAACGGCAAATCAAAGCCCAACAAATTGCAAGAATTCTTCAACCGCCGGGTATGTTCCGCCGATTTGAATATGGTACCGCCATAGGCGCGCTCGCCCTCAAAAACCGCTGAGCCATAGTGCAAGCCATGGGTCAGGATCGGGATCGAGGTTTGTCCCACTTCGACAAATTGGCCATTTAGCCAAATTTCGCCGGAAGTTTGCACAAAGGGTTTGGGGCCAGCACTCATTAGATTCACGCTTTTCAACTGCTTTGGTGCGCTCGCACTTTGCAAGGGCAGCCTGATTTGATAGATTTTGTTCTGGTAACCGTTTTGGTTTGCCAATTCTAAACTGTCAAGACAGGCCGTACCGCATGAGCAGAGAACCAGATCCTGAAATCCATTTGCTGGTCATCGACGACGATGATCGCATTCGCAGCCTGCTCAAAAAATATCTGGGCCGGGAGGGCTTTCGCGTCTCCACTGCATCCAATGCGGCCAAAGCTCGAAAATTGATGAAAACCTTGAGCTTTGATTTGCTGGTGTTGGACATCATGATGCCGGGCGAAACCGGGTTGGAGCTGACGCAAAGTCTGCGACAAGAAACCAATTTACCGATCTTGCTGCTCACCGCAAAAGGCGATGCCAGCGAGCGCATTGATGGATTGCGGGTTGGGGCCGATGATTACCTGCCCAAACCGTTTGAACCAGAAGAACTGGTTTTGCGAATTCTTGCCATTTTACGCCGGGCGCACCGGGTTGATCTGGACGGAGCCTTGTTGGTGTTTGGCGATTGGAAATTCAATCCTGCCACAGGTGGGTTACAGGGCGCTGATGGCCGCATTTCCCTAACCGATAGCGAAGCCAATTTATTACGCGCTTTGGCTAAAACACCGGGCGAGCCGGTGTCCCGACTGAACCTCTCGAAGGATACCGATGCAGCCGAACGCTCGGTTGATGTGCAAATGGCCCGCTTGCGCCGAAAAATCGAAGTTGACCCCAAAAATCCGAGGTTTTTACAAACTGTTCGGGGGGCCGGATACCGATTGCTGGCCCGGCCGGAATTTGCCGGTGATCAAGACCAACCATCATGAGCATTCCCTTGTGGAAAAGGCTTCGAAACAAGCTACCCCCCTTAAGTGATTTTGTACCGCAAACTCTATTTGGGCGGTCCATGTTAATTTTTGTATTGCCAGTAGCCATCATGCAGATCGCGGTGGTCTACACCTTTTTTGATCGCCATTGGCAGTCGGTCAGTACGTCCCTCTCCGAAGGCGTGGTTGGCGACATTGCTGTGGTATTGGAACTTTACCAACAAGACATCGATCAAGCGCACCGCGATCAGGTGACTGCTCTGGCTATTGAAAAAATGAATTTGAGCGTTGCGCTGCAACCTGACGAAATGCTGCCAACATCAACCCACGCCTCGTTTAGCTCGCCACTGGACCGTACCTTACGTCGGGCGATGTCTTCCAAAATTTCGCAACCGTTTTGGTTCGATACCAACCGCTATCCAGCTTACATTGATATTCAGGTGCAGATGGAAGATGGCGTAATGCGGTTCATTGCGCCCCGGGACAAAGTATACGCCACCACCGGCAATATATTTGTGGCTTGGCTGCTCGGGGCCACGTTACTGTTAACCGGGGTAGCTGTGATTTTCACGCGGATGCAATTGCGACCCATACAAAAATTGGTCGAGGTGGCTGAACGGTTGGGCAAAGGACAGGAAAGCCCTGACTTCCAGCCCTCCGGCGCACTGGAAATTCGCCGTGCTTCCGAAGCGTTCATTCAGATGCAGGAACGCATTTCTCGTTTTGTGAACCAACGCACCGAAATGCTAGCCGGGGTTAGCCATGATTTGCGAACTCCTTTGACCCGTCTGAAATTGCAATTTGCTATGATGGAAGATACGCCGGAGCTAAATGCAGCCCGCGAAGATCTGGGCCATATGCAACAAATGCTCGAAGGCTATCTCGATTTTGCACGCGGCGAGGCACAAACTAATTCGGTAGGGTTGGATCTGGCCGATATGATCCCGGCTTTGGCCGCAAAATCCATCCCCCCAGATCGATTGGCTGAATTGGATATTGCTGATAGCCTGCCGGTAATGGTGCGGCCCCAGAGTATTGAGCGTTGCTTGACCAATTTGATGGAAAACGCCGTGCGCTATGCCGGCAAAGTCTGGATCGGCGCCCAAATTTCCGGTGAACAAATTATAATATCCGTCGAGGATGATGGCCCGGGCATCCCAAGTGCATCTCGCGAGGATGCATTTCGGCCCTTTAATCGGCTGGACGAAGCGCGCAATCTAAACACCGAAGGGGTTGGCTTGGGACTAGCCATTGCCCGTGATGCAGCCCGGGCGCACGGCGGTGATGTGCAATTGTCTGATTCGACACATGGTGGTTTGCGGGCCGATCTGGTCCTGCCGATCTATCGACTTTGAACTAATCCGAATTTCGCAACAAGGTTGAACGGCGCGCTGCTGCTGAAACTGCATTTCGCATAATTTCGGCAAATGCGCCATTGCCGATCATCACATCCAACGCTGCCGCTGTTGTTCCGCCTGGCGATGTAACTTCCCCGCGCAATTCTCGCGGGCTTTGATCCCGGCTTTGCAACAAAGCCCCAGCCCCGATCATGGTTTGGCTAGCCAACTTGGCGGCCAATGCTTCAGGCAGACCTTCGGAGTGTCCAGCCGCTGCCAAGGCTTCGGCTAATAAAAAGAAATAGGCCGGTCCAGAACCTGAAACAGCGGTTACTACATCCATCAATCGTTCATCATCGATGGTTTCCACCTGTCCGATAGCGGCCAGTATTTGCTCGGCTCGCTGCAACCCATCCGGACTTACCTTATTATTTGGGCAAAGTACGCTGATCGATTGGCCGATCTCGGCTGCCGTGTTGGGCATGGCCCGCACATGGGCGCCGGGTCCAAAACTATTTTCAAGGCGGTTTAGGGATATGCCGGCAATGACCGACAAGATGAGGACATTTTTGGGCAAAAGCGGTGCCAGTGTCTTGGCAGTGTCTTCAAACCTTTGCGGTTTTACCGCCAAAATCAGAATTTCCAGCTTTGAAAACATTTCCCGATTTGCGGCACTTGCAACTCGTCCCTTGTGGTTTGCAACCAATTCAGTGACGGAATCGCGCAAATGTGGGTCGATCACCATGATCGAGCCATCAGGCGCAAAGCCACCTGCGGCGGCCCAGCCACGAAGCATAGCACCACCCATTCGGCCCGCGCCGATCAATGCAATACGGGGTTTGCGCAACATCTAGGCTTCTCCGACCGTATCGAACATGGCCGCTTCCACGGCCTGACTAACCGTTTTGTCGCTCCACAACAGAAAATTCAAGGCAGGAACCAAATACTCGGCTGCTTCGGTTGCCGCTGCGCTCATTTTGCGGATCAGTGGTTCGCGAATTGCCTGCCCAGCCTCAAACAATTGTCCGTGGCGAAACACCAAAGTCCGGTCTCCGGACCACATATCAAAATGACCTACCAGCAACCGTTCGTTGATTTGAACAACCAGATCAGCCACATCAGAGCGCCGGTTCTCTGGCACGCGTGTGTCTATACCCAATCCGACCTGCAACAAAGCTGGGCCATCCAGCCAACGAAACCACATCGGATATTCGCACCAAGTTCCGGTCACCGAAAACTGAATTTCTGCTTCACTGGGGCGTTCAAATGGAATTTGCTCTTCGGATAGGAATTGCTCCACTTCATCAAGCGGGTCTTCCCAAGTTGAAGATGTTTCTAGATCGGTTTCCAATTTTGGCTCCAAGTTCAGTACCCATTAAAACAGGGACTATGAGGGACAAACTGACCCGGTTCGGATCAGCTATCCAATCAAAAATGTTGTGTAAATGTTGAAACGAAATTGAGTGTGTCTATTTCACACCACTGGTTTTACGAGGGCGACGAGCTGCCGGTTTTTTGGCTTTCGGCTTACTGGTTGCGACTTGTTTCAAGGCTGCAATTTCCTCACGTAACTTGTCACTTTCGCTCAAAGCGCGCGCAGCCATCTCTTTGACTAGATCAAATTCTTCGCGGCTAACCAGATCCATATCGACGATCATCCGATCGGCTCTGGATCGAATCACCGTCCGCATTTCTTCGCCAGCACTAGCCACAGCACCGGCTGCGCCCGTCATCATCTCGGCGAGATCATCAAAAATAGGGTTTTTCGTTTGCATGAAATGTTCCACAAGCTTGATTTACTACGATACAATATGGGTGATGCCCCTCGATTTCGCAATGGAAAACCCCATGATAATTCTCATCGTCTTGCAAGCGGGTCAACTTGCCGCAGCCAGTTGTTCGCCTGTTCCCGGCTTTGATCCGGTAATCTTCCACATCTGGGGACCCATTTCATTGCGTTGGTACTCCTTGGGGTATCTGTTTGGTCTGATTTTTGGTGCGATGTATTTCCACCGCTTGATCAAAAACCATGCGCTGTGGGGAACAACTAAAAAACAGCAAACGTCACCCATTGCGCCATCCGTTACCGAAGACATGTTATTCTGGGCCACGCTCGGAGTTATTCTGGGCGGGCGGCTAGGCTATGTCGTATTATACGATCCAGCCATGTTTGCCACGCCAATGTCGGTGCTTCGCACTTGGGACGGCGGCATGTCGTTCCATGGCGGCATGATCGGGGTTTCATTGGCCGTGATCTATGTGGCTTTCAAATCAAAAATTCCCCTATTGCGGTTAGCCGATGCCATTGCACCGGTTGCCCCGATTGGCCTTGGGTTGGTCCGGCTAGCCAATTTGATCAACGGTGAATTATACGGCCGCCCATGGGATGGCCCATTGGCCATGGCTTTTCCATGCGATCCCAGCGGCGGGACGATACTTCGTCACCCCAGCCCATTATATGAAGCCGTTTTAGAAGGCTTGGTGCTGTGGTTGATCTTGCGCCTTGCCACTCATTATTTCCGATCATTGGCCCGGCCCGGCTTAACCACCGGGATTTTCCTGGCCGGGTATGGCCTGTTTCGCACTTTGGTCGAAAATGTGCGCGAGCCAGATGCCGAACTGATTTTTGGCTTCACCCGAGGCATGGTTTATTCGGCACCTATGTGGATCATTGGTCTGATCCTGATCGGCTTGGCCCTGCGCGCTTCTTCTGCCAAAAAAGCTTAGCCGGGCGGAACCCATGAGTTTGGCGCAACGTCTGCAACAGCAAATTAATCGTGATGGGCCGATCTCTGTCGCGAACTATATGACTTTGTGCCTGCTCGACCCTAAAGACGGGTATTATCCAACTCGCGACCCGATCGGGGCTGGGGCTGATTTCATCACGGCACCCGAAGTGAGCCAGATATTTGGTGAATTGATCGGGGTTTGGGTAGCCAATGGTTGGGCCGAAATGGGCCAGCCTGAGACGTTGCACTTAGCCGAACCGGGACCGGGCAAGGGCACCATGATGAGCGACATCTTGCGCGCCGCCCGGGCTGCACCGGAATTATCGGCTGCCTTACAAATACACTTGATTGAAACCAGTGCCGCCTTGGTCGCAGTACAGGCCAAGACACTGCAGGCTTTTGCCCAGCCTTTGCGGTGGGCCGATCATCTGGGCGATACCGGTTCAGGCCCACTGATTGTGGTGGCTAATGAATTCCTAGATTGTCTACCAGTTCGACAATTTGTGTCACGCCAAGGCGGGTGGTTTGAACGGTTTGTTGCCTGCAATGAACCTGACCAGTTTCAATATGTATTGGGGCAAACTCCGGTAGCCAAGCAAGATCTAGCCGCGATCCCACCAAATTTACGCAAAGCAGCTGACAATTCCCTAGTTGAAATTCGCCCGGCAGTTCAAGGCTTGCTGGACGTGTTGTCCGAGCGCAGCCAAAACGACCCAGTATTGGCTTTGTTCATTGATTATGGCCCCGCGATCAGCGAACCGGGTGATACCTTGCAAGCCGTCTCGGCCCACCAGAAGGTCGATCCGTTACAGAAACAAGGCCATGTAGATTTGACCAGCCGGGTTGATTTTGCGGAAACAGCCCGCGCCGCAAAAGCCAGAGGTCTGGCCGTGGCTGGACCGGTCACGCAAGCTGAGTGGCTGCAAAACATGGGCCTGATGCAGCGGGCGGCTGACCTCTCAACCCGTCACCCTGATCAACGCGCCAAAATCGCTCGCCAAGTCCATCGTCTGTCTGATCCGGATGAGATGGGCGCCTTGTTCAAATGCATGGCGATTTATTCCGATACCCTACCAAAACCGGCGGGGTTTTGATGCGGGGTGACCTTCATATCTCCCAATCTTCCTTGCTGAGCGATCAGGACGGACTGACCCACGGCTTTTACGGCATGCCAACATCTGAAGCCGCGCAAGATATATCATTTGAGCAGCAACTCGACTGGATCGCAGCCCACATGCAAGTCGAGCGCGGCGATATCGTCGGGGTTGATCAAGTACATTCAGCCAAGGTCAGAATGGTCGGTGCGCCGTGGACCGTCAAACAACCCGAAGCCGATGCCATGGTAACCGACCGGGCCGGGTTAACCTTGGTTCTGAAAACTGCCGACTGCGCACCAGTTCTGCTGGCCGAGCCACGGGCCGGCGTGATCGGCGTAGCTCATGCCGGATGGCGCGGCGCGTTGGCGGGTATATTGGAGCAAACCGTACTGCACATGACTTTTTTGGGTGCCAGCCGCAAGATGATTGTCGGCAGTATTGGCCCGTGCATTTTGCAACCGAGCTATGAAGTCGGACTGGATTTCATGGACGGTTTTATCGATGCTGATCTGGAGCACGCCAGCTTTTTCTCCCGAACCGAAGGGGAAAAACCACATTTTGATCTGCCCGGGTTTTGCGAAGCGCAACTCTTGTCGGCTGGAATTTTTGCTTGTCAACAAACTGCCATTGATACCTTTGATCAAAAAAATGGATTTTATAGCTATCGGCGGGCGGGCAAAGCTGGCGAATCGGGCTATGGACGAAATGTCAGTGCAATTTGTTTACGCAATGGCTGACATTCCCGTTGACCGTAATCGCCACGGTGATAGGAAACACGAGCAGGTCTAAAAACCCCGAACCGGAGACGCACGATGAAGGTTTTGTCTGGTAACTCGAACCGCTCCTTGGCAGAGCAAATCACCCGAGAACTTGATTTGCCGCTCTCCAACGCCAACGTCAAACGCTTCGCCGACAAAGAGATATTTGTCAGCATAGATGACAATGTTCGTGGCAAGGACATCTTTATTGTCCAATCGACCAGTTTTCCGGCCAATGACCATTTGATGGAATTGTTGATCTGTATCGACGCGGTACGCCGGGCCAGTGCCAAGCGAATCACCGCCGTCATTCCTTATTTTGGCTATGCTCGTCAGGACCGAAAATCTGAAGGCCGTACCCCGATCTCGGCCAAACTGGTCGCCAACATGATCACCACAGCCGGGGCGGATCGCGTGCTGACCATGGATTTGCACGCCGGGCAAATTCAAGGTTTTTTCGACATCCCCGTAGACAATCTGTTTGCTGGGCCGGTTATTCGAGAAGACATTCGTAAAAACTATGGCACCAAGGATTTGATGCTGATCTCACCAGATGTTGGCGGTGTGGTACGAACCCGAGGCATTGCCATGCGCTTAGGTGCCGATATCGCCATTGTCGACAAACGCCGTCCCAAACCGGGGACAAGCAAAGTCATGAACATTATTGGTGATGTGACCGGGCGCAAATGTATCCTGATTGACGACATCGTCGATAGTGGCGGTACTTTGATGGGGGCGGCCGAAGCTCTGCTCGCCGAAGGTGCCACTGAAGTCGCCGCCTATTGCTCCCACGGTGTATTGTCTAATGGCGCCGCCGAACGGATCGCCAAATCACAACTCAAAGAGTTGGTCATTACCAATTCAATCGAACAACCGCAAAAAGTGCTGGATGCAGCCAATATCCGTCAATTGTGCGCCGCCCCTCTGCTTTCCAAAGCCATCCGCCGCATCGCCAACGAAGAAAGCGTCTCAGTTTTGTTTGAATAAGGTCAAAACTTATTCAACATTGAATGCAAATGATCAACAACATCTCAAACTCCGTCACTCCGGCGCAGGCCGGAGTTCAGATTTTTTCCATTGCGCCTAGTTTTAAGAACTAGATACCGGTTTTCACCGGTATGACGAACGTTAGAAAAGTGAATGAGTCTGGACCCTAAGCAAGTTGGGCGGTATTTTCACCTCTGCACACTCTTCCTATCCTCATGATTTCTGGATACCCCGAACAAGTCGGGCAATGACCCTAAGTTGAAGGATTTCGAGCCCTTACCTCAGCCATGACCTGACCAACTTGTCATCACCCAATTCATTCGGGTGATCCAGCGCAAGGTAACCATGAAAGTTCTGCCAACAAGCTTGCCCCACCCCCGCATTTGACGCTTGCATCCGTTTCAATCTTCACCTATAGACCGCGCTCGAATTTGTCTGCGCTGCCGTAAGCGAGCGCGAGGCTGTGTGAGCAGCCAAATGTGATCAAGAAATAGAAGAGGCTCGAGGCACATGGCTGATATTTGTCTGAAGGTAGAAATTCGCGAAAACACTGGTACCGGGAATGCCCGCGCTGGACGGCGCGATGGTCAGGTTCCTGGTATTTTGTACGGTGGCGATCTGGGCAATGTAGCCATTTCGCTGTCGGCCAATGATGTCCACAACGCCATCATGTCCGGTGAGTTTATCAATAGCACCATCACCATTGACCACAAAGGTGACAAGCAATTGGTCATCACCCGCGATGTGCAATTCCACCCGGTTAATGACCGCGCCATGCATGTTGATCTCTACCGGGTTGATGCAGACCAGATCATTGAAATGGACGTTGCCGTACACTTCATCAATCATGAAGAAGCACCGGGCCTGAAAAAAGGTGGTGCCTTGAACGTGGTTCGTCACGAAATTGCCCTGATGGCTCCGGCTGGCAATATCCCGTCGGCCATTGAGATCGACCTGACCGGATTTGATATCGGTGATTCGGTACACATTTCCGAAGTGAAACTGCCAGACGGTGTTACTTCGGCCATTACCGATCGCGACTTTACCATCGCCACCGTAACCGGCTCTAGAGCCGCCGTGGTTGAAGCCGAAGAAGCCGTAGAAGCAGCAGCAGCAGAAGCAGCAGCACTTGAAGCCGCTGAAGCCGCAGGCGAAGACGGCGAAGCACCGAAAGAAGACTGAAGGAGCCTACCGTTCCTTTACGTCTGTTTCCGTTTTCGCTCCTCGGTCTTTTACCGGGGCGCAAGGAGGCACACATGTGGTTAATTGTTGGTCTTGGCAATCCAGAAGCCAAATATGCCGGCAATCGGCACAATGTCGGCTTTATGGTGATTGATGAATTGGCCCGAGCTTACGGCCCGGTCAGCTGGCGTTCAAAATTTTCCGGACAAGCCGCCGAAATTTTCGTGGAAACCGACCAAGGTCGCACCAAAGTTTTACTGCTAAAACCCTCAACGTTTTATAATGAGAGCGGACGATCAGTCCGCGCCGCGCTTGATTTTCACAAACTGAAACCAGAGCAGGTTTGCGTCATCCATGATGAACTAGCGCTGGTCCCCGGAAAATTTCGAATCAAACTGGGCGGTGGCTCGGCCGGCAATAATGGGATTAAGTCGGTCACTTCGAACCTCGGGCCTGACTTTTGGCGGATGAGAATTGGCATTGGACATCCCGGCGATAAAAACAAGGTTACGCCGTATGTCTTGAAAGATTTTTCCAAGTCTGACCGACAATGGCTTGAACCACTTACCGATGCAATTGCGCGAGCATTTTCATTATTGCTGACCAACAAAATAGATGGCTTTCAAACTCGGGTAACGCACCTTGCCCCGGCCCCACCCGAATAAAACCAACGAATAAGGACTAGAATAATGGGATTCAAATGCGGCATTGTTGGCCTGCCCAATGTAGGTAAATCAACGCTTTTTAACGCCCTGACCCAGACCGCCAACGCCCAAGCGGCCAATTATCCGTTTTGCACCATTGAACCTAATGTGGGCGAAGTGGCCGTGCCGGAACCACGCCTGTTCAAACTGGCTAAAATCGCTGGTTCGAAAGAAATTATTCCGGCGAAAATGAATTTCGTCGACATTGCCGGTCTGGTCGAAGGCGCCTCCAAGGGCGAAGGATTGGGCAACCAGTTTCTAGCCACCATTCGCGAGGTGGATGCGGTGATTTACGTGCTGCGCTGTTTCGAAGATGACGACATCACCCACGTCACCGGCAAGATCAATCCATTGGCCGATCTGGAAGTGGTCGAAACCGAATTGATGCTGGCTGATCTGGAAAGCCTGGAAAAACGAAAATCCGGCCACGAGAAAAAAGCGCGCTCTGGCGACAAGGAAAGCAAAGCGGCCATTGTGTTGATTGATTTGGCACTAGATCAACTAAACGACGGCAAACCGGCGCGCTACGCCACTATCTCCGATGATGACCAGAAAGCTTGGCAAGGCCTACAATTGCTCACCTCCAAACCGGTGCTGTACGTCTGTAATGTGGACGAGCAAAGCGCCGCTACCGGCAATGATTTTTCCGAAACCGTATTGGCTCATGCTGCCAAAGAAGACGCGCAAGCGGTGGTCATCTCGGCCCAGATCGAAGCCGAACTGGCCTTGCTCGAGGCCGAGGAGCGCGACGAGTATCTAGCCGATCTGGAGCTGACCGAGCCGGGCCTCAACCGTCTGATCCACTCGGGTTATTCGCTATTGGGCCTGCAAACCTATTTCACCACCGGCCCCAAAGAAGCCCGCGCTTGGACCATCCATGTGGGCGACACCGCCCCCAAAGCGGCCGGCGTAATCCATGGCGATTTCGAAAAAGGCTTCATCCGGGCCGAGACCATCTCCTATGACGACTTCATTGCCTTCGATGGTGATCAAGCGGCCAGAGACGCTGGAAAAATGCGCGCCGAAGGCAAAACCTACGTGGTGGCCGACGGTGACGTGATGCTGTTTCGGTTTAATGTTTGAAGGGCAATGTAATTTTGTCATTGCACGGCTTGTTCGGGCAATCTAGCACCACAAAGAAACAGGAACATACTAATAATTGAACTTGCCACCTTCACCGTCCTTGCCCCCGGAAGTAAAAACGCAGTACTTCCAACCAATCGTCATGCACCACATAGACAGCAATATATCGAAATTTAATTGAGATGATTTCTCTGGTGCCGCTCACCGTCCCTACGTGACCCGCATCTGGAAATGCCTGTATCAATGACACGATTTTGGCAAGGTCGGACCGTAACGGCTCCACAACATGAGGGGCATGTTCTGCAAGATATTCATTTTGGGTCAAAATATTTTGAATGGCACGAGATCGAAACCGAACAGACCTCACGAAAAGGTTTCTCCAAGAGCGGCCAATACTTCTGCTTCATTGGCGTAAGATGGGTTTTTGCAATTCAGTGCCGACTGCACATCGGCAATTTCATCAGGGCTTAGCTGAATAGATTTATTGCGTTGTCGCATCAATGCCACCAAATCATTTGCAATATTATCTTGCTGGTCAGCAGGTAACGCCTTGGCGAATTCGATGATTTGTTCAAGTTTGGTCATGCAAAATGCATAGCACAAAAACGTAAGGTCCGCCACGCACCAAATCTGCACCCCCACCCGGCACTAAAATTGCTGACCATTCCCGGTATGACACAGCAAGTGCTCTCACCTGCGGCCAAATATGGTTATATTCCAGGATTGGATGGCCTTAGGGCAATCTCGGTGATAATTGTGCTCATTGCACACTTTGGGCTATCTCACATTGTTCCGGGCGGGTTTGGCGTCACCGTATTTTTCTTTATTTCCGGGTTTCTGATCACGCGACTGCTGATCGCCGAAACGGAAATCCAAGGTAAAATCAAACTGAAGCAGTTTTATATTCGCCGGATGATCCGGCTGTATCCAGCCCTTTTATTCATGGTGTTGGTGTCCAGTGCCTTGTTCGGTAGTTTTGGCTTTGGCGAACCCACTTGGCATGAATTGGTGGCCGCTCTTGGCTATGGAATGAATGTCCTGCTCACCTTGCAATCGGCCGGAATCGGCGAGACCTATATGTCGTGGAACCCGCTTTGGTCCTTGGCGGTGGAGGAGCATTTCTATCTGTTCTTCCCGCTTTTGCTGGCCGCATTTGGCAAGAAGTGGAAACAGGCTTTGTTGGCGGTGACCGCATTGGTTTTGTTCGCGCCTTTATGGCGCGCTTGGATTGTGTTTGGCACCCAATTGGATGCTGACACCTATACCTATATGATGTCGGACACGCGGATGGACAGTATTTTGTGGGGCTGTCTGGCCAGTTTACTCCTGCATGCCAAGCCGCAAATTTTGCAGAGCAAATGGATTGTCGGCTGGGCACCCACCCTACTGGCCGGTGCGGCGATCTTGCTCACTTTGGGGATACGCAATCCAGAATTTCGCAATATTGCCCGCTACTCGGTGCAAGGTGCGGCACTGTTGATCTTGATCTGTAATCTCTATTTCAATTCGGGGTTACGTTTTGCCGTGACGTGGCTGGAGTTTACGCCATTGGCTTGGCTGGGCCGAATGTCCTATCCGCTTTATCTTTGGCATTTTGTGATGCTAGATTTTTGGAGTCGAACCGTCTCCAGTACCAGCGCCACCATCGCATTTGCAGTTTTGGGTAGCCTGTTGGCCGCCATCATCTCAGTTTACCTCGTGGAACGGCCGACGATCTGGTTGCGAAAGCGCTACGGCGCACATATTGAACCGCCCATAACCGAAGGGCCAGTTCGCTCTGCAAAGCCACAAATATCAGATCCCAGCTAGTCGCCAGTTGTGCATCAGTACCTTGATCTTTTGGCACTTCGCGTCCACTTAACAGTCCATGACCAAAAACTTGCAAATCATCACACAGGGTTGCCGCCTGAACACCTTTGAATCTGAGGTGATGATGGGTCATGCCAGCAAGGCAACCAACGACCAGACGATCATAATCAACACCTGCGCAGTGACCAATGAAGCGGTGCGCTCGGCCCGCCGCTCCATTCGATTGGCCCGCCGCGACAATCCAGATGCGCGGATTGTCGCCACTGGTTGCGCCGTGCAAATCGACCCGAACAGCTTTGCCGATATGGACGAGTTGGATTTTGTGCTGGGTAATGCCGAAAAAATGCAACGTAAGTCGTGGGCGTTCGATGCGGAAACACCGCGAGTTCGGGTCAATGATATTGCCAGTATCACCGAAAACGCCGGACATTTGATCGACGCGTTTTCAACCCGAGCCAGAACCTATGTCGAAGTGCAAAACGGCTGCGATCATCGCTGTACGTTTTGCATCATCCCCTATGGCCGGGGCAATGCGCGCTCGGTTCCCGCCGGAGAAGTGGTCCGCCAAATCGCCCATCTGGCTGAACAGGCGGTCAGCGAAGTGGTGTTGAGCGGGGTTGATCTAACCTCGTGGGGGGATGATTTACCGGGACGGCCACGCTTAGGCCGATTGGTCAAACAGATATTGCACGGTGCGCCTAATCTGCCGCGCCTGCGATTATCTTCAATCGACGCCATTGAAATGGATGACGAGCTGTTTGAGCTGGTCACGACTGAACCACGCATCGCGCCGCATCTGCACCTGTCCCTGCAAGCCGGGGACAATATGATCCTGAAACGGATGAAACGGCGCCATAGCCGCGAAGATGCCATTGCGCTTTGTGGTCGATTGCACGAAGCACGGCCAGAGATTGCCTTGGGTGCTGATCTGATCGCCGGGTTTCCGACCGAATCCGATGCGATGTTTGAAAACACGCTGGCACTGGTCGAGGAATGCAATTTGGCCTACTTACACGTTTTTCCGTTTAGTCCGCGCACCGGCACCCCAGCCGCCCGGATGCCGCAACTGGATCGTAAAATCATTACGGCTCGCGCCGCGCATTTGCGCCAATTGGGCCAAAACCAACTGGCAGCTCACCTGCAAAATCATGTGGGCAAAACTGCCGACGTCTTGATGGAAAAATCTGGTCAGGGACGCTTGGCAGATTTTAGCCAAGTTCAGGTGAAAGACGCCAAAAACACACGGCCCGGCGCAATCATATCGGTCCAACTGCAAACCCACGATGGCACACGTCTTTCTGGAGAACTGGCCCAATGAAATGGTTTTGGGAAAAAGATAAGGACAAACAGTCCGAGCCTGAGGAAATCCCGGCAGAGCCAACTGAGGCACCTGCACCACAGCCGGTGAGCGAAGAAGTTTCTGCGCCGCAGACGGAACCAGAACCAGATACGGAACCGGACGAGGGCGAAAAGAAACCCAGCTTTTTGACCAAAATGTTTGCGCTCAATCAAACACCGGAAGCGGAGTTGGAAGCCAAACTCAATCTGCCAGCAGAACCAGAATCCATTCCGGAGCCTGAACCTGAAGAAGTTCCCGAACCGGAACCAACTCCCGAGCCAATTCCGGAAGTCAAATCTGAACCAAAACCCAAAATTGAACCTGTACCGGAACCCGAGCCTGCCCCGACACCCAAACCAGAACCCATTGCCGAACCGAAATCCGAGCCAGTCATAGAAACTCCTTCAGTTGTTAAACCTGAACCTGAACCTGAACCTGAACCTGAACCTGAACCTGAACCTGAACCTGAACCTGAACCTGAACCTGAACCTGAACCTGAACCTGAACCTGAACCTGAACCTGAACCAGAGCCAGAGCCAGAGCCAGTCCCTGAATCCGATCCAGAAACAAGAGAAAACTTCTTTGGCCGCATGGCCAAGGGTTTGCGCCGGTCTTCATCCAAACTGGGTCAGGGCGTCAGCGCCATCTTCACCAAGCGCAAGCTCGATGCCGAAACGCTGGAAGAACTGGAAGACCTGCTGATCACGTCTGATCTAGGCACGCCTTTGGCCACCCGGTTTGTCGAACAAATCGCCAAAGACCGCTTTGACAAGGAAGTCGATGAACAAGTAGTGCGCGAAGAGCTAGCCACCTTGATCGCCGATACCATGGTGCCGCTGGAACAACCGTTGGACCTTTCCGGACCCAAGCCGCAAGTGGTGTTGTTTATCGGGGTCAATGGATCCGGCAAAACCACCACTTTGGGCAAAATATCAGCCCGCATCAAAGCCGAAGGTGGCTCGGCTCTGCTAGTGGCCGGTGATACCTTTCGTGCGGCAGCGATTGAGCAATTACAAGTTTGGGGCAAACGTACCGGCGCAAAAGTCATGTCGCGACCATTGGGGTCAGATGCGGCCGGATTGGCCTTTGACGCGCTAACCCAAGCCAAAAAAGATGGCACCGATGTGGTGCTAATGGACACCGCAGGTCGCCTACAAAACAAGCAAGGCTTGATGGAAGAATTGGGCAAAATCGTTCGGGTGATCAAAAAGTTTGACCCCAGCGCCCCGCACCATGTGTTACTGGTGCTGGATGCCACCGTAGGTCAAAATGCATTAAGCCAAACCCAGGCTTTTTCCGAACGCGCCGGGGTAACCGGGCTAGTTATGACCAAACTGGATGGTACCGCCAAAGGCGGGGTTTTGGTTGCCGTAGCCGAAAAATATCAGCTACCCATTCACTTCATTGGAATCGGTGAAGCGGTGGACGATTTAGAGATATTCAACGCCGAAGCCTTTGCGGGTTCGATGGCTGGATTGATCAGGTAACCAGCCATGCTGGCTATTGTATTTATTTTGATTAGTGCTTTTTTGCACGCCAACGTAAATCTGCTCGTCAAAAAATCGGCCGACCGGTTGGTCAACCGAGCCTTGATCAATGTCACCAGCGGAATCATCGCCCTGCCTCTGTTATTTTTTGTTGCCCCATTGACCCCATTGGCGGCCAAACATCTGGCCATTGGCATTGTGTTTCACTGGATGTATCAAATCGCCACCATTCGGGCTTTCGGTCACGGCGATTTTTCGGCCGTCTATCCAATCATGCGCGGGGTTTCCGTTCTGCTGACGGCGATTGGCGCGTTCATTTTGCTACAAGAAAGCTTCCCACCGCTAAAACTAGCCGGCCTTGGTATTGCATCACTGGCTTTGATTCAATTTCGGGTCGGCAGCAATTCAGCCAACCGTAAAGCATTGTTTTGGGCATTACTAACCGCACTGATGATTGCCATTTACACGGTCAATGATGGCGCAGGAGCCAAAGCGGCCACTTCTGGTTTGAGCTATGTTGCCTGGTTTTTTACCCTAGAAGCGATACCACTCACCCTCACCGCAATGGTCCGACGATCTTCAAATTTTGTTGCCGCTTGCCAAAAAGAATGGCGCACGGTCAGCTTTGCCGGTGTCATGAGCTTTTTCGGGTATGGCCTTAGCCTTTTAGCCTTGCGGATGGCTGATATCAGCGAGATCACCGCGCTTCGTGAAACCAGTGTGGTGTTCGGAGCCATTTTGGGCGTATTGGTCTTGCGTGAAGCATTTGGCAGAAGAAGGATCATCGCCGCATTCATTCTTGCCGCCGGGCTGATTTTGATGCAATTGGGATAATTGGAGCGCTTACTCATGAAAAATAGCCAGCTATTACTCGACCTTGGGCCATTGATTGCTTTTTTTGCAACCTATCGCCTGACTGACAACAATATCTATATCGCCACTGCTGTGATCATGGTGACCACTGCGATTGCTCTGTTGATTTCTTGGCTACAAACCCGGCGCATCCGGCCTATGCCGGTGGTCACCTTGGTGTTGATCGTGGTGTTTGGCGGCCTTACTCTTTATTTCAAAAACCCTGACTTCATCAAAATGAAGCCAACCATTATCTATTTACTGTTTGCCAGTGCGTTGGGCGGCGGTGCCTTGGTTGGTTCGTGGTTCTTAAAAACCGTGTTTGATGGTGCCTTTGAAATGCCCGATGCGGTCTGGGCCAAACTGACGTGGCGCTGGACCGGTTTTTTTGTGTTTCTGGCGGGCCTAAATGAATTTATCTGGCGCTCTTTCGATGAAAGCACTTGGGTCAATATCAAGGTATTCGGATTTTTGCCGCTGACCCTGTTGTTTGCCATGGCTAATATGCCCTTAATGCTCAAATACATGAAACAGGACGAAACCGAAGAACCTAAATAAAAAAAGGGCCAGCATCGCTGCCAGCCCCCTTCTCGGTCAGTCCAACAAAACCTATTTCATTTTCGCTTTGTGATGGGCGTGAAACTCATCCCAGCTTACGGAACCATCAGCATCGGTATCAGCCGAGGCAAAACCTGATCTGGCTTTAACCAGAAACTCGTCTTGGGTCAGGATGCCGTCGTGATCGCTGTCCATCGCTTCATGTTTGGCAATGGTCTTGGCAATCTTCTCGGCTGACCAGCCTTCACGAGCCGCTTCACATTCAACCGCCGAAAGCGTGCCGTCGCCATTTAGATCTCGCGTTACAAATGGCACCAGATGAGCGGCATCATGTTCTGATCCGCTCATCACCCCATCCTGATCGGTATCCATTTTAGCAAACTTGGCCTTCATTTTTCCGTGCTTGTTTTTTCCTTTTCCTTTGCCAGCATGGGCGGATTTATGAGCTTTGAACTCGGCAAAAGAAACGGACCCATCCTGATCGGTATCCACCATCAAGAATTTTGCGTCGGAAAAGGCCTGCAATTCTGCCAAGGTCACATCGCCGCTGCCATCTGCATCCATTTTGGCAAACTTTTGCTTCTTCTTCATTTGCATTTTCTGCATTTTCTTGCCCTGTCCGCCTTCTTTCGGACCCGGACCCATGCGAACGGCTAGAAATTCATCGACATCAAATGCACCGGAACCATCCCCGTCAAACAACTTGAATTTATCATTGTGGTCCGCTTCATGCTCGGCGGCGCTAAGAAAACCATCCTGGTCGGTATCCATTGCAGCAAACTTGGCCCTTTGCATTTCCAATTTACGACTGCCAGACTCCGGACCTTTGTTGGCAGGTCCGCTGTTTGCAACAGGGGCCGCAGCCTCTTCTGCTGCTGGTTTTGCGTAGTGCTCGCACGAGGCCAAACCCAAAACGGCCACTGAGCCAGCCAGTGATAAAAGTAACGTGGTCGATCTTTTCATGTTTTCGTTCTCCATGGATTTCAGTTAAAGACATGGGGTCTGAAACTGAACTTGCCAGTGCCAAATTGCCGCACAAAATTTTTGGGGTTTAAGCGCCGGGCGCTAGACTAGAATGTTTAACAAAGACCCCGGTGGCAGGGGGCGAGCCGGATCAAGGCCGCGCATCGGTGCTTCACGAACCGGCACAAAACCAGATTGGGAAGCCTTTGCGGCCATTTCAGGCTTTGCGGTTTCGCTCTTTACTGAACTGGCCGTTTGTTTGTCCACCTGTGCTGGACGCGCTGGGATATTGCCCGGCTCTGCTTTGCGTAACTCTGCAAAGAAATTGGCTGAGGCCGAGCGGCCTCGGGCCGAAACTTCACTGGTGCGTAAATTTTGGGCGGCGAGCAATGCCGCATGGGGATCAATTTTCATCAGGGTCAAGCGATTCTGCTTTTGCGAAATTTATGGTTAATCGTCGGTAAACTCTGGCAGGACTTGGTTAGGGGCAAGTTAACGTGAGGTGCAATTGCGACAACGCCAATGGACCACCCGCCCCGGCTCCTGTAGAATGTGGCAAACGAATCTCCCCCAAAAGAGCCGAAGAATGAATTCGGCAACAGGTAAGGAATAAAAATGTCTCATCCCGATAGTTATCAATGTCGCTCCTCCTTAGAAGTAGACGGCCAAGCTTACGTCTATTTTGACCTGAAAAAAGCCGAGGCAAATGGGTTGGATGGCATTTCACGCCTGCCATTTTCGCTAAAAGTCCTGTTGGAAAATCTGTTGCGGAATGAAGACGGAGTGAACGTCACCAAAGCAGATATTGCAGCAGTGGCCGCATGGCTGGATCAACAAAAATCCAATCACGAAATTGCCTTTTCTCCAGCCCGCGTGTTGATGCAAGACTTCACCGGCGTTCCAGCCGTGGTTGATCTGGCCGCCATGCGAGACGCATCAGTAGAACTGGGCGCTGGAGCCGAAGCAATCAATCCATTGGTACCGGTTGATCTGGTCATTGATCATTCGGTGATGGTTGATAATTTCGCCCATATCGACAGTTTCGAGAAAAACGTGGCTCGCGAATATGAACGCAATCAGGAGCGTTATACGTTCTTGCGCTGGGGCGGTTCTGCCTTCAAAAACCTGCGCGTTGTGCCACCGGGCACCGGCATCTGCCATCAGGTCAATTTGGAATATCTAGCCCAGACCGTCTGGACCAACGAAATAGACGGCGAGACAATTGCCTATCCCGACACCTTGGTCGGCACTGACAGCCACACCACCATGATCAACGGCCTGTCCGTTTTGGGCTGGGGTGTTGGCGGTATCGAGGCTGAAGCTGCCATGT
>JAJFFR010000260.1 GCA_021776555.1 Robiginitomaculum sp.
AATCAATAGACTTGCTGTCTGATTTGTCAGTGATGTAGTTGACCACACCAGCAACCGCGTCTGAACCATAAATCGAAGATGCGCCATCTTTCAGAATTTCAACACGTTCCAAAGACAACAAAGGAATGGAATTCACATCAAATGATGAAACACCACCACGAGTTCCCGATGGACCAGCGCGGCGTCCGTTAATGAGGGACAGCGTCCGGTTGGCACCCAAGCCACGCAAAGAAACTGTAGTGGAGCCTACACCACCGTTTTGCACAAACTGTGCGGATGTGGCGGATGTTACCTGCGGTGAACCAGACGCAACTGTTGCGGTCTGCAACAAGGTACCGACATCGCCGATGCCTTCTAGTTGGGCCTCTTCGATGGTCAACACCTCAATCGGCGCGCCACTACTAAAGGCGTCAGTTTTAAGCCGTGAACCGGTGACAACAATTGTGTCCCGTTTCCCCTTGGCTTCTTCCTCGGCAGCATCAGTCGCCGCATCTTGGGCATAAGCACTGTTTAACCCAACAGCAACAATGGCAGATGTCTGTAATAGACGCTTAATTAAATGCGTAGTTTTCATTGAGTGGCTCCCATCTCAATTCATGTTCAATCAAATATGGGATTTTTGTTGAGCTTTATCTCAACGCGCACCCCCCCCAAAAAATTGCAAACGTATCAACCGACAACGAGTGTTGCTTGGTTGTCCTCTGCAATTCTCACGAAAATGTGACCCTTCCGCGATGAGTGGTCAAATAGAAGTGAGGGGGTTGCATAAGTTGAGGGTGAATATTTCGTAATGTATGACTAATTTGCAACAAATTAGTGTCTTTGGAAGAAAAATATGAGCGTGTTGCGGTATTATGAGCATCACTCTCTGTAGGGTTGGGGTCGGTAGCTACAGGTAAAGTCGTTGTTGTTTCCAACCGATTTTACGTCGAATCGCCCCGGGCGCCCGTATTTTTCCGGGGTTAGATTCGCTTTCAATTGGGGATGTGAAAAGCTCCAACTAATCCATCAATTGCTGCATCAAAAAGATATAACCTAATGCTTCGCGGCGGGCTGTTTCTTTCAAATTGGCGGCGGCTGAATGACCGCCATCAATGTTCTCGTAATACAAAAATGGTTTGTCCAGTTCCTGCAACAGGTGCCCCATTTTGCGGGCGTGGCCCGGGTGGACCCGGTCGTCCTTGGTTGAGGTCATCAGGAAAATTTCTGGATAGTCCCGCGCTGCATTCACATTATGATAGGGCGAAATCGAGGCCAAAAACGCGCCTTCGTCCGGGTCTTCCGGATTGCCGTATTCACCCATCCAGCTAGCCCCAGCCAATAATTTGTGAAAGCGTAACATATCAAGTAATGGCACCTGACACAGCACCGCATTCCACAGATCCGGTCGTTGCGTATACATCACGCCCATCAACAAGCCGCCATTGGAGCCGCCACGAATACCCAAATGTTTTGGACTGGTTAGGCCGCTGGCAATCAGATCTTCGGCGATCGCGATGAAATCATCATAGATCGACTGGCGTTTCATTTTCAGGCCAGCCTGATGCCAGTCTGGTCCAAATTCGCCGCCGCCCCGGATGTTCGCCAGCACGTATGCGCCGCCATTTTCTAGCCAGAGCTTGCCCAATGTCCCGGAGTATGAAGGTTGCATATTCACCTGAAATCCACCATAGCCATACAGCAGAGTCGGTGTGTTTCCGTCCATTTTTGTATCTTTGTGCCGCACCACAAAATACGGGATTTGGGTGCCATCTTTGGAAGTGGCCTGCAATTGTTCGGCCACCAAATCCTTGGTGTTAAACCGGTCAGGCAGCGAGCGGATCACTTGCGAGGTGTCGTTGGTGACATCCACCATGACCAAACTGTCGGGTGTTAAAAAGCTCTCGAGATTGGCCAACACAATATCAGAGTGGGCATTGATCGACGAAATGCTGATCTTGCCATTTTCAGTAAGCGATAATGGTTCGGCTGACCATGCAGCCCCATCAAAGCTATAGGCAAACACTCGGGAATTGACGTTTTCCAGCATGGTGATGACCAGATGGGATTTGGCAGCAGAAATGTTGTCGACCGATGAGCGGGCATCGGGGGTCGCCACCTCAAAAACCGCTTCAATGGCTCCATTTGCCACAAATGCTTTCAGATCAAATGAAACGGTTGTGCCTTTGGGCCAAGTTTGGCCGTCATGGGTCCAAGCTTCGTCCAGCGAAAGAATGGCCTGACCGGCAAACACGTCTTGAAAATTGGTTTTGGACGGCACAGGTATCTGTAATGGGTCGCCATTTTCAGGCAAATACCACCAACCGGTATCGTAAAAAGTATCAGCTTCAGCCGCAAACATGAAAGCTTCATCGCCCATCTCCACCCGAAATGGAAACACGCCTACATCGTCTGCTTGACCGCGAAACACTTCGCGCGCCTCCGCCAATTCGGTGCCGCGCGTCCATAGCTTCACCACAAACGGGTAGCCTGAACTAGTCATGGTTTCGCCGCCCCAATCGGTGGCGACCAGCAGGGTATCTGCATCAACCCATTCAACGCCGCCCTTGGATTCGGGCACCACAAAGCCATCTTCGACGAATGATTTGCTGGCGATATCAAACTCGCGGCGCACCGCAGCATCCTTGCCACCCCGGGAAAGAGTTAGCATGCATTTTTCATAAGCAGGGGCCATACAGGTCACGCCTTTATAGACCCAGTTTTCACCTTCGGCTTCCGAAAGGGCGTCAAAATCCACCAATACATCCCAATCCGGATCGTCAGAGGCATAATCGTCCAACGTGGCGCGTTGCCATAGACCATGGACGTGGGTCCCATCCTGCCAGAAATTATAGACATAACCGCCGCGATGCTGACCATAATCGATTTTGTCAGTCGCATTGACGATGGCCAATGCCTGATTGTTCAGATTGGCAAAGCGCGAGTCTTGCTCCAGCCGGGCCAGAGAGCGCTCGTTTTCGCCGCGCACCCAGTTTAGCGGTTTTTCGCCGGTCACTTCTTCTAGCCAGATTCGGCTATCGCCTTCGGTCTGCTCAACCATTTGGGTTTCGGCCGGGCTGTCGGCGGTTTCGGTTTTTGTCATTGGGCCTTCGGTCTCCGTCGATGGGCTACATGCAGTGATGGCAAGGGTGGCAGCGCCGACAATCCAGTTTTTCATTTTAGGTGTCCTTATGTGAGGAAGGCAGATTTATTTGCCACTCTACGCAATCAAGGCTTGGGTTAAAGGGGGGCTTACATTAAATTATCTGATATGAAGTTTTGGAAGATGAATGGATGCGGTAACGAAGTTGCCATTTTTGATGCGCGGGCGCTAGATGGTCCCCTGCATCTGAGTATCGAGCAAATCAAGGCGATCAGCCATTCAAAAACCGGGGCTGGCTGTGACCAAGTGCTGGCTTTGGAACAACCCGAAGCCCCCGGGGCTGACCTCTTTATGCGGATATGGAATGCGGAAGGAACCGAGGTCGGGGCGTGTGGCAATGGCACGCGCTGTGTTGCTTGGTTGATCATGGAAGAAACCGGCGTGTCGGAGCTATTTATTGATAGCAAAGGCGGCGTGTTGACCGCGACCCGAATTGGCGAGCGGCAAATCTGTGTTGATATGGGCAAGCCGCGTCTGGGTTGGGAAGACATCCCGCTCGAAGAACGCATGGACACGCGGCGGATTGATTTGAAAATCGGCCCGGTCGATGACCCAGTTCTGGCGCTGCCCGGTGCGGTCAATATGGGCAATCCGCATGCGGTGTTTTTTGTCGATGATCTGGAAACTGTTCCCGTTGAGACTTTGGGGCCGATGTTGGAATTTCATCCCCTGTTCCCCGAACAAGCCAATATCGGCTTTGCCCAAATCATCTCGCGGGGCGAAATCCGCCTACGGGTGTGGGAACGCGGCGCGGGCCTGACCAAGGCCTGTGGCTCGGGCGCTTGTGCCGCCTTGGTCGCCGCGCACCGCCAAAGCCTGACCGACCGCGCCGCCAAAGTGGTGGTTGATGGCGGCGAACTGATGATTGAATGGCGTAAAAGCGATGATCATGTCCTGATGAGTGGCCCGATAGAACTAGAGTTTGAAGGTGACGTTCCTCTTTAGGTAAAAGATTGGCCTCTTTAGAGAAAAATTGGGCATGCCACTGTCAAATAGATTGCCGGAGCTGGGCAAGATTTGCTATGGGAAGAAGATTATCTCCCCAATACAAGGTCTAGGTTCATGTCTATCAATGTCGCGGTAATTGGTGCCACTGGAAATGTCGGGCGCGAAATGCTGACCGTTTTGGATGAGCGGTTGTTTCCGGTCGCCGAAATGTTTGCGCTGGCCTCCCGCAAAAGTCTGGGGCGCGAAATCAGCTTTGGCGACAAAACCATAAAATGCCAAGATATCGAAACTTTTGATTTCTCTACGGTTGATCTGGTGTTTATGGCGGCCAGCGGTGACGTGGCGCGTCAGTGGGCGCCGCGCGCAGCGCGTGACGGGGCGTTGGTTATTGATAATTCTTCAGCATGGCGCATGGATGAAAATGTGCCGCTGATCGTGCCAGAAGTGAACCCGGAAGCCATTTTGAAAGCACGGGAAAAAGGCATCGTTGCCAACCCGAATTGCTCGACCATTCAGATGATGGTTGCCCTAAAGCCCATTCATGACGAGGTCGGGATCAAGCGGATCAATGTAGCCACCTACCAATCTACTTCCGGGGCCGGTAGAGCGGCGATGGATGAATTGTGGAACCAGACCAGAGGCTTGTTTGTGACCGACGTGGTGGAGGCCGAAGAGTTTCCAAAACGCATCGCCTTTAACGCCATTCCACAAGTGGATGTGTTTTTGGAGGACGGCAGTGGCGATACCAAAGAAGAGCGTAAAATGGTCGATGAGACGGCCAAAATCCTCGACCCAAAGATCAAGGTGAACGCCACTTGCGTCCGCATTCCGGTGTTTGTCAGTCATGCCGAAGCGATCAATCTGGAACTAGCCAAGCCGATGAGCGCCGAACAGGCCCGCAGTCTGCTGCGCGAAAGCCCTGGCCTGATGATCATCGACAAACACGAAGACGGTGGATACGTCACCCCGGTTGAAGTTACTGGCGAATTTGCGGTTTATGTATCGCGCATCCGCGAAGACAAAACCGTCAAACACGGTCTGAACATGTGGGTGGTTTCCGACAATTTACGCAAAGGTGCGGCGCTTAACGCGGTACAGATTGCCGAACTGGCCTTAAATCGCGGCATATTGATCGCATGAATGGGGAAACCAGAGCAGGTTTTCTGGCTACACTGGCCGCTTTTGTGCTGTGGGGAATTTCCCCAATTTATTTCAAATTTCTGGATCCAGCCACTCCGTTTGAAGTGGCGATGCATCGTTCGATATGGGCCTGCTTGTTTGTTGGTCTGTGGTTGATCGCCTTGGGCCGAATGGCCGAAGTGCATGCTTTGCTGAAACAGCCACGCACCTTGGGTATCTTATCGGTAAGTTCCTTGCTGATTGCCTTTAACTGGTTTGCCTATTCATGGGCCGTGATGAATGATCAGATCGCGGCGGCCAGTTTGGGGTATTATATCAACCCGCTGGTCAATGTGGTGTTGGGGCTGGTGTTCCTACAAGAGCGTTTGAGCCGGTTACGCTGGATTGCCGTGGGCTTGGCCGCTTTGGGTGTAATCAATCAGGTAATTCTGGTCGGCGCCGTGCCGGTACTGGCATTATCTCTGGCACTGACGTTCGGGTTTTACGGCCTGTTACGCAAAACAGTGGCAGCCGAAGCTGGTCCCGGCCTGTTTGTCGAAACTCTGGTGCTGTCGCCGTTTTTCCTGATCGGCATATTCTGGCTGCAATCCTCTGGACAGGGGCATTTGTTTTCAAACTCTTGGCACCTGCCGGCTTTGCTGGCCTTTGGTGGGTTGTTCACAGCCATCCCATTGTTTTTGTTTGCCTATGGCGCGCGAAGGCTTAGCCTATCCACGGTTGGCTTGATCCAATATCTGGCCCCATCCATGCAATTTGGGTTAGCCATTTGGTATGGTGAGACCTTCACTTGGCAATCGATCTTGACCTTTGTGCTGATCTGGGGCGGATTGGCGGTCTACACTTGGGACATGACCCGAGGGGATATGCGCCAGGAGATTGTGCCAAAATGAGTTTTCCAGATCCAGTTCGGATTACCACAAACCAAATTGAACTATCGGTGCATGTATCAGGGCCAAAAGATGGTGTGCCGGTCTTGTTGCTGCATGGTTGGCCCGAATTAGCCCGCTCGTGGAAACATCAAATCGCCGCTTTGGCTGAGGCCGGGTATCAGGTCATTGCACCTGATTTGCGCGGCTTCGGCCATTCCGATGCACCCAAAGATCCATCAGTTTATGGCATTGATATTTTGCTGGCTGATATGACCGGCTTGCTGGATGCTTTGGGCGTGAAAAAAGCCATTTGGGTTGGCCATGACTGGGGCGGGTTCATTAGCTGGCCCGCCGCTCTTTTGGTGCCGGATCGCGTGTTGGGATTGATCGGGGTCAACACGCCGCACAGTCCGCGCGCGCCATCTGATCCGATTGAGTTGTTCCGGCAATCTTATGGCGATGACAATTACATTGTGTGCTTTCAAGAGCCGGGTTTGGCGGAAAGCGTTTTCGAAGGTCATGAAGCCAAGTTTTTTGACTTCATTTTCGGCAAACCCCCGCCGCGCAAACTATCCAGAACTCCGGCTGCTGCCACCCATTTTTTGAAACGCTTTGCCAAATTCCAAGGTGCCGAGGAAAGTGCATTGGTCATGCCAGCTAGCGAGCGTAAAATCTACGCCGAAGCCTATGCTCATTCGGGCTATACTGGCGGGATCAATTTATATCGAAACCTTACGGCCAATTGGCAGCGTATGGAGGGCGTCGATTATACGGTTCACCAACCCAGCTTGATGATCGGGGCTGATCTCGATTTTTTCCTTCCCCCAAAACTGATCGACGGCATGGAAGACCGGATTGCCGATCTGGAGGTTCACATTATCCCCGAATGCGGTCACTGGACCCAATGGGAAGCCCCAGAACAATTGTCGAAACTGATGGTCAATTGGCTGGATCGGCGGTTTGGGTAGTTGGTTGTGGACCCTCCGGCTTGACCGGAGGGTCCAGATCGACGTCAGCCACATAAGTTTTCGCCAATTGGGACAAGCCATATGTCACTGGACCCCGGCTCAAGGCCGGGGACCGTTCACCCGGTTTTCGGTCCCCGGCCTTGAGCCGGGGTCCAGTGCTTTGCCTTCAAACCACCTTCACAAACATTCATACAGCGCGGCGGTGAGCCGTGCGGCGCGCACATCCTTGACCAATTGGCTGTCTTGTTTGGTGGTGACATAGCCAAAACTAACTTTGGCATCCGGGTCAGCAAACAAAACCGAGCCGCCAAAACCGGTATGGCCGATTGTGTGCAGGCCGGGGCCATACACCAAGCGTCCCGGTGTGTTGCGGATCAGGCCAACGCCGAAGCTCAAATCATGGGGTAGCACCCGGTCTTTGCCGGCAATGCGTTCTGTTACGGCTTCGGCTTGAACTGCGTTAGAGAGCATTTTGCGATCGTTCAACGCGCCATCTTCAGCCAAAACGCGCATCAGTCCCGCCATGGCCTTGGCCGTGCCGTGTCCATTGGCCGAAGGGATTTCCATGCGCCGCCATGCTGCGCCGCCTTTTCGTCCCGGCGAAGACCACGGCATCATAAAGGCCAGTTTTTGCACTTCATTCATTTGAGCAAAGCCGGACGGAATACTGGTTGGTTTGGAGGTTTGAGCCACGCGATCATGTTGTTCGTCCGGCAAGCCAATCCAGAAATCCAGATCATTGGGCTGGCAAAATTCTTCGCGTAAAATACTGCCAATGGTCCGCCCACCCGTGGCCCGAATGACAATCTCGCCGGCCAAATATCCCCAGCTGACCGGGTGATAACCCGAGCCATCACCCAGCGGCCAAAGGGGTTCCATACTGGCCAGCCGGTCCACGGTTTTTTGCCAATCGAACCAATCGGCCGCATCCCATGGTGCGCGAAATCCGCTTAATCCGGCCTGATGGGATAGGACTTGCGCGACAGTAAGGTCGCCCTTGCCGTGGGCGGCAAATTCGGGCCACAAGTCAGAGACTTTTTGCTCATAGGAAAGATCACCTTGTTCCACCACCCAGCCCAGAACCAAAGCCGAAACGGCCTTGGAACAGGAAAATACCGGAACTAGATGATTGTCGCTCATGGCAGTTTCACAAGCTCGATCGGCCCAACCACCGACCAAATCAACCACCAAATCACCACCTGCATAGATGCACAATCCGCCGCCGCGCTCTAATTCTTCGGTAAATAAAGCAGCAAATTCATTGCGAACCGGCTCAAAGCCCGGGGCCACGGCACCGGATAAAGGAAGATCATGTTTCATACTTGGACCTTGCAAAGAAAAACCCCGGCGCACAAGTCACCGGGGTTGATAATGTTGTGGATGGCCGGGCCTTCTAGAACTTGAAGCGTCCGCGTAAGGTAATTGGAATGGTCAG
>JAJFFR010000027.1 GCA_021776555.1 Robiginitomaculum sp.
CTCGGGTCAGGTGTTGCCCTCGCACAAAGTCGGCCCCGCTTTGGGCGCGCCCCCCGGCGGCTTGCACTTGTAACAGGCGCAATGCGCCCTCGCCGGTGGTGATGGTCAGTTGATCATCCAGTATCTGTCCCGGTTGGCCCGACCCTCTCGCCAACTCGCTGAGCAACACTTTGACCCGCTTTGGTCCTTTGGCAGTGATCAACTCGCACCACGCACCGGGAAATGGCGACAGGCCGCGAATGTGCCAATCCAGTTGGCGGGCCGGGAACTGCCAGTCGATTCGGGCTTCTGCCTTGTCGATTTTGTGGGCATACGTGACGCCATCAGTGTTTTGCACTGCCCGGACCAGCGAGCCGCGCTCGGCGGCAATTACCGCGCGGACCATCAAATCGGCCCCGATCAGCATCATCCGGTCGTGCAAACTGCCTGCTGTGTCGTCCGCCGCGATGGGTAAGGTTTCGGACAATAGAATGTCGCCGGTATCCAGCCCTTCGTCCATTTGCATGACTTGCACCGCCGTTTGGCTGTCGCCGGCCATAATGGCTCGTTGGATCGGTGCTGCGCCGCGCCATCGTGGCAGGGCCGAACCATGCAAATTAAAGCAGCCCAGTCGGGGCGCTTGCAAAACCTCGATGGGAAGGATCAGCCCATAGGCCACCACTACGGCCAGATCGACTTGCAATTCGGCAAAGGCGGCTTGGGCCTTGGGACCGCGCAGGGATTTAGGGGTGCGAACCGGCAAGTCCAGTGCGTCGGCCATCTGGTGAACGGCTGATTTTTGCTCTTTTTTACCGCGTCCCGCCGGCTGCGGTGCGCGGGTATAAACGCAAGCAATATCATAACCAGCCGCGATCAATGCACCAAGGGTCGCAGCCGCAAAATCCGGCGTACCCATGAAAGCAAGGCGCAAGGTCATAGCTACTCGGCAGCCTCGATGGCCCGATCCCGCTCGGCCTTTTGGACCTTGCGAACCGCGCGCTGGCGCTTTAAGCGCGATAGATGATCAATAAACAACACGCCGTTTAAGTGATCCATTTCATGCTGGATACAGGTCGCGAACAGACCATCAACCCACTGGATCACCTCTTTGCCGTGATAGTCCATATATTTTAGTTTGATCCGCTCGGGGCGTTCCACTTCCTCGTAAAAGTCAGGGACCGACAGGCAACCCTCCTCCCACAGGCGCATTTCCTCTACGTCCTCGAGGATTTCCGGGTCGGCAAAATACATTGGGGCTGGCTCTTCATCCGGACCGGCTAGGTCCATCACAATGACCCGCAAAGGAATGCCCACCTGAATGGCAGCCAGACCAATGCCCGGCGCATCATACATGGTCTCCAGCATGTCATCCATCAATTTGCGCATCTGGTCGTCCATGGTTTTCACCGGGCGCGACACTTGTTTCAGCACAGGATTGGGGACAGTCAGGATTTTTTGTATGGTCATGCGGGCAATTTGGTGGGGCTGGGCCGTTTCGTCAAGATTAGCCGGGGGCAACGAATCAGATATAAACAGATAAATGCAAGAACAATTGACGAACATCAATGTTGATCCCCTGACCATCGCCGTTGCGGTGGGGCTGTTGGTGATTTTTATCGCGGTGCTTTTGGTGATGCTGGTGCTGCGCCGCACCGGTCAGGGTGATGATCGTCTCAAAGAGCAATTGGCCGTATTGGTCGAAAACCAGACCAAGATGCAAGGGGCGTTTGAGTTGCTTCAGACCAATGCCCAAACCGGCAATAGCGATCTGAAACGTAATCTGGAAGAACGTCTGGATGCGTTTGGCAAACGCATGGGCGATAGCCTTGGAGAAACCCGCGAAAAAACCCATGAGAATTTGAAGAGCCTCGGCGAACGGCTGGCGGTGATCGATCGGGCGCAGAAAAATATCGAGGCACTGGGCCACGAAGTCAGTGGCTTGCAATCCATCTTGTCGAATAAGCAAAGCCGGGGCGCGTTTGGCGAAATGCGGATGCAGGACATGGTCGAAGACAGCCTACCACCCGGCGCCTATGAGTTTCAAAAAAGTTTAAGCAATGCCAAGCGGGTCGATTGCCTGATCCATCTGCCCAATGGGGCCGAAGGGATCGCGGTCGATGCCAAATTCCCACTGGAAAGCTGGCGTAATTTGCAAGACGCACCGGATGATGTGTTTCGCAAACAGGCGGCGGCGGCCTTACGCACCGACATCAAGAAACATATCAAAGATATTGCCGCCAAATATCTGCTGCCCGGGGAAACCACTGATACCGCCCTGTTGTTTTTGCCGTCCGAGGCGATTTATGCCGACCTGCACGCGCACTTTCCCGAGCTGATCCAGTTGGCTTTCACGACCAAAGTAATGATCGTTTCGCCAACCACTTTTATGGCCACGCTGCTGACCATCTCTTCCCTCATGAAAGACGCACGTATGCGCGAACAAGCTCATTTGATCCAACGCGAAGTGGGTCTGATGATGAAGGACGTGCAATTGCTCGAAGACCGCGCAACAAAACTGGACCGCCATTTCAAACTAACCGAAAAAGACATTAGTGATTTGCTGACCTCAACCTCGCGCATTGGCAAACGAGCCGGCAAGATCAGCGATGTTGACGTAGAACCCCAATCACTTGAAGCTGATGCAAAACCCCCCATGGTTCTGGTCAAAGGAAAACCCTCATGAAATCGTCACTGTTGCGTACCATATCCGTTCTGGCGGCAAGCCTAAGCCTTGTGGCTTGTGGCGCACCAGAAGCCAGCAATGCGGCACAAACTGACGATAACCAGTTTGCCATTATCCACCAGGAGACCAGCCAACAAGCCCGTTTTGATGTGGTGCAGATCACCGATCAACTCAGCGATCCGTGGGCGCTGGCCTTTTTGCCGGACGGTGACTTTTTGATCACCGAAAAAACCGGGCAAGTGGTTCGGGTCTCAGCCGAAACCGGCCAGATCACGGCCATTCCCGGCGGGCCAGAGGTTTTAGTCTCGGGTCAAGGCGGCTTGCTTGATCTGGCATTGTCACCGGATTTTGCCACTGATGGGCAGATTTTCCTCTCATTTGCCGAAGGGACCAACGATCAAAACCACACAGCGATTGCCAGCGCGATTTTGCGCGGCAATGAGCTGACCGGCCTGAAAACCTTGTTTCAAGCCAACACAATTGAGAAGAAAAAAGGCGCGCATTTTGGCTCGCGCTTTGTGTTGGACGATGCGGGACACCTTTATGCCAGTATTGGCGAAGGGTTTAACTGGCTGCATGAGGCCCAGAACCCGCACAGTCATTTTGGCAAAATTATTCGTCTGAACTTGGATGGAAGCGTGCCGGATGATAATCCATTTGCCGATGGCGTAGACGGCGCGCCAGAGGTTTGGAGCTATGGTCACCGCAATCCGCAAGGGCTGACCTTACACCCAACCACCGGCGTAATCTGGGAAAGTGAACACGGCCCCAAAGGCGGTGACGAGATCAATATCTTGCAAAAAGGTGGCAATTACGGTTGGCCGAAAGCCACGTTTGGTATGGGCTATACTGGCAAGGTCATTTCCGAGTTTACCGAACTACCTGGCATGGTTGATTCTGTCTTGCATTGGGTGCCATCGATTGCCCCTTCCGGGTTAGATTTTTACGAAGGTGAGAAATTCTCAAACTGGAATGGAGATTTGTTTTCCGGCGCGTTGGCCGGTAAACATTTGCGGCGCATTGAACTGGATGGCGAAACCGAGGCCGGACAAGAACGCTTGTTGGTTGCCTTAAAAGAAAAAATCCGCGATGTCCGCTCAGGCCCGGATGGGTTTTTATATTTACTGACCAAATCAGGAAAACTGCTGCGCCTTGAGCCGTCTTGAACCCTACATAGGTTTGCAAACAACTGTACTCATTCGTCATCACACGGCTTGTCCGGGTGATCCAGTCATGTTGCAATGATTAGGGTTAGCTTGCTGGATTGCCCGGACAAGCCGTGCAATGACGCGCGAGAAGGGTGTTAGCTAGAAGCGATGCCCTACATGGATTTGCGAGAATGCAAAGCAGCGGCCAAGGTGCCGTCGTCCAGATAATCCAGCTCGCCGCCGACCGGCACACCCCGGGCAATCGAGGACACTTGCACACCAATTTTGGCCAGCGCATCACCTAAATAATGCGCCGTGCTGGCTCCGTCTACATTGGCGTTTAGAGCCAAAATGACTTCGCGCACTTCTGAACCAGAAGCCAATGCCAACAAGCGGTCTATGTGCAGATCATCGGGCCGCACCCCGTCAATGGCCGACAATACGCCGCCCAGCACAAAGTAACGCCCCCGGTGCGCGCCGGCTCGCTCCAGCGCCCACAGATCGCCGACTTGTTCGACCACGCACAAAATGGATTGATCGCGGCCCGGTGCGGCACAAATGGCGCACGGATTACGCACATCGATATTGCCGCATTGCTGACAAGAAACAATATGCTCAGCCGCCTCGTTCATGGCTCGCCCGAGCGGGATCAACAGCCCTTCTTTTTTACGGATCAGGTGCAACACGGCGCGCCGAGCCGAACGGGGACCCAGCCCCGGCAGGCGGGACAGCAGGGTGATCAATTGCTCAATTTGCGGGCCGGCAGACGTCTGGGGCATCAGTTTCCTAAAACGGTAATTTCATGCCGGGTGGCATCATCGAGCCGAGCGGGCCAGCTGCCGCCGCCATTTGCTCGCGGGCCAACACGTCCACTTTGCGCCGGGCATCGTTGAGGGCCGCAACAATCAGGTCTTCGAGCACTTCGGCCTCAGATGGCACCAAAAATGTCGGTTCAATTTTTAGGTGTTTGGCTTCGCCCTTGCCGTTCAAGGTCACGGTGACCATGCCACCAGCCGCCTCGCCAACTACTTCCAGTTCGGCCAGTTTCTCTTGCGCGGCGGCCATGTTCTCTTGCATCTCTTTGGCTTGTTTCATCAAGCCGCTTAGATCTTTCATGATGAGTCTCCATCTGGTGATCGGTCTTTCTGAGGATCAAACACCCGGACAATTTCGGCTTTCGGAAATACTTCCAAAATCGCTTGAACCGATGGATCAGCCAGCACATTTTTGCGGTCTTGTTCTTGGTCTTGTTTTCGGACGTTCGCGATAGTTTCCGCCCCTTGCGCCCGGCTATCCATATTGATCAGCCAGCGCCGGCCGGTAATGTTTTGCAACTGCCCAGATAGTTCGGCCGGCAATTTTTCCGGCACGTTACCTTCGGGCGCAAAGGTGATCGCGCCGGGCTGATAACTGACCAGACGCACATAACGCTCCAATTGGCTCAATACCTCAATTTCGCGTTCAGCTTCCAAAAATTTGAGCAAGTCTTCAAAGCGGTTCAGTTCAGTTTCGGGTTGTTCTTCTGGCGGTTCATCCGGCGGTGCAACAACCATTTGTGGCGATGTCACTGTTTCCAAATTGCCTTGTGCCTGCATACGCGGGCCGTCATTTGGCGCAGGTTGGGTGGATTGGCTCGCCACTGGCTCGCTTGCCGAGGCAGCAGAAGATGCAGACGGTGTTTTATTGGTCGAGGCAGCAGGTTTCGAAGCCGGAGCAACTTGGCCCTCTGCCCCGCCTGCCAATACTTTTGCAGCCGCCTCCGGTGACGGCAGATCAGTCGCCACACAAAGCCGGATCAACGCCATTTCGGCCGCTGCCAATGGATCGGGTGCGATGCGTATTTCACTGGTGGCTTTTAGCAACATTTGCCAGGTGCGCGATAATTGCCCCATCGACAACTCGCTGGCTAACCCACGAACCTGATCGGCCCCCGGACCATATTCGGTTAAATCAGCCGCATCACCCAAGGCGCGGGTTCGGGTGATCTGATGACAATGATCGAGCAGATCGTTGAATACGACCAACGGGTCGGCTCCCAGATCATATTGCTGGCGTAATTCGGTTAAAGCCGCCGGGACATCCGGTTTCATAACCAGCGCGAGCAGACCCAGCACCCGGGTTCGGTCGGCCAGACCCAACATGATGCGAATTTCTTCCGGGCTGACCGGCGCATTATCATCGGCCTGTACCAATGCTTGATCCAAAATGGACAGCGCATCACGTACCGAGCCTTCGGAAGCCTTGGCGATTAGGTGCAGGCCCTGTTCGCTAACCTCACGCCCCTCGCGCTTACAGATATTGGCTAAATGCTTGGCCATCGCCGCCGGATC
>JAJFFR010000261.1 GCA_021776555.1 Robiginitomaculum sp.
CAGCAAGGAACTGAAATTGGTCCACCAGTTAAAAAAGTCAATGTCCAATCTAAAATACTAAGCATTTTGGTCTCGCGATGACTGATCCGGGTTTTCAACAGAAGCGATATACTCGACCGAGCAGGCCAATTTTGGGAATGAACGGGTCAAGTGCTTGCAATCTGTGCGCTGTGGCAACATAAATGATATAAAATAATCAAGGAAAGAGGTTGCTATGTTGAACCGTTTTTTGGTGTTGATCGTCTGTTTGTGGGGATCAACTGCTGTTGCACAAACCGCAATAATCAAAGCTGGGCGCTTGGTTGATGTTGAAAATGGCCAGGTTCTGCAAGATCGGTTCATTTTGGTTGAAGATGGTCTGATCCAACAAATTGGTTCGGGGCAGGAGGTTGAAGCAGCTCAGAAAACCGAACCGGTTTCTTACCTTGATTTGTCTAAGTACACAGTTCTGCCCGGCTTGTCTGACTCTCATGTCCATCTTAGTGCTGATGCCAATGCCCACGGCTATAGAAGACTAACCATTTCAACGCCGCGCGCCGCGATCAATGGTGTTGCTAATGCTCGAAAGACAATCATGGCCGGTTTCACCACAGTTCGAAACTTGGGTGCCGGGGGTTTTGTTGATGTTGATCTGATGAATGCGATTGATGATGGGACGGTGCCGGGGCCGCGCATAATCCCGGCAGGTCGATCCATCGGGATTACCGGTGGCCATTGCGATACTAATTTATTACCTTTTGAATACCATAAGACGGCGGGTGGTGTGGCCGATGGCCCTTGGGCGGTGCGCGCCAAGGTCCGCGAGAACATCAAATATGGGGCGAAAGTCATCAAATTTTGCGGCACTGGAGGTGTCCTCTCTAAGGGCACCAAAATCGGCGCGCAACAATTCAGCTTTGAAGAAATGAAGGCTCTGGTGGATGAAGCACATTTGCTGGGGCTGAAAGTCGCAGTGCACGCCCATGGTGAGGACGGAATCAATACGGCCCTGCGGGCCGGTGTGGATTCGGTCGAACATGCCAGCCTCATCTCGGATCAAGGCTTGCGAACTGCCAGAGGAAACGGAACGTATTTGAGCATGGATATCTATGTCTCAGATTACATTTTGGGCGAGGGGGAAGCTGCCGGTATTTTGGAAGAGTCATTGGCTAAGGAGCGCATCGTTGGTCAACGGCAACGCGAGCGGTTTCAAGCGGCGGTAAAGGCTAGGGTTAAATTGGCGTTTGGGACCGATGCGGGTGTATATCCTCATGGCAATAATGCGCGGCAATTCGCTTACATGGTAGAATGGGGCATGACACCAATGCAGGCCATTCAAGCCTCGACCATCGTCAATGCTGAGTTGTTTGGCTTAAGCGATACCATTGGGTCACTGACGACTGGTAAAATGGCTGATATTATCGCTGTTGCAGAAGACCCAACTCAAAACATTCGAACGCTTGAGGATGTGGTTTTTGTTATGAAAGATGGCAAAGTCGTTTTACCGATTGCTGATGATTAACCAAAAGGGATTTTCCAAATGGGTATTTTGATGAGACGTAAATTTCCGTTTGGAATACTTGCATTGGCGTTGAGCGCTTTGATGATGTCCAGTTGTTCATCGCCGCAAACCAATGTGACGTCTATCTCGCAGGTCGAGGTTGAAAACCCGGCCCCATTTGGGTGGTCCTTACCCAAAATTTCTGCGGCCTTGCAATCTGGTGAACTATCTTCAAGCGAACTGGTCGCAGCCTATCTGGCGCGCATTGAGGAAATTGATCGTTCCGGTCCTCAGTTGCAGAGCGTTTTGACACTGAATCCAGATGCCATGCGCCGAGCCAAAGCGCTGGATGTTGAAATGGCGGCTGGCAATTCGCGCGGTCCGCTGCATGGTGTGCCCATCTTGGTCAAAGACAATATTGAAACCAGCGACCCCATGCCAACAACGGCTGGCTCGACGGCATTGCAAGATAATCTCAACCACCGGGACGCTCCGTTGATTGCTAGTTTACGTGATGCCGGCGCCGTTATTTTGGGCAAAACCAATTTGTCACAATGGGCCAATTTTCGCTCAAATACGTCAATCAGCGGGTGGAGTGCCTTGGGTGGCCAAACCAGAAACCCACATATTCTAGATCGTTCGCCCTGCGGGTCTAGCGCAGGCAGTGGTGTCGCGGTTGCCGCATTTTTGACCAGTGGCGCAATTGGCACAGAGACCAATGGCTCTATCTCTTGCCCTTCATCTCGCAACGGCATTGTTGGGTTTAAGCCAACAGTGGGCTTGGTCTCGCAAAACTTGATTATCCCCATATCATCCACACAAGACACCGCTGGCCCGATGACCTTGAGCGTAGAGGGTGCGGCGATGATGTTGGATGGAATGACCGGACAAAGTGGTGGGCAATCATTTACTCGTTTGCTGGAAAAATCCGCATTGGATGGCAAAAGGGTCGGCGTGTTGCGCTTTGCACAAGGTAAGATACCAGCGGTTCGAGATCGGTTTGAAAAAGCGTTGTTGGTATTGGAAGAAGCCGGTGCGGTATTGATCGATATCGATGCCTATGAACCGCCAAAGTCATTCTGGAATGACGCATTTGCAGTTTTGCAATGGGAGTTCAAGGAAACGCTAAATGCCTATCTCGCCTCGACAGGCACTCAAGTGCAAACCAGATCACTGGCCGAGTTGATTGCCTTTAATCAGGTGGAAAGTAAAACTGAACAATCGTTGTTTGACCAAGATGTTTTTGAAATGTCCGAAGCTCGTACTGAGCTAGACGACCCGGAATACCTGAAGGCGCTAGGTCTTGTCCTTACGGCAACCCGTCAGGATGGCATTGATAAAATGCTGGGTGAGAACCAGCTCGATCTGCTGGTTGCGCCCACCGGCGCCCCGGCATTTTTAATTGATCCGGTTTTTGGTGATGGATTTCCCGGCGGAAATACTGGTGCAGGGTGGCTGGCGGCCATTGCCGGATATCCGCACCTTACCGTTCCGATGGGTAGCATTCACGCTCTACCGGTCGGAATTTCATTTATGGGTGCGGCTGGGCAGGACGCCGAAGTACTGGCAGCCGGGTATGCCTACGAAATTCGTAGCGCCAAGCGGGTAACTCCGCAGTTTTTGCCAAGTGCGGATGCTGTACCGTCCATTGAAAAGGCGGTTACTCGTCAGTAAATGCTGGTTGGCGATTAAAGCTATTCTTCGGCCAAGCTGCCGAGACCGGACTGCAAGCCGTTTAATTGCTCGCCATAACGCTTCCACCGACCGATAGAGCCGGAATAGAGCGGTTGGCGCACTTGCACCGAACTTGCGGTGGAGACCGGCGCGGCGTTCTCGTGAAACCGCATACAAGCTTCGTTCCAAGGTAAATCACAGAATTCCAACAATCGCCGGGTCTGAGTTTCCTGATCGTGAACAATATCTTCATACCGGACTTCCATGAACCGGTTGGCTGGTAATAGGTTCCGCCAATGTGCCATCAACCCATCAAAACCCTGATAGAATTGTGCAGTATCCGTGAGGTCATAGGTGTAGTTGTAATAGGAGTGTTGCACCGTAAACAATTGCCGGTAATTACTCAAACAACTGTCCATTGCACCGCGACGTAAGCAGATCATTCTAGCATTAGGCAGGGCGCGATGAATCAACGCCGCATAAAAGAAATTAAGTGGCATTTTATCGGTCATCCGATCGGCCCCGCGAGCCAATTCTGCCGTATTCTTTACGTACATCTGGCCAATAGAATCCATGGGGATATCGTTGGCACGGCGCAGCGTCTCGGGGTCCATCACCATATTGGAACGGGTCTCGCTGGCCTCTTTGATCAGGCCGGCAAATACGTTTAATTCTCCAGCAGAAACGACGTCAGGATGGGATGATATAATACGGTCGACCAAAGTTGTTCCGGTGCGAGGCAATCCAAAAATGAAAATCGGACTGGAGGGCGTGGACTTATTATCGGCGGATCTTTGCGACGATCCGCAGGTTTGTTTTGCTGCTTCAAACAGGCCTGAATAATTGAATGAATTGGCCGGTAGTGAGGCTCGTTTTTTGGCTTTTGCCTTTTGGAGCCATTGCAGGCTTTCTTCATATTGCCCTAGATCTTCCAGCGTTTTTGCAATGGCGTGACCTAAATGCAAAGCAGCATCTTCGTTGGCGCAATGTTGCTCAAATAATGAGATCAGTTGATTCAGATGGTTTGTCTGCGGCGTTTGCTTTCTAAGCGCCACCAGCGAAGACCAAGCCCGGTAATGGGCCGGATCACGATTTAAGGTGCTCTGATAGGCCATTTCAGCTTTTGAAAATTCCCCCAAAAACTGGTGCGACGCTGCCATATTGTAGTGAAAATTTGCGGGCTGTTGGTCTATGAATACGGCTTTTTCGAAAAAAGGAATGGCCTTTTCATGAAACCCGGTTCGGCTGTATACCACGCCAATTGTATCGGCCACAAAGGCATCATCAATCGGTAATTTGGCAGCTTGGTCAACCGCAGATTTTGCTTGGTTCTGGCGGCCTAGAATGGTCAAAACTTGTGCGAGATATGCGTAATACCGGGTAGTTTTTCCGTCCAGCGAGATGGCTTTTGAATATAATTCACAAGCCTTTACGTGATTGTCGTGTTGTGCAGTAAGGCGACCCAATAGATAAAATGCCTCAGCATTATTGGGGTCAATTTTCAAAACATCAATGCACGCACTGTGCGCGGTGCGAAATGCGCCTTGTGACAATTGATGCTCTGCTTCTTTGAGGATCAGAGCAAGTTTTGCTTTATTCTTCATTGGGTGTTTTTATTCTTGGAGCAATGTTGGTGCAATCCCACCATTTCAGGTTTTGATCACTTTTTTTATCAAGGAATGATAAATCGACCACGTGTCTTGATGTCCTCGATCACGGCGAAACTGTTAGTTTGGGCAATGCCAGGGATTTCGGATATTTTTTCGAGAAGAACTTGGCGAAATTCATCCATATTGCTGACGCAAACCTTCAACAGGCAATCAAACATTCCAGCCACCATATGGCATTCAATCACCTCGGGGATATCCAGAATATGGTCGCTAAAGGTCTGAAAGGTTTTGTTGGTCGAGTCGGTGAATGTGACCTGGATAAACGTGGTAAATCCTCGGTCAATTAGGCCCGGATTCAGGCGCGCGGTATATCCTTCAATATATCCTTTGCGCTCAAGTCGTTTAATCCTTTCGGCACAGGGAGTTTGGCTTAGGCCGACCGTTTTGGCGATTTCAACAAAGCTAGCTCGGCCGTTTTCCTCGAGAATGGACATGATTTTTCGATCGATTAAATCTGATTTATCTGTGTGCTGTTTTGGCAACATAGCGAATTTCTCTGTTTGGGCAGCAAATGGGCGATATCAACCCGAGTAAACACTAATAATATAGTATCATATAGTGAAAAAGACTGAATTATCTATAAAAAATAGTGTTATTCATTGAAATATAACCAAAAATACAGGATTATTCACTTTTCAAAATGACAATTGTGACTATGGTTTGGGTCTGCGGTAACAGATGAAAGCCTTCATAGGCCAAAAGCCGCTGAAAAAGATATAGACTTGCAATTGGAAGCAGGGATAGAAATTGAGGTTAATCACATGGCGTACAAGGGCTGAGACCTTTGTCACGCTGGCCGGAACGAAATTCACCAAGGGGAATAAACATGAAACCTGATCTAAAACAGTATTTGAAAGCATCGGCCAGCATATTGGCCCTGCCGGTCATGGGGTTGGCTTTTGCTACACCCGCGCTCGCCCAGGCTGGCGACAATGATGAGATTGTCGTAACAGCAACGCGCCGCGAAGGCACAGTGCAGGACGTTCCGATCAATATCTCTGCGGTTGGTGGCGCCCAAATCGAAGAGCAGGGTTTTTCCGAAATATCTGAAGTATTGGCCTTTGTTCCAGGGATCAACGTAATTGACCAAGGCGGCCGGAATTCAAATTTGCTTATTGTTCGGGGTTTGAATGCGGATCCGATCGGACAGGGTGGTGCCAATGATGGTGGCGGCACTGTGGCAACGTATTTGGGCGAAATTCCGATTTTTATCGATTTGAACCTGAATGACTTGCAGCGAGTTGAAGTTCTGCTTGGCCCTCAAGGTACACTCTATGGTGCTGGTACGCTGGGTGGCGCAATTCGGTATATTCCAAACAAACCAGATTTTGAATCTAATATGTTTGAAGTTCGCTCTGATATTTATGTGTTGGATGAGGGTGACGGGATTAGTCACGATATTGGTATTACCTTCAACCTGCCGATCTCTGACACATTTGCCATTCGCGGATCGTTGGATCGCTTGGACGACAAAGGGTTTATTGATTATCCATTTGTTGTGCAGGAAATTGGTGTTTCTGAACCGGATCCGGACTTTACCAATCCCGCCGCCCGCGCGGCTAATTTCAGTCCGGCCGAAGACGCCAATGGTCAGGAACGCATTTCTGGTAGATTAGCGGCTCGTTGGCAGCCAAATGATAAGTTTGACGCAACCGCGACCTATTACTTTCAGAATGAGAAAAACGAAGGCCGCACAACATCAGGTCATCGTGGCCCTATTCCAGCTGGTCGATATGAATCGCCAAGCCGTGTATTGGAGCCAAATGAAGAAACCAATCAATTGGCTGCGTTGGAATTTACCTACGATTTAGGATTTGCCGAACTGACTTCTGCAACCGGTTATGGCAAGTACACTGAGGTTGGGCAGCGGGATCAGACTGATTTGCTGATCTCTTTGGAATACTCATATGAGACATTTCCGACCTTTACTTCGCGTACCCGTGAAGAACAAAGAGACACATTTTTCAATCAGGAAGTTCGGATCGTTTCCACCGGTGATAAACGCTATAACTGGATCATTGGTGGGTTTTACAACAAATTTGAAACGCAAGGTACATCAGCTGAGTTCACGCCGGGATATGCAGCCTTTGCAGGCTTTAACCGTCCAGACGATCTTGAGTACTTTTCTGCTGGTACCACAAAGCTGATTGAAAAAGCCGTATTTGGTGAAATTGGTTTTGATATCACTGATCGTTGGCAAATCACTGCTGGCGGCCGCTTGTATGAGTATGATTTGCAGACTCAAAGCACGGTAGATTTCCCGTTGTTTGACCCGGTCTTTGTCGCTCCGGCACTTTCTGATCTTACTACACGGCCCTTTGACCCTGCATTACGTCAGCAAGATGACGGTACATTATTCAAAATCAATACATCCTTTCAGGTTAGCGATGATATGTTGGTTTATGCCACGGTCAGCGAGGGCTTCCGGATTGGCGGCAGTAATGGCGGCGGACCTTGCCCAGCCTTTATGGTTGGTGCGACGCAGGGCAATTGTAATCTGGCACCGGGTCAGCAATTTGGACCGAACCCGGGTGACATTGCTCAGTTTGACGAGCGCGCCTTTGGGCCAGACACCACTCGAAATTATGAGTTGGGTGCCAAAACTACCTTTGCGGATGGCGCGGTAACCTTGAATGGTGCCATCTTCTACGTGGAGTGGATTGATCCGCAACTTTCATCAGCCACAGTGAACGCTTCGGTACCGATTACCATCAATGCAAATGGTGCAGCTTCCAAAGGTGTCGAACTAAACGGTGATTGGAAAGTTACAGATCAGTTTAGACTGCGCGGTAGCTTCAGCTACACCAAAAGTGAACTGACTTCGGATGTGCCTTCCTTGATCCGAACCATTGCGCCTCCAGGTTTTGGTACGGCATTTGAAGATGGTCTTGATGGTGACCGGTTGCCAGGTTCGCCAGAGACTCAGTTCTCTTTGTTTGGCTCCTATGACATACCATTGGCCAGCGGAAATTCATTGCGCTTCAACGGCGGATATTCTTGGCAGGGTGATGTTCTGTCGCGAACCGGAGCCAGAGGCAACAGCCTGACTTTACCAAGCTTTGGCGTGGCGAACACTTCAGTTGTCTATGAGCGCAATAGTTGGTCAGTTACTGGGTATGTGAACAACCTGTTCAATAAATTTGCCGAAACCGGCGTGCAGGGAACAGGGTTGAGCAACCAGACAATTTTGGGCGCAAATGTTCGGACGTTCCAAGTCAACGTATTACCAACGCGCAGAATTGGTGTGCGGGCAAAATACCGGTTTGAATAGGCTTTTTTGAGCCAAAAATACAATTATGGAAACGGGGCCTTTTGGCCTCGTTTTTATTTGAGTTGAAATTATTGTGCAGCCGATTTGTCACAGGGCCAAAAAAACCAAGGCAAACGTTTCAACTTTTTGTTACAGATTTTCTAACAGTTTTGCATCAGTTTTGATCCAAAATATTCAGATTCCACTTGTTTTAATAGGGTTTTATGTTTTTCAAGCGCCACCCGGATAGTTTGTGGCGCAAAGCCTGCTTTGGTATTCTGCATATTAGTAAACTTGTATATAAGCACCAAGCCCTGTATACTAACGGCGTCATCACAAAGAAATAGTCAGTCAAAATTTAGAATTTGGGTCAACGTAATCCAAATCGAAGCTCGAAATCTACAGCTTATAAAATTACACAGTTCATTCAAACTAGGGGAATACCTTGAATAATTTTAAAAAATCTCTGAAGCAAACATCCATGTGGGTGGCCGCTTCAGCCGTTGTGATGGCCTATGCCACACCTGTTATAGCGCAAAATTCCGATACGGCGTTGAACGATGAAATCGTATCAATTGGCAGCAGAAGCACCAAGCCACGGTCAGTACAAGACTCGACCGTTCCTGTTGATGTCATTCCAGCCGGCGATTTTTCTGCCATGGGTAATGTGGCGGACATTACTGATAATTTGAAAACGCTTGTGCCATCTTATACCGCCACGCCAGCAACTGGTGATGGTAGCGCATTCGTTCGCCCCACTTCCTTGCGCGGCACTGCTTCTGATCAAACTTTGGTTCTGATCAATGGCAAGCGTCGGCACCGTTCAGCTCTGGTGCAGTTCTTTGCCCCGGCTGCCGGTAATGGTGCGCACGCGCCAGACGTAGCGATGATCCCAAGCATTGCCTTGAAAAGTGTTGAGGTGTTGCGCGATGGCGCTGCGGCTCAATACGGTTCTGATGCAATTGCGGGCGTGATTAACTTTGTCCTGAAAGACTCAGCCGAAAGTGCTGAAGCCGTATTTCAGTATGGTCAGTTCTATGAAGGCGAAGCCAGCTATAAATTGGCCGGTAATATTGGTTTACCAATCGGTGATACCGGGTTTATCAATATCAGTGGTGAGTATTCAGACAATGAAGCATTGTCGCGCGGTATTATCCGCCCAGATGCGCAAGCTCTGATCGACGCTGGTGTTCCGAACGTTGGTGCGGATACACCGTTCGGTGATGCGCCATTTACCCAAACTTGGGGGCGCCCGGAAACAAGCGGTGCGCGTTTCTTTGTAAATGCTGGCATTGATCTAACTGAAAATGCACAGCTTTACGCACATGGTAACTATGCGGATACAGATGGTCGCTACCGGTTCTTCTTCCGGAATACTGGACACTCCACAATTACCACTTTGAATGCGTTGGGCTTTACCGGCCTTCCAGCTGGCTTTACACCATTTCTGGACGGTGCTCAGGAAGATTTCAGTCTAGTTTCTGGCCTAAAAGGCGACATGTCCAGTGGGCTGAATTATGATTTCAGTGTTGGATACGGCAAAAATACACTGGATTACTTCCTGAATAATACGATCAACCCATCCTTGGGTTTGGACGCTAATTTGCAGATTCCACAACGGGATTTCATCATCGGTGGCTATGAGCAAAAAGAAATCAACATCAATGCAGATTTCTCCAAATCACTCTCCGACAACGTTAATCTGGCGTTTGGTGGTGAATGGCGTGAAGAGACCTATACGGTTATCCAAGGCGAACCAAGCTCGTTCCTTGGCGCGGGTGCCAGCGGTCTGAAAGGTTTCGGCCCGAATGATGCCGGTGCTTTTGCCCGGGATAACTTCGGGGTTTATGCAGATATCGAACATGATCTGTCAGATCGCGTTTTGCTGCAATATGCTGCACGCTATGAAGACTTCTCTGATTTTGGCGGAACATTTAACTGGAAAGTTGCTGGACGCCTTGCGCTGACCGAAAACACAAACTTGCGGGCTGCGGTTTCAACTGGCTTCCATGCGCCAACACCAGGCCAAGCCAATGTTCGTACAACCATCACGACCTTTGATGGCGCAACGGGCCTACAGGTCGATGAAGGTCTGGTTCCACCAACCAGTGCCGGTGCCTTGGAAGTTGGCGGTGCGCCGCTGACCGAAGAGCAATCGACCAATTTCAGTGTTGGTTTTACGTCTGACTTGACGGAAAGAACTACATTGACGGTTGATGCATATCGCATCGATGTTGATGATCGGATCTATCGTACTGGTGATATTACTGTACCAAGTTCAGGCGCGGCGATTTCGTTCTACACCAATGCCTTGGATGTTCAGCACCAAGGGATCGACGTTGTTTTGACATCGGGCTTTGACTGGTCAGATACAGTCAGCACTGACATCTCATTTGCCGCCAGCTTCAATGAAATTGAAGTTACCGGTCAAAAGCAAGTCGGCGGTATTACCCCGGTTAGTGCGAGCACTGTTGAAGACATCGAGAACAACTTTCCAAATGTTCGCTTTGTTTTAGGCACCACCACTCACTTTAACGATCGTTTGAGCATGATGCTGCGGGCCAATTATTACGGTTCTCACTTTGATGAGCGCGGTACCATTGGTGCAGCGACCAGCCCAAGTGCTGAAATTGGTGCAACCATCTATTTCGATGCTGAATTGGGATATGATGTGAACGACAACTTCCGCATTGCGGTCGGTGGTTCAAATATCTTCGATACATTTATTGATGAAATCGGTGCGCCAAATGCCAACCGCCTCAGCGTTGGCCTGCAATATCCACGTCGTAGTGCTGCCAATTATGAAGGTGGTTCCTGGTACGTTAAAGGTGTTGTTAGATACTAAGGGCAAGTCGCTCATTTCCAGTTATTTGACTGGACAAACAATTCAGAAACTGGCCGGGTTAAACCGGCCAGTTTTTTTTATGCCCTATTCCAAGTGAAACATGGATCGGACATCATCAATTCGGGCCACTGATCGGTTCACAGTATTTGCAAGTTCTGCGCTGTAGCCGACCATCTCAGCATTGTTCTGTAGCAAGTCTTGGTCATTCCGAAGAATATTATTCTCGAACCCGACCCGAATATGCCCGCCGTTTCCGGTGGCAAATGCAACACATTGTTTTTCGTGCAATCCAAACCCGCATATGGCCCAAGGACAGGACAACTCCAATGCCGCGTCCATCATTTTGGCCCGCGCTAGATCTGCATCTGTTGCCAAAGATTGTTTTCGGCCGATAACCAACAAGACAAATGGAAACTGCATTTCAAATACGCCGCGTGCCAAATAGGAGGTAAAGCGATCAATGTCAGTTTGATCGTACAAAATGTATTGTGGGAAAATCCGTTCCTTTTGCATCCACGAAATGAACTCGGCTGTTTCTGGAACCTCTTTTTCGCTTGGGCAAATTTCACGCAAGGCCAAGGATACTGCCTCGGGTTTGAGGTCATGAACCATCTGCATTTGTTCAAAACGGGTGTATTTGCCCACCGCTTCGCTGGTTACCTGAATAAGCAATTGATCACCAACACGCGTCCGGATTGCTGAAATGGCCGAACGGTATTGTTCAACATTCAAGCTATGTTGGTTTTGTTTGTCGCGCACATGAAGGTGCAAAATACTGGCCCCTTGGGCGACAATTTGTTCAGCACAATCCGCCAGCTCTGCTGGGGAAATAGGCAATGCCGGGTGATCTGATTTCTGTCGCCGCGCCCCGTTGGGTGCCGACATGATGATGAGTGGATCAGGCATCAAATAATTCCTGAAACATGGTGCTTAGTTTTTTGATCAGTAATTCTGTGTGTTCTTCTTGCAAAATAAAGGGTGGTGCAAACAAGATATGGCTGCCTAGTCCATCTTGCTCTGAGCCACCACCGGGATAACAAATCAATCCGTGCTTCATGGTGAGTTGGTGAAGTTTTGCGGTTATTTTTCGAGCATCCGGGAATGGTTGTTTGGTGGCTTTATCTGCCACGATTTCGATTCCTCGAAATAATCCACGGCCTCGAATATCCCCAATGAAGGGGTGCTGATCAAACTCTGCTTCCAACGCATTTTGTAAGAGAGTTCCTTGCGTGCGGACATTTGTTAGTAAGTCCTCATCGTCAAGACATTGCACGACGGCCACGCCAGCCGCACAGGCTGCGGCGTGACCCACATAGGTATGTCCATGAGCAAATCCGGCCTTGGTGCCACCAAACCCTTGGTGAATTTTGCTCCGAACAATGGTGGCAGCCAGTGGTTGGTATCCGCCAGCCAAGCCTTTGGCTAAAGTGGTGATGTCCGGCACAAAACTTTCTTGTTCATGTGCATAAAAGGTACCGGTTCGACCGGTGCCACACATGATCTCGTCGCTGATCAACAGAATATCATACTGATCACAAATTTGTCGAATGCGTTGGAAATACCCGGGTGCGGCCGTTACCACGCCCAAAGATGCACCAACTACAGGTTCAGCAATGAAGGCTGCGATGGTTTCAGCGCCTTCACGTTGAATGGTGGCTTCCAGCTGATTGGCCGCACGCAAGGCGTACATCTCAAGGGTTTCGTTTTCATGTTGATGTCGATAGGCATAACAAGGATCAATCCGGGGCCATTCGATCAATAGGTCTCCCATGTCCCGTCGCCGGGGGAGATTCCCACTGGCTGATAAGGCACCAAAAGTGTTGCCATGGTAACTGTGTACTCGGCTGATGATTTTCTGTTTGGAGTGTGCGCCCTGGTTGTGCCAATACTGCCAAGCCATTTTTATGGCTGTTTCATTGGCTTCGGATCCACCAGACGTGAAATACACCTTGGCATCGGGTTCTGCAAATTTACCGGCCAAAAGGGTGGCCAATTCTTCCTGCGGCTGATTGCTAAAAAAGGCGGTATGAGCAAAGCTCATGGTTTGAACCTGATCGCATAAAGCCTGCACCACTCGAGGGTGTTGATGGCCAAGGCAGGAAACCGCAGCACCGCCGCTCATATCAAGATAGGATTTTCCTGTTTCATCAAAAATATACATCCCTTCGGACCGTACCGCTGTGGGGTAGGTTTTTCCGATATTCCGGTAAAAAACCGAACTCATGATCATTGCCTCATCCTGCAAGTATGACATGAAAGTCTATGTTCCAAATTTAGCAATTGTCTAGCCATATTGGTTCATCATGCGTGGAAAAGAAGTTGAAATTATTTTTTAGGGTGTGTCTAACAAGCGGGTTGAAAAAAAAGGCAAATTGCCTTTTTTAACTGAGTTCCAACATCCTGATTGCTGCCCTTTGATAGGGCGTCCAGTTTATTGGCAAACCATTCGTTGTTTTCAAAAAGAGAAAAAGCTCCCGGGCTTTGCCCTGGCTCATTGTGCAATGAGGCCGGCAATGTTTTTTCAAAGGACTCCAGTTTGGCCTCGGTTGATTGCGCTTGTCGCGCTAGTTGAATTGCATCAGAGAGATTAGCCAATGCAAAGGTACAGTTTAGGTGCGGGTTGTAGAGGTGGCTTGCCGCGCCCAGTCGATGCTCCACCCGGCAATTCTGCCGCCAGTTTTGCCCGATGGGTTGGTTGTGTTTGTCTATCTGCTGGTAAAAGGCAATGCTGCCTTGGTGACTACCCGACAAATCATGTGGCGAGCTTAATTCTTTGTGCAGATTATGTTCATCTTTTAACTGAAATCGTGCAAATGCCTCATCTTCGGGCGCAAAAAATAAACAACACGTGTGGCTTGTGATCAGTAGCCTGTTTTGCAGAATTTCACCCAAACCATCTTGCAGCAAGGCGTTGTCACCTTGTGTATTTATTGCGCTGATATTTAACTGAATGGCATTGGGGATATGGACCGGTTTTTCGAGTGAAACATCCGATTGGTCCTTTTCCAACAAAGGCCGATTAGGGAGGGTTCCTGCCCATAAGACAGGTTGGATTGATACGTCTTTGGCGCCGTGTTGCTGCAACAGGGGTGGAGCCAGTACCATGATATCTGCAAGGTCTTGTGCGGCCTTTGCTGGAGATTGTCCCTCCATGTTTGCAGCCCATTCCCATTGGTATTCCCAATACTCGGGTTTGAATTTTCCTTGGATGTTTTTTTGTTTAAGAGTCCGGTTTATCGCCGGGAAATCCAGAAAATGTTCCTGCTCCGAATCGGAATTATTGGCGGGCAGACATGTGCCTTCCAATTCAAATTGGACAATCGGTACCAAATCCATTGCAGCAATATCTTCTTGAAGCAATTGTATCGCTACTTTGGACAGCCGGGTGATCTGCTCCATGAGTTTATCCGGTCGTGCTCACATAGCGCAGTCCAGCATGTTGGAAAAAATGGCGACGAAATGCATAGCGCGAATCCCGGATCGCATAGTTCCCGGTCGAAGCCCAGCAGCCGCCCTTGAACACATTATGACGCCCGTCAAAAGTTGGTGAAGAGAAATCATCATAAGCCGGGTGCGGGGTGAAGCCGTCAAACCCCTCAAACTCTGTATTGGTCCATTGCCAGACATTGCCGATAAGATCAAAAAAACCGTCTGCAAATTCAAACTCTGTTATCGGGCATGAAGACACGTAGTGCTCTAGATTGATATTGCCGGGCGCTTGTGCCCAGTCCGGTTGGTCGGCGGTTAGTTTTTCCCGCAACAGGGTCCATTCGGCCTCTGAGGGCAATCGGATATTCTTGCCAGTGGTTTCTGATTTCCAGCAACAAAAGGCTTCAGCTTCCAAATAGTTGATATCGACCGGCCAATCCCATGGCATATCAAACTCTTCGAGCATGGAGCGATAAAGATAAGTACCCTTGGCAGGTCGCCAGAACCGTGGATGTTCAGCCTTAGTAAATGTACGCCATTTCCACCCTTCGTCCGACCAGTATTGTTTATTTTGATAGCCGCCAGTTTGAACAAACTCTAAGAACTCCTGATTGGAAACCACGTATTTTGAGGCTTGAAACGGGGCAACGGTTTCGGTGCGTGAACCGTATTCATTATCCCAGCCATAAATCGGATTTTCGTCAGATTTGCCTTGTTGTATAGTGCCACCCGAAACGGCAATGAGTTGATTGACCGGTGCTGTGCCGCTTGACATACATCGGGTCCATCTCGGCTGTTGCTGGACTGACTCCAAGGGTAATTCGCGTATCAAAACAGACGTGGTTTCCAAATGAATACGTTCATGCTCAATGCCCATCAGAATAATCCATAGCGGATCGGTTTGGGTGATGGGCAGTTTGATCTCGCAATGGCGAATAAAATTATCAACCAAGTCCCTTACCTTGTCGCGGTATTGCCCAACCTGTTCGACGCTTGGCCAGTTATAGTGGCTTTGATCCAGATCATCCCAAGACATTTCATCGACGCCAATGGCTAGAATTTCCTCGAGATACGGATCAACGGACCCTTTGAGCAAATTGGAGATATTCAGTTTGTTGAGGTAAAATACTGCCGTGTGGCCAAAGTAAAATATCAGCGGGTGCCGTAATGAATTGGGGCGGTCAAAAAACACAGAGGAGTCCCGCAAACAGCTATAAATGTCCTCATATTGGGAAAATGTATCATGAAAATACTTCAACACCTCGGCTCGCTTGGCTTCCACATCAACGCCACCGAGATAAGGCGTTTTGGTAATGACGGTTTGTTTGGCGTCAGATGCAATATCGTACGTTTTATGGTTCACGGAATTGTCCTCTTTAGGCTTCATCTTGTCGGGGGGGTGGTTTGTTCAAGGAATTGATTTGGGTCCAAAAATGTTGTCACCCAGTCGCTGACCCCATGTAGGCGGTCTAGATCACCCATGGATTGTGCGACAACCATCGCGCCGCTAAGCGTCGAAAAAATTATCTTTGCCGCCTCAGCTGCTGATGAGGAAAATACAAATTCCCCATTTATTTTTCCAGCGTGCAAGGTTTTGGTCAGCCATAGATCGTTCACATGGAAGAAAAGCATCAGCTCCTCTTTCACAGATTCTGGCAGTGACTCAATTCCGGCTGCCAACATGACGGCCAAGCAGATTTTATGCTTTTTCTCCAAGGTGTCCCGGAAAAGCATAATATAGCTCTGCAATTTTTGCTGCGCGGCGTTATGGTTTTTATCAATGTCAGCCAATGCAGTGGTAAAACTGGCTCTGTATTGTGCAATGACAGTACGGCCTAGATCAGCCTTGGTTGGAAAGTGATGATGAATTGTTGCTTTACACACACCCAAAGCGGCAGCCAGATCAGCATAGCTAAAGCCATTATAGCCTTTGCGCTGCATTTGGTCCTGCGCGAGTTCCAATAATTTGGCCCGGGTATCCATAAAGCGCAACCAACCAACTAATTGGTCAGTCGTCAAGGATGTTCTGGTAACGTTCTTGTGATCCTTAGTGGATCAAACCGCCTGCCATGACAACTCCTAATCCCAATAATGCCAGTAGGCTGATGCCAAAAAATACGGACCGAGCCAGTTTGATGTTGAACCAATAACACAACATATAGGCACCGCGCATCGCGACATAGAGCGTAGCCATTCGGCCCAACCAAAGTGGATCGGATTTTGATAAAATGCCAATGAGCGTAAACAAAATGAAGATCGCTACGCTTTCGTTCATATTGGCCGTGGCCCGTGTGGCCCTGAACACAAAGCGGGCATGGTCGGTTGGGACGGGAGCGCCAGGGATATGTCCGGCGCGCAATCCTGCCAAGTCCGTAACCAATAATTGTAAAAACAATAAGCCGCCGGCGATCCCCATCGCCAAACCGGTTTGATGATATGCAGCAATCTCTTCCATGATGCCCTCTTCGTTGATCCCGGATACCAACCTTGTTGGATAAGGTTGGCAAACCGAAAATTACAAGAATGAGGAGCATATTTAGAAAACAAACCGACAATCAACCAAGGGCTTTGAATAGCGCCTATGCGATCTTGATCAGCGGGCATATGGAACGCCTTATCGGACGTTCAGATAGTCCAATCTTTTTTTGCCGATGATGCTGATCCGAAACGGCCCATCATCGTCAATGCCGGATAAACTGCCGGACATCAAGCCATCGGCCAATATCTCAACCCGGATATGATTGCCGCCGGTGTCAGTTTCTTCCAACAACATGGTATTGGCGCGGGTGTGGGCAAGGCGACCATCTATGGGTGACAATTCTTTGGGGCGAACCGGGCCTCCGGCTTCATATAACCCAAAAGCCAGCACACCGTTCTGGGTTTCGACCCAAGCGGGTAGGTCTCCATTAAAGTTGGCATCTGACCCACTTTGTACGGTGCGGATTTTTAGATCCCAAAGTCCGTTTACCGCAGCTTCAGCAAATACAGGACCCAATTCTGTGTTTCTCAATAAATTATTCTGCAGAGAATAAATATATAACTGCTCGGGCGTGTGCCACGGCTTCCAGCTTACATCAAGATCCAGTCGGGCGCCTCGCCAATAGGCGACATGAACCAATGCAATGCAGTCTAGTCCAGCAGAATCATCATAACTTGTCAGTGATTTTGCTTCTTGGATTCCCTCCTGCCAAAAGGAAATACCTTCTCTGACCTCGGGCATGCGGGTGGTGGTCGCCAATTGCCAATGACTTCCATCATAAGGCACATGTGCCATGGCTGCCTTTAAGGCTTCTTCGACCACGTTCCATCTTCTGCTATCACCAGTTGCCAATGCGGGCCAACGCATTGCCCCACCAGTTTTTGCTTCCCAACGCAGCGCGTTTTTCAAGGTTGTTGATTGACCGGTTGGCATATAGCCGGTGAATTGTTCGACAAAGGATCGAACCCGCACACCTTTGCCGCCCATGGAATCCACTACCAGAAAAGAATTTTTTAGCCCATGATCGCGTGAGCGAATGATGGTTTCGTCAAATGCCTGTTTGTATTTGGCTTGCAGATTGGCCGGGAGGCCGGTCCATTTGCCGATATAAATACCGGCATGCCCTGGGAAATTGACCACATTCCCAAAAACAATATCACCGGGAACCATACCAGTTTCATCGGCTTCGATTGCCATGGATGGACTTGCCATCAGCCACATAAATACAAACAGTCTGAGGAAGTTTTTCATGAGTGTTTTCCAGAGTATTTTGAATGAACGTCCGCCATTGAGGCTTAGCAATTCCCGCCGTTCCACCCGGGCTTGGAGACACATTTTCCACCGGCTACGCCATATAAAGCTTGTCGGCTGAGGCAATAATTCACGGCGCAAGGTTGTCGGGTCGGTGCAACCCGATGATTGGATTTGCACAGTGAAGTGCTCATCCGCATGGTGATGGTGCAATTTGGGCAAGCGCCGTTGTTTTTGATCAATTGAAGCAGGCCAAGGCGGGTTTCATTGTCTGAGACACGCCAAGATTGGGTCCAGCTTTGCTTGCCCTTATTGGTTTTTTGCTCAAACTGCCATTTGTCCCATGCGCTGGGCCTCGAATAAGAAAAGCCTTCAAACCCGAAACCGTTTGCGATCATGGTCAAGGTAAAGGTGCCTGGACCCATCACGCCGATTTCTTGTTGAAACATGTTTGGACTGGACGACTCGTAAAGCGTCCACGTGCGTGAATCGTTCAGACAATGAAATAACTGCCCGCTATTTTGCTGGGCCAGTGCGGCAGAAGAAGAAGTAAACAGAAATAAGAATATACCTGAAATCAGATTGAATTTTGGTTTTTGAAACATGGTTTTTCCCTTTGAAGTTTTGGGTGAGGCCAACGCTTGGGATGGCCCCACTTGTTCATCTGATATTGGCCCGCCAAGGACCGGTATACCCATTGGAGCACGTGTATGAGCCGCTCACTCGATACGGTATGCCATTGGTGACATCGCGAACTTTATAGGTGCCGGTATAGGTGCAAGACACGCCGCCTGCGGCTGTCGGCCGGATAACGGTTACGGTCGAGCCAGCTTTGGTAATGGTGATTTGCGATTGAAACCCGGCGACCCGTGGATGAGTCCAATAGGCATTCCATACGTTGGAGTTACAAGTTTGGCGCACAAAGCGGAAATTCCATTCACAAGCGGCACCATATTCGCAGCCAATCCACGAACTACCAAGGTCATCGCAGGGCAGCGCCGCTGCCGGACTTGCAGCAAAAAAAGCCATGCCGGTAAAAACCAACCCGGAGGCCATTCCAAGAAATGTTTTGTTTCGTTTGGGCATAATTGCCTCCCATCTGTGTCGACCCTCACAACAAGATTATTTGCGCCATTATCCTTTTTCTATTAGCATTCCTGCGTATATTCACCGAGATTTTGGATGTACGTATTCCGGTTGGAAACTGAAATTCATGATTGATTTCAAAGAAATGCGAATTTTAATAGCCGAAGATCATGCGTTGGTTCGCCAAGGTATGGCAGCGCTGATTGCCACCGAAGTGCGAGAAGTAGTTGAGGCAAAGGATGGTGAGGAAGCGCTGGATTTTCTCAAGAAGGAGAAATTTGATCTGGCCTTGATTGACATTGGCTTGCCGCTTCGTACCGGTATGGATGTATTGTGTGAGGTTCGCCGTCGGGAAATTCCGGTAAAAATCATTGTTCTTACTGGTGATACCGATCGCTATTCTCCTGCTACCGTTTATGCTGCCGGGGCTGACGGGTTTCTGTACAAGACAGCTGACGCAGATCATTTTATGGCGATCTTTAGCGCTGTGGCAAAAGGTAGCCGTTTACCCACAACTGATGATGAGGATGGTCACAATGCTGGTGCGGTGGCCAATTTGCGCGATGGTTTGACTGCAAGAGAATTGCAAATCGTCAAGCTGGTCGCCGAAGGTCAAAGCAATAAGCAAGCGGCTTCGACGTTGTGTATCAGTGAACATACGGTGCGAAAGCACCGCGAGCATATCAATCGGAAATTGGAGATTTCGTCACCAACTGCGTTGTCGACCTTTGCCATCAAGGCGGGTCTTGTTTGATTGGCCAGTGCGCTCAGGCACGCACTTATTGATTTCGATAGGATTGTAAAATCGCAGCGAGTTGATTGGGTTGGACTGGTTTGGCCAGCACCATAAACCCAGCTGATCTTATTTTAGTTAGGATAGACGGTTCAGTTGCTCCGGTTACGATCAGGGCTGGTAGCTCCTGTTTTGTCAGAGTGCGTAGTTTTCTGATGACTTGAAGTCCATCCGTGCCAATCAAATGATAATCGACAATTAACAATTGAGGGTCAAAGCCACGTGCCAAGTGGTTTTGGGTTTGCTCCAAACCAGATGCCACCCGGCATTCGCATTGCCAACTTTCCAGTAGTGTGCCCATCGCATCCAGAATGTCTGGTTCATCATCAATTGCCAAAACTCGCATGCCAGCCATGTCTAAGCTATCTGACTCTAGGACAGGCAGAGGCGTTATATCTGATTTTTGATCCGGGTTATCCGGCAGCTCTAGTAAAAAGGCACTGCCTTTTTTCGAGGTTGCGGAAATTCGAATGGAGCCGCCCAAGGCCCGTGTGAATTCATTGACCACATACAGGCCCAAGCCATAACCGCCTTGCGCTTCCGGTTCTTCATTTCGTAAGGAAACATAAGATTCAAATATCCGGTTGGCATCTTCAGAGGCAATGCCCGGCCCATCGTCAGAAATGTGAATTTCCCACCCGGTTGGTGTGCGGCTTGCTTTGATCTCAATATGTGATCTGGCTGCTTTTAAGGCATTATCCAACAAATTGCTCAATACTCGTTGCAACATCCCATGATCGCTAATCAAATTACCTGCCTCGCAGGAAAACTTGAATTTAACATTTTGTTTTTCGGCCTGAATTTCAAAACTATTGGCAAGTTGTGAAATCAAAGGGCGCATTTCGGTTTCGGAAAATACAGGTTCAAGATTTTTGGCCTCAACCCGGGCGGTGTCGAGTGTATCTTGTAACAGGCTGCTTAGGCTGGTGATTGAATTGCCTTGCTTTTCAACTAATCCCGCAATTGCGTTGTCCTCTACTTTACGTTTTAGGGCCGAGTTGAACATGGCTAGAGCGTGCAAGGGTTGGCGCAAATCATGACTGGCAGCTGCGATAAATCTGGCTCCCTCCAGCGCGCTATTTTCAGCGCGGGCGGCGGCAGCCTTAAATGACCGCGTACGGTTATGTACCTGCTTTTCCAGCTCTAAGTTCAAACTTTCTAATTCGCGAGAGGTGCGCCGGGCGTGGTGAAATGATCGCTGTAAGCGCAACAAGAGCGCGTAAGAATAACCGACCCCCAGCACCAGAACCCCAAACGGAGTTAAATCAAAACCGTTGCCATTGTCGGTATAGATAACTGCATCATTGATCGCGGTCAGGAAGAATATGAAATTGGAAATTAGAATAGCCCCGGCACCGGGCTGCTTGTCCCGCATCGCGCGGAAGGTAAATATCAACGTAAATAAAATCACGCTGACATTCAGCGCAATCGAGAAATCACGGGTGTGCGTATAAATGCTCTCAGGCGTGATCAGCACAAAAATAGACATTGCCAATCCAAAATGAATAATCCAGCGGGAAATTTGTTTTGGGAAATGGTCGGGAAAAGCTGAGCAGAAAAACAACAAATAGACGCTCGGCGCGGCAAACAGCGACAGGTACACCAGTTTCAAATTGGCCCAATAGGCAGATTCAGGAAAATAGATGTGAAAATACGGAATAACGCCGGATATCCGCACCACCAGAATAAAACACAACAAGCTAAACCACAGATGCACCGGCCCATTTTCCCGGTCATCTCGATCGGCCAGATAAAAAATCAGATGAAACAGACCAATAGAAAATAGAACTCCGAGTACTAGGACATAATAAAATGTCATGGTGCCCAGCCTTTTTTGGAGCAACACCTGATCCCAAATAACGATCGGATGACCCGGCCCACCATAGGCATGAGAAGCATTGGCCAATTGCAGGACAAGGACACTTTCCCCATCCTAAGCCGGGAAAATTCGGGAGGTGTAATTTGGATTGATTTCGTTCAGGTTGTTGGAAACCACGCCATTGCCGCCAACCAAAACATCATCCACATAGAGCCGCCAGGCCGCATTGGGTGAGACCATATGAAACGATAGATCACGATTGTAGGAGGGAAGTTCCAGCCGCGCCCGATAGGTGGCTACTCCATATGGGCCTTTGAAACCAGATGATTGAGCTGTCGTCCATCGGCCCGGCATGGTCACCAAATCGCCCTGATAGTGGGCATCAAATTCCGTTGGACCAATTAGTTTGCCCCAAACGACTTCCCACTCTCCGGATAAGTTCAGGGGCTGGCCCGACATGAACTTCCAGTCCGGCGCTGATAATTTGCCTTGCTCCACAGCAATAGGTTCAGCTTGGCCGTTTGCCGGGTAAACCCAAAGCAAGCCGATCAGCCATAAAAGCCACAAAGGGAAAGTTGAAATGTAGTTTCTGCTCATAAAACCGGTTCACAAAAAAAGGAATGATCAACATAGACCAAATCTGGGCCGAACGTCAGACTTACCCACTTCACCTGAAACTGCATATACGCAGATGTGCTAATGGGAAGCTCTTTTTAGGGTGTGTATGGTCTTATGAAATTGCCCATTCAATGGGTGTCTTGGCTTTGGGATTCATATGATCGAGCGGGTAAAATAGTGAAAGACATTCGAACGCAGCAGACTGTTGGGCGAATTATCGATCATATCGAAGTGCTTGATTGCTTTGAAAAGACCTTGTCGCGTTACAAGGAACTAAATTGGGACCATCTGTTGCCTTGCTTGGCACAGCAGCCTCGCATGGTAATCGCCAAGGCGTTGGCCGAACACGGCCAGCAGTTTATTTTGGATACCGGAGAAATTCCAAATCTGTGGGAATTGATACAGGCAATGCCGGTTTCCACCAAAAAATACCACTTGTTTGCCTTGATGGCAAACCGAAATCAGGGCGAGGAAATGAAGATGTACCGCTTCATTTTTATCCGCGAACCCCAAGTCAATACAACAGATCCAAAATGGTTGCTGCACTCGGCACTGCGCTTATCTGAGACTGAATTTAACTCTGGCCTACAAGCCTGTTTGAGGTGGATGCCTGAAACCTATGATCGTCGCAAATCAGTTGATTGATCCGCACAAAAAGAAAGAACTGATATGACCTATTTGCTCTCCAGATATGTCGGCGCGCCCTTACTGGCGGCAGTTCTATTCATGCTGGTGGCTTGTGATGCAGCACCTACAAAAATGAGTGAAGCTAAGGCCAAAGCTTTGGCCCAAGCAGAGATTTTAGAAAATGCGCGTTTTGGATTTTTGGGTTCCATGCGCGCATGGCATATGGCCAGATCAGATGGGCTGGGCAGCCTCTTGTACACACTTCGAGTTGAAGGGCCGATGAATATAAAATTCGATGATATGTACAGAAATGGCGTTACACGTGTTCCTGAAAATTGGACCCTTGAATGTCTGAAATGTGCAAGCCCGGTGCAGTGCGAAGCGGATGTTACCGTAAAGTTCGACATAGATGCTGCACCGTCCTTGCGCCGCTATGAATTACAAAAAGCTGGGTTTTTTGGTCTGTACCAAGAGCATATTCTAGAGGACAGCTCAGCGCTCCGTCAGACATGGGCCGCTTGCAAAATTGACAATGAGCAGGCCCACACACTGGTTGAAATTGCCATGGAACGGTTTTTTCCAAGTGTTGATTCCGGGCATCTTGCCAAGACCGTTACCCGAATTTTTAACCGGGAGTTCAAAGCCTATCGAGATGAAGATTGGGAGCACCTGCCTAATCTTTTGGCCGAGTTTCCGCGCCGCGCATATTTGGTGCAACGGGAAGTGCCTAACAGCCCAGAACGATTGGTACAAAGTGGTGAGCTGCCGGTTAAGTGGAAGCTGGGCTGCGCTGCGTTGCGGGTGAACGGAACGTATGGTTTTTATGCGCGCTTTACCCAAAGACAATCTCCAAAAACATGGAAACCTTTTCACATTGTATTTGTGGCAACCCATTTAAGACCGCCGCCAGATAATTGGGACATGGGTAGCATCTTGCATCTGACCGAAGATCAATACCAACAGGAATTGGCGACCTGTCAGCAAAAAACCAAAGATCGACCCAGGAAATCCTGAATTTATCATCATAGCCTTGTGACTTTGCGCGCAACCCGGCTAGATTGGCCGCTGGAGGGGTTTGTAAATGGGTTTGTTCAAGACACTTGGGTTAAGTTTGATTGCGGTTCTGGTCGGGGCTGGAATGTATCTGTTCGGAATGAAGCAAAACTGGTTCGGGGAACATCGTTTGCCGGGGACAATCGAAGGCCCAGCGATACCGGATCATATTGTCAAGCAACGGGCTGCAACTCAACGCTCTAGTGCCAATGCGCTAGGAAGTCAGGCACCCAAGCAAATCCTGTTTGGTGATTTGCACGTACATACAACCTATTCCACCGATGCCTTTATGTGGTCCTTGCCGGTGTTTGGCGGAGAAGGCTCACACCCATTGGCCGATGCTTGCGATTTTGCACGCTATTGCTCCGCCATTGATTTTTGGTCGATCAATGATCACGCCGAGGCTTCCACGCCAGACCGGTGGGCTGAAACCAAAGAGAGCATCCGGCAATGCAATGCCGTAGCAGGTGATCCGGCCAATCCGGATATGGTCGCGTTCATGGGCTTTGAATGGTCGCAAGTTGGCCGGACGCCGCTAGAACATTTCGGCCATAAAAATGTGATCTTCAAAGGCTTAAGCGATGATGAGCTGAGCCTTCGCCCGATTGCGGCTGCTGGTGTGGCCAGCGCAACCATTCGCGGGTCAGCAACTGATCTCGACTGGCGACTGGCGCTGACTGATTTTTCCAACCGTCAGAATTATTTCGATTTTCGGACCTTTGCTGCCGAAATTCGTTCGGTACCGGATTGTGACCCGACCATCGCGTCCCCTGAACTTTCGCTGAATTGTTATGAGCAGGCAGCTGACCCCGGTGATCTGACTTTGCGATTGGACGCACAGAGTCTGGAGTATTTGTTGATCCCGCACGGGACCAGTTGGGGTTTTTATACGCCGCCCAGCACGTCATTCGACAAACAACTTGCACCCAATATGAGACCTGAAAAACAGCCTTTGATTGAGATCATGTCTGGCCACGGCAATTCGGAAGAATATCGCTCATGGCGCAGCATTGATGTGGTGGATGAAAAAAACCTGATTGCATTCTGTCCGAAGCCTTCAAAGAATTATCTGCCGGGGTGTTGGCAGGCTGGTCAGATCATATTGGAACGATGCACGGATGCCGGTGAGAGCGCAGCTGAATGTAAGGCTCGTGCTGAAACAGCACGCGAACGGTATGCTGCGCTGGGTGTAGCGGGGCATACCATTATTGCCGGGGCGCAAATCGATGACTGGCTGGATGCCGGTCAGTGCAAGGACTGTTTTTTACCGCCTTTGAACCACCGTCCCGGTGTTTCTGTGCAATACGGATTAGCCATTAGCAATTTTGAAAAAGATGCGGACAACCCAACACGCTTTGATTGGGGTTTTGTGGCAGCGTCTGATAATCACCGGGCGCGTCCGGGTACCGGCTATAAGGCTCATTCCCGGTTTATGATGACGGAGGCATCGGGGCCAACCACTGAGAAATTGCGAAGCACCATGTTTCCTCCTGTCGAGAAAAAGGCGGAATCTCTGAATATCACCAGACAAAATATCTGGGACAATCCGGGGTTTCATTTGTTGGAGCTGGAACGCCAAGCCTCATTTTTCACCACCGGTGGTCTGACCGCTGTACATGCTGAAGGGCGTTCGCGTGGGGCGGTATGGGGTGCCATGAAACGTCGTGAAACTTATGCCACGTCCGGGCCACGTATGTTGCTTTGGTTTGATTTACTTGGCACAGAAGGTGACGTGCATCCAATGGGCAGCAAGGTAGAACAAGGCGCTGTTCCGCGTTTTCGGGTTCGTGCGGCTGGTGCGTTCAAACAAAAACCCGGTTGCCCGGAATTTGCTGAGCAAGGCTTGCCTGGCGAACGATTGGACAAATTATGTCGGGGTGAATGTTACAATCCATCTGATGAACGTCAGAAAATCGTTCGGATTGAGGTGGTTAAAATCACGCCGCAAGTGTTTGCGAATGAACTGGTCGATAATCTGATTCATGATACGTGGAAAAGCTTTCCCTGCGATGATCAGGGGCAGGGCTGCACGATTGAGTTTGAAGATCCAGAATATCTGAGTGATAGTCGCGATGCCCTCTACTATGTACGGGCCATCCAAGAGGCAACGCCGACCGTAAATGGTGCCAATTTACGCTGCATTTTTGATGCGGAGGGCAAATGTATCTCGGTAAATCCATGTTATGGCGATTATCGGACCCCCAAGAGTGACAATTGTCTAGCTGATGTTGAAAACCGAGCGTGGTCATCGCCGATCAATTTGCAATATGCCGCCAGTACCGCCGAAGTTGAAACCGCCAACTAACGGTTGGCAGTGCAGGTGAGCGAAGATCAAAATTGGCGGCATCGTGTTTTTGCAATGGGCGCGGTTATTGGGCTGGGGCTGGCTGCATTTGCCGCATTGGGTTCGGGCAAAATAGCTAGAGAAACATTGGCACCGGGTGCCATTGCCAGCGTGAATGGCAATATGATTTTGCGAGCAGATTTTGCTCGTGCGTTAACAGCCGTTTCGGTGGGGCGAACCAACCCATTATTGCCTGCTGATGAAGCGGGTATTCTAGCCCGACTAATCGAAGAAGAATTGCTGGTGCAACGTGCATTGGATCGTGGATTTGCCCAAGCGGACTCGCAATTGCGAAATGCGTTGGTCAACGCGGTTACCGCTGACGTAATTGCCCGCAGCCAGTCCCGACCAGTTTCTGAGCAAGATTTACAAAGTTACTACCAGAAAAATGTGGGGCGTTTTACCGTTCCGGCCCGCTATTCAATCCGAGTTTTGTTTTTTACTGGACAAGGTGGTGGTGAGCGTATGGCGGAATTTGATCAGACTTTAGCCGATGGTGAGAACCCGTCTGAACTGGTGCGGATATTTGGTGGCAAGACACTGGGTGTGCCAAGGGGTTTGCTTTCCGCCCGCAAAATCATCGATTATATTGGCCCTGTTCCAGCCACAGGACTGGACGATTTACACATTGGACAATGGTCGAGGGCCATACCTGATCGCCGGGGCGTGTGGCGGGTCTATCTGGAGGATCGCATTGAAGCCAAAATTCCGCCGCTACCAGAAATAGCGGAGCAAGTGCGGGTGGCTTTTACGAATGAGCGCGATGATGCCGCTTTGCGTCACTTTTTGAATGCCATGAAAAAAGACGCGGACATCAACTATTCCAATGAAATCAACCCATGAGGAATTGCCGCTGGCAATTGGGGGCGTGGCACGCAATCTGGGTGGTCTTTTGTGTCAGTTGTCTGGCCGGTAGTGCATTGGCTCACTCTTCTAGTCGGTCCTTTTCCGAATGGCGCGAAGAGGGTCAAAATATACAGATGATTTTCAGCATAGAGCGGGTGCAAGCCACCCTGCTGATCCCATTGCAAGACCAGAATTTGCCATTGGCCAGTGTACTGAGCGGCCATTTGGCGGCGAGCATCCATGTGTCCCGGCTGGGGGATGTCAGTTTGTGCCAACCCTCCTTGCCACAACAAATGCCGTCCAGCCCTGAAACCTTGCGTATTCGAATGGTATTTAATTGCGGCTCTGGCGATCAAGCGGCGGGTTGGTCGATTGAAAACAACGCATTTTTTGATTTGGCTTCGACCCATATTCATATCGCGCAATTGCAGAGCCAAGATCAACAGACAGAGCAGGTCTTTACCAACGCTCGGCGCTCACACGTATTGCGTGGAGTGGCGGGTGAACATGCGGATGTAAGTCTATGGGCCAATATAGTGCAATATATCCAATTGGGATTCATTCATATTTTAAGCGGGTGGGATCATCTGGCCTTTGTGGTCGGATTGATCATCTTGGCCGGGTCGCTTCGAAAAACAGTATTTCTGGTTACTGGGTTTACCGTAGGTCATAGCCTGACGCTTGGTCTGGTTGCGCTGGGCTGGGTGCAGCCGGTAACTCCGGCGATTGAAGCGCTGATCGGGTTTTCGATCGCCTTTGTGGCTATGGAGTTCTTGTTATCTGGCGGTAGTTGGTGGCGTTCGGTGACTAAATGGCTGGCTGCTTTGTTCGCAGGATTTGCGATCCTCGCGCTATTTGGATTTGGACAATTACCCAGCCTAGTTTGGGTTGGCTTGGGATTATTTGTGTACAGCACTGGGCAGTTAGAGGCCAAGTCGCGGCCTGGCCTATCGGGAGCGCTCATCCTGACCACTATTTTTGGGCTGGTGCATGGGGCTGGCTTTGCCACACCTCTGATGGAGGCGGGACTACCTATTGGACGTCAAATCCCGGCATTAGCAGGGTTTAATATCGGTGTGGAAGTGGGACAATTGCTGGTCGTGGTGATCTGGCTGCTGGTGTTTGGCTTGATCACAAAATTGGCAGGTCAGCAACGAACCACGCAAACACAAATTGCCATGAGCGGGTTGATCTTGGTTTTAGGGATGTTCTGGTTTTCTGGTCGAGCCTTGATCGGCTAAAGAACTCTACTTTGCTCAAATGGACAATTTGGCAATTTCTGTTAGGGTAAATGTAGGGTTTCAGAGAAAACCATGCAATTCGGGACGCAAAAAACGATTGGGTTGACTGTTTGGTGGTAGAAACACATCAGGCTAACAGGTTACCGGTGTCATGGGTTTGTGCATTGGCACTTTTGTTGTGTGTGCTACCCCTATCCATGGCGATGGCTCAGTCTGCAATTGACGCTGATGTCCAAAAAATAGCCAATGCGCGAGCAGAAATTGCTGTTGCTACAGAGGCGGTCGGTAGCCGACAAGCAAGTGTCAATGAGGCCAAGGCAACCATGTCGGTCGCACAACGTGCAGTGGCGCGAGCCGAAGGAAACTTGGATTTTCAGCGACGACGTGCCGGTAGTATTGTTTCCGCTACCGATTATCTGGCCGAAACCAATGACACGATTTCGGACTTGCGCCGCCAATTGAACGCTTTGGAAAACACACCGGAAAATGCCAGTCAGATTGATGTGTTGGAGCGTCAGATCAGAGCGATCAATCGCCAACTTTCCAGACAGGCCACAGAGTATGCCAGTCGGAATGTACAGTCTTCGCGGGAATTTGCCGCAGCAGAAGAAGCGCTAAAGCTTGCCAAGCAAAAAGCCCGTTCGGCTGAGGATCAATACAACCTGGATGATTCGGCGCTGGATGGCGCCAAGCTACAATTGGCGAAGCTCAATAAAAGCTTGGCTGATTTACTGGAAAAAACGTCTGGCAATATGGCCAAGCTGGCACCGGGCTTTGTCCGTGAAATTACCATCACCCAAAATGGCAAAACCATGTATCAGGCCCGATGGGATGAAGACGATACTTTGGGTAAAAAGATCAAACTGGCCATCAAGGAACTGGAACGGGAAATCAAAGAGGTCAATCGGGTTCGCGTCTTGGTGAACGCGGACATGGAGGTGTATCGACGGGATATCAATGCTGCCACGCAACAAGTTAAACTACTGAACGAGGAACGAGGTTGGAATCAATCGGTCATATTGTGGTCGGAACGCCTCTATTATTTCGGTGAAGTTGTCGCATTGGCGGCCACTGGCGCCGGTATTGTCAGCGGGGTTCGGGCGGCGACATTGGCCGCAGTTGAAGGTGGCACTGCGGTTACGGCCCGTTTTGTGGCGCGCGAAACGGTGCGCCAAACGGCGCTGCAACTTAGCTTTGGGTCGTTGCCCAGCGTTCTGGAATGGCCGGGCTTTGCTTTGCGCGGCAAAGCTTGGTTGCAGGCATCATCCAGTGTCCTGACAGCTGAAAAAATGTTGCTTGCATCAAAGGCTTGGGTTGAACCTGTTGCGCTGATCGGAACAGTCTATCAAAATTATAGTACCGTCAAAGGTCTGGCCTCCTCACCCTCGACCCGCATTGCTGGGCGAAGAATGGGTTCCATCCAGCGAGAGCTGGAGGTGGAGGTGGAGCGCATCCGCCTGTTCAAAAACCAGAGGTTGGATTTTATCGGTGCGCGCGAAGCGCGGCGATCTTATGCTCTGTCATCAGCTGAAATTATCCAAAAAGCCTATAACGCGCAGTATTCAAAAATACGCAATAAAGATAAAAGTTTCTGGCGAACCATAAAAGTAGGTAAGATATTTACCTCGGATGCCGAGATCGCAGTCGCCTATGCGACCTTGGAAATTTTACGCTCTGAGGCGCAACTAAAAGCCGCCAAAGTCTATCTCGGCTTGACGATTGATGAACGCAACAAGCTGGATGCGACGCTGCCGGATTTACAATCCAGATTGCAAAATATGCGCGAAAAACTCCCCGGCGCACCGGTGCGGGTCAAAAAGGTTTTACGGAATCGCTATGTAAAAATTGGGGACGAGCTAAGCGCAAGTATCTCCATCGAATTTACGCAAGCCTTGAAAGAAAACCCGCTGGTGAAGATCGGCACAGGTACGATTTCCCGCCCCCCCGCCGGGGCAGATGATTCCGAAGGGCTGCCATTACCCGGACCGGACAAAGGCGCCGTGCTGGTTCAAATGAGCGGGGCTGGCAAAAGCTGGTCTGGCACATTTTATACTGCGCCGCTTTCGGATATTGCCAGCAGCAATGACCCGATACAGATCGAGATCAACGCCAAGGACTTGAACGACCGCGCACTAGATGCCGATCCGCAAACAGCCACCTTTGCCGAAGCCGGTGGTTGGGGTTTTTATGAGGCCACGCCAGAGGGCGCGTCCCATGGCAATGGTGGCCCGGACAAATGGCACCATATCAATGGTATTTTTATGAAGGGCAGCAGCTACGTCTTTGTCATCGACGCGTCTGGCTCAATGGGTGACAACACTCGAATGGTGCAAGTAAAACGTAGCGCCCGGACGTTTTTATCAGCCATGGAAAAGGACGATGAAGTGGCGATTTGGGCGTTTTATGATTGCGGCAATATATCGTTGGCGCAAAGCTTTACCCGGGACAAGAAAAAGGCACTGGCGGTCATTAACGGAATTGAACCCAGTTCTGGTACACCATTGGCTGCAGCCATTGGTATGGCCGGTGAGTATTTGTTGACCAAGGCCCATTTTGGTCCCAAAAGCCTGATTATCTTGTCAGATGGAGCGGAAAGCTGTGATGGCGATCCAGCTTCGGCCGCTGCTTTGTTCCGCCGGCAAGTTCGGGTGTTGGGAAATTTGGGGCAAAGCAATCCAGATGGCTCCCAACCGCCTCGTATGGGACAGCCCGTTGCAGGTGGTGCAGGTCCGGCCAATGACAATCAGCCAGCCAACGCAAATCCGTCGCCGGGTTCTAATGCGAATGAGAATCCAGACGAAGCAGAGCCAGAAGATGGCAAAGTGGTGAAAGTAAAGTTGGCTGATATTGACGCGTGGAATTTGGTCGAAACAGGCGGCACTTCTTCACCGATATTTGCATTGCAGCGCACCCGCTATCACGAGACGGGCAAGGATGGCGCATGCACCGCAGAGGTCACCCGCGAGACCTATTATGCCAACTATACGTCAAGCGAAAACCCCGACAAATCGATCCGGGTGATTTGGCGGGTGAACCGTTCCGCGTCCAAGCGCCAATCATTGGCTGTCACTCGTTGTGCCTCTGGTCAAAAATCCATGAACGCGTTTCGCAAAAAATGGAAATCAATCAAGGGTGTGACCGAACAACAAGTGGGCGCACAATTGGAGGCTCGGGTCCAAACCTTGGCTCGAGGGGGGTAGGTTAAAATGCACAGACCGACCTTGAAATTTTTGACACCTATATTGCTGGCTTTGGCCGCTTTTGGAGTTGGAATGCCGGTATTGGCTCAAGATACACTAGCGCCAACAGAAGCTGTCTCTGAAGCGCCAACCAACACTGATCTGGATGCCATTTTGAGCGAAATGGAAGCCATGGATTCGGTCGGTGAAGAACTGCCTGAATTAGAAGCAGATGACCAAAAGCAATTCGCCCAATCTGCCGCGTTGTACTGGGATTTTGAGGTTGATCTGGCTGACGACACGGATGTGGACTGGGTGCATTTTTCACTGATGCGCCCCGGCATGTTGTCATTGATCCAGAAAAATGCGCGCGCCAGCCAATTGGTTTTTGCTTTGCAGGGTGAAGCTGAAAACGAAGTAAAATTACCGGAGCCGTATTGGCGTGGAGATGATCTGATCTACACATTTGCCGCTTTGCCGATTGATTATTACTTGCGAATTTCTGGCGCGGCTTCAGATACAGCCTACGTGTTGTTGTTGGATTTATTGACCGAAACCGATGATTCCGAACCCAATGATACAGCGGAAATGGCTGTTCCAGCTTATGGCACTTATTTCGTAAACCGTCACAACGCAGCCGATGAGGACTGGTTTACCTTTGATCTGAAAGAACGATCCCGCCTGACGATTACCATCGGGCCAGAAGGAGCGGAACGAGGGGCATTTACGGCGGTCCTGACTGATCCAGCAACCGAAGCGCAGCAAAGCATGGACTTTTATGGTTCAGAATTACCACAAGGCGGAAGCCAGCAATTGGCTTTGATCGAGCTAGAAGGGGGCACGAAGTTATTACAAGTAAGCCCTCCAAATGTGGGGCAAAGCAATTCCCGGGTCCATTTTGAGGTTCGCCCGGTCACCGACCCGTATGAACCGAATGACCAGTTGCAGGATGCCAAGCCATGGGCAATCGGTGAGATTTTAGCCGGGGTGCAACTGATCCAAGGCGATGACGACTGGTTCTATATTGATATCGAGCGCGCCGGGGAGTTGGAAATCGTGATTGGTGGTGATCTAGCTCCGTGGTTTGAAATAACCCGTGCGGATGAGGAGCCCGCGCTACTGGATTTTCGTTTCAAGGAAGGGCAGGGCGATCTAGCCACTGGTAATTACATAACTCGTTATTATGGTGACGTAACACCGGGTCGTTATTTGGTAAAGATATCCGCATCCCAGTATCGCCTCAGTGAAATCCAATTGGCTTTGTCCTTTGTGGAGGACAACTCATCGGACTCGGATACAAATTTCTTCATGATCGCGCTCGACACGGACGAGGGCATTTTGAACCAGCTAGAAGACGTGGCTAAAAGAGGTGGCGGAGAGGTTCTGGCTGTGGAGGCAGATGATCTGAAATTGGCACTTTCACTGGGTGCTGTGGTGGCCAAAACCCGCAATCGCAGTTTTGGCGCCGGGCAATTTGCCCAAACCACTTTGAAATTGATGGCTGAAAAGAGCTTTCGAATATCGGATATCGTATTTACGCCCGATCTTGCTTCCAAGCAGGTCAGCACACTCATCACCACTGCCCTACAGGCGCCAAGCAGTTCTCGTGATGAGTTTAACGCCAAATTCCTAGTCACACAAATGACCATAACCAAGGATCGTAGTCTGAGCAGTTCTGATGACCCGGCTGATCATGATCGCTTGCGTGGACTGTTACGCAATACAATTTTGTCCCCGTTTGAACCTAAATGAACGATTTTTTAAGGAGGAACTCAAAATGACCAAGAAAAAACCATCCATCAAAATAGAGGGCACCAATCGCATTATTCTGGCGGCTGATGCGCTTTATCTAACGGCTTTGATGCTGATCTCGACCCAGATGAAAATCGGCACATTGGACTATGTACTGCTGGTTCTGGTCATTCTGTCCTTGGCTATGCTGGGGGCGGTCACTTTCAAGACCTTTGGACCATCAATCGTCCGTCTGATCAATCTGATGCAAGTTGTATTGGCTGCCGTAATTTCGCTCAGGTTTCTGATTATGTTTTTCAGCGATCGTAGCTCAATTGCCAGCCTGTTGCTCTATGGCGCGGTGATCATGTTCTTTTATGTGGCGGTCAATGGAGTTTGGCGCTTGGTCCGAGACTTTACGCCGCCAGCCAAAAAGGAAGAATAGCCCAGCCCATCATAGTGGTTGGTTGCTTTGTAGGAGAGATGCCATGCGGATGACTAAGGGTGCCCTGTTGGGTTTTTCGGTTTTTGCCTTGGGCTTGTTTGCTGGCTCGGGCAGCTGGAGTGAGGCTCGGGCAGAAACCGAAGCCAATTGTCCGCTTTGTGCGCATGTCGCCAAGCCTGAATTGCCGCCTTTACAAGGCGAAGCTGGTCCGACCGTCTATCTGAAATTGCAAAGGCATGCCGAAAAGGTTGAGCAATCGTTCACCAACAAGGCATTGCTGGCGACCCAATGGCGGTTCGAGTCCACTTGTGGGCGTGCTCCGGCCAGTGATCTGATCGACGCCATCAGCGGGTATATGGCGCAATACGAAGTTTTGGCTGGAGCGGTGCAAACCTGCACAGATAGCTGCACGATCAGCCAAAACCCGGCAGAGTATTGTGCTAGCGGACAGGCGCTGAAACAACAAAATGAAGGGTTGGAAGGCTTGGGGATTGCCTTTTCAGATACCGCCATCTTCCTTGATGTAGCTACGCAGGATCACCATTCCACGTCCGATGCTCTGAGCGCTTTGCTGGATGGCGCAGCCGCAGAGGCACAGGACGTATTGCAAGCTGATCTGGATCATCTGATTGCCACGACCTTGCCACCAGAACGTGACCCGCGCGTGGCAACGGCTACGACAGAGTTCGTTCAAACGGCCAATGTTTTGTACTCGTTAGCTTGGGCGGATTTGGCCGATGGAAAAGCCTCTGAATTGGCGGAACATCTGATGGGACTGTCAGATGATCTTCAATCTCTAGATGATGCGGTGTATATGGCACTGTCGCGGGCCAAAATCATGCAGCCGCTTGAACAAAAGCAGCTTGGCAAGCAATTGATTGAACTTTCAGCGCAAATTGAATATGCGCGGCGCTCAGTTCATACTTCCAGTGCAGAAACCGGCTCAAGCGGGCCAAACACCAATGCCACTGCGATTGATCCAGCAACAGAGAACGTTGCCGCTAGGCAATCTGTGGCGAGTTGTTTTCGCAAACTGTCACTGGATACAGCTATTGCAGCCGAGTTTTCTCGAATAGCCCGCAATGAACTGAATCAATGCCGTTCATTCGCTACGTGTCGAGCTGGTACTTCTTCGAAGGCAGAAACTGCTCCTGGCATCTTGACGGAGCGACTGGTGACCAATCGCGATAAGGCGGACAAGCTTAGCCTTGCCACTCAAAAGGCGATTTGCCGGTAATTTTCTCTCAAGTCGATAGAAGGCTCGTTTTTGGCAGCTGAATGGTTTAGGCGTTAGCTTGAAATCCAGTTTGAAGAGAATCCCAAAATGACAATCCTTGCCGAATTAATTTCCCGCGCCGGGGAGAGTTGCGAGCTATGTGGGGCCAACGCCAATTTGCAGGCGTTTGTCATACCGCCGCATGAGCAAGCCGAGGTTGATACCGCCTTGTTGGCTTGTGCTATGTGCGCCGGGCAAATTGAGGCTGCTGACGATGGGCTGGATGTGCATCATTGGCGGTGTCTGAATGACAGTATGTGGAGTGTGGTCCCGGCGGTGCAGGTGATGGCTTGGCGGATGCTGAAACGGTTGTCGGGCGAGGACTGGGCAGCGAATTTGTTGGGCATGTTATATCTGGACGATGAGACGCTGGCTTGGGCGCAAAGCGCGCAATCGGCAGAAGGTACGCCAGACATCATTCACAAGGACACCAATGGCGCTGTGCTGTCAGCTGGCGATACGGTGACCTTGGTCAAGGATTTGAAGGTGAAGGGGGCTGGGTTTACCGCCAAGCGAGGCACAGCCGTTCGCAATATCTCGCTGGTTGCGGACAATGCTGCACACATTGAAGGCCGGGTCGAAGGTCAGCAAATCGTGATCTTATGCGAGTTTGTAAAGCGGGCCGGGTAAGCCTTAGACACTGCGGATCGGCACCAGTTTTCTGGCCGTTTCATCCCACAGGGCTAGTTTTACGCAAGACAGGCTTTGCCACAGAGTTAGCCGTCTCACATTGGCTAGTTCCGGGAAGTCCCGCAAAATTTGTGACAGACGATAATAGGGGATACGGGCATTTAGATGATGCACATGATGCACCCCGATATTGGCGGTGAACCAACGCAAAATTCCCGGCAGATCATAGTGTGAACTACCGAACAAGGCCGCATCCTGCAACTCCCAGTCAGTCCCTTGGTTCCAATAGGTATCTTCAAACTGGTGTTGGACGTAGAACAGCCAGACACCGATGGATGTTGCAATGGCCGTGATCGGCAAATGAACCAGAAAAAATGCTTTGAAACCAACGAAATAGATCACAATTGCCGCAACGATCAGCATGGCAATATTGGTGCCCATCGCGCTAACCCAATAGCGCCAACCAGAGCGCATAAAGCCCAATGGTAAACGCTGTCTGATCCAGAAATTGTAAGCTGGACCAATCCCAAACAACACCAAAGGATGTCGGTACATCCGATAGCCCAACCGCCCAAGCGGGGTCAGCGCTTGATACTCAGCAACGGTTAGGGTGCTGATATCGCCCAGACCCCGTTTTTCCAGATTGCCCGAACCAGCATGGTGTACCGCATGGGCCTTGTGCCACACGAAATAGGGGGTCAGCGAAAAGATGCCCAAAAACCGTCCAACCCAGTCATTATAGCGGCGCTTCTCAAAGAACGCGCCATGGCCGCAATCGTGTTGAATTAGAAACATCCGAACCATAAACCCGGCAGTAGGGATGCTTAAGGCCAAGGTCAGCCAATAGCTCACCGAAAGCGCCCAATATGCAGCGGCCCAACACAAGAAAAATGGTACAATAGTGATGAATAGCTCAACCACGCTGCGGGTTACGCTTGGTTTCCAGTATTTGGCCAAGATAGGTATCCAGTTACGGTCTGAAATGCCGGGCGTGGCCGGAGCCGGGTTCGGTTGCGCTTCACTCATACGTTGGCAGTCCTTCTTGGTCCCTAGGAAATGACGAATCCGTTTCTGTTCCCTACCCTATTGGGCCGGTTCAGACAAATGACATTTCAGTTGGGTGGCTGTGAGGTGATTAGGTTCTGAATGCAAAGCAGGTTGCTATTGTCGCCCATGTGTGGGATTGGGCGGTAAATTTTGGCCAATCGGGTCAGAAAAAAGAACGAGTACGGAATATCCTCCGGTTCATTCGTTCACGCTAGAACGAAAGCAAATCATGAGTAATTTTTCCGAACTCGGACTTTCCGAGCCACTTCTTCGTGCCGTAAGTGCCGAAGGGTATACCCAAGCCACCCCAATTCAGGCGCAAGTCATTCCGCCCATGTTGGACGGTCGCGACATTGTCGGCATCGCCCAAACCGGTACCGGCAAAACGGCGGCGTTTGTATTGCCGCTATTGCACCAGCATCAGCAAATGCACGGGAGGCCTGGTCCCAAGGCGTGTCATGCGCTGATCTTGGCCCCGACCCGCGAGCTGGCCGCCCAGATCGCCGACAGTATCCGTTCCTACGGCCAGTTTATTCACCACTCGGTCACTGTGGTGGTGGGCGGTGTACGTCCTGCCCAGCAGATCAAGGCATTGTCCAAGGGCGTTGACATCGTGGTGGCGACACCGGGACGGCTTGAGGACCATGTGTCCACTGGCAAATTTCGCCTCGACAAGACCAAAACCATTATTCTGGACGAAGCCGATCAAATGCTCGATTTAGGCTTTATGCCAGCCATTCGGCGGATCATGGGTAAGTTACCCGCCCAGCGTCAGACGTTGCTGTTGTCGGCCACTATGCCCAAGCAAATCCGGCAATTAGCCGGTGATTTTCTGAACAACCCCAAAGAAATTTCCGTCGCCCCGCAATCTCGGCCGATTGAGCGCATCGACCAGCGGGTCTATTTTGCCGAAAAACCGGCCAAGCGGAAATTGTTGGCCAAACTGTTGTCAGAGGACGATGTGCGCCATGCCATCGTCTTTACCCGGACCAAGCACGGGGCCAACAAGGTCGTGCAAAATCTGGAAAAAGATGGCATTGCCTCATCGGCAATCCACGGCAATAAGAGCCAAAACCAGCGCGAGAAAACCTTGGCGGCGTTTCGCTCAGGGCAAATCAATGTACTGGTCGCGACCGACATCGCGGCGCGCGGCATTGATGTGGATGACATCAGTCATGTGATCAATTTCGAGCTGCCCAATATCGCCGAAAGCTATGTGCATCGCATTGGTCGAACTGCCCGAGCCGGCAAAAGCGGTGTAGCGATTTCCTTGTGCAATGGCGAAGAACGCAAACATCTGTTCCAGATCGAGAAACTGACCGGCAAGAAATTACAACGGATGAATGGCGGGCAACCAGAGCGCACCGATGAGGCTCCAGACCAAGAGCTGCACGAGCCACCTAAAAATCGCTCACCTCGGCGTAAAAGCCGCAAAAAGCGTAGCCATCGCCCTTCGGATAAGGGTAAGCCGCGCCAAGCTCAAAACAATAGCAATGACGCTGTCGCCTCAAATGCTTCACCGACGAAACACGGCAAGCCACGCCCAAACCGCAAGCGTCGGCCAAGGCGCGGTAAGCCACAGGCCAATTGAGCGCAAAAACGGCCAAAATCGGGTGTTTATAAAAAACGCTGTCCGGTTTGTGCCGGGGATTGCCGTGTTTCGTAGACTTGAATTTATGCGCCTCCGTACTGATACGGACTGGTAAAATACAGGTTAACCTGTTGTTTTTACGACGTGAAAGAGCCGAAACGTACCAAAGTCAAGTGCGCTTACCTCACCAGTATACGGCCTTGATGGGCCAATTGGATTGCTAGGATATACTCCCGGATCTAAGCGTCAGAGAGCGTCAACAAGTGTCGATTATTTGTGATTTTAGTGTCAATGTGTGTCCGTGAATTGCGGCTGTATTGCTGATTATTTGTAAGTTCGGTTCGTAAACTGACAATCAGAAATGACAATTGGCCCAAATCCTTTTTCCCTAAAACCGACGGAAATAACCGAGCGTCCCGTTGAACTTATATGGAACCCACGGTCCGGACCCTAAATACGGACCCGGTTAGATAGAGGGAAGTAGCAAGAGGAATTTGATCATGAACACGAAAACCAGAAAATTGGCAGCGATTGGGCTGGGCCTGTTTGCGGTTGGCGCCATCTTGGCGGCCAGCGTGGTCCCGGCCAGCGCCCACGCCACCCGACATCATCACAAACACGCCAAGGTCAAGGTGGTCAAACCCAAGGTCAAAGTGAATATCAATCTAGGCGGCGGCTATGGCCACACGAACGTGATCTACCGACCAGCGCCAGTAGTTTATATCGCGCCGCGCCCAACCTACGGCTGTTACCGGGCCGATCATGATGGTTGGTATAACGGTCACACGGCGCGAGTTTCGCATCGGTATTGTTACAACGCGTACGGAAATCCAGTGGCCCAGTCCGGCTCCAAACGACTGGTTCACTATTACTAATCCCTCCCCGATGGCGGGCCGGGCCAGTTCTCAGGTTGATATTTCCGGTATGTTTTGCCGGGATGCCCGGCCCGTCAAATTTCCCGGTTGCCGATCCTTCGAGGCTCGGCTGCGCCTCACACCTCAGGATGAGGTGTTTGGTGAAACGGATCCTATTACGGACCTCATGCTGAGGTGTGACCAATGGGAGCCTCGAAGCATCGGACACAATATGATATACTGCCCGAAAGAGGGAGCGGATCATCGAAACCACAATTAACGCTTGGGTGTATCTGCTTCGCTGCACCGATGGTTCGTTTTACGTTGGTTCACATCGCGGTCCGACCATCGAGGCCCGTGTTCACCAACACCAAGCTGGCGAGGGCGGCGACTACACCAGACGGCGCTTGCCAGTGGAGTTGGCGTGGTGCGAGAGCTTCGTTCACATCACCGATGTCATCGCCGCCGAGCGCCAGATTAAGGGCTGGAGCCGCAAGAAGAAACAGGCGTTGATTGATGGCGAATGGGATTTGTTGCAACAACTTGCGAAAAGACGTGGGGGTGAGTGATGTCTTGTTGCCGATCCTTCGAGGGCGCTACGCGCCACCTCAGGATGAGGTGTTTGGTGAAACGAACTAAACTCAACGGCACACCACACCACACCAGAACTACACCACTAACCTCATGCTGAGGTGCGACCAGCGGGAGCCTCGAAGCATTGGAAATGGGGTGGGTTCTGACTTAAATATGTGGAGCCAAAAACACTGATGGAGAGGTGACGTCTTGCTGCCGATCCTTCGAGGGCGCTACGCGCCACCTCAGAGCCTGCCCCGGACTTGATCCGGGGATGAGGAGACTTTTGTTGCAACTGCCCGCTGCACGCACAACCGGTTCACACCACACCATAATTACACCGCTAACCTCATGCTGAGGTGCGACCAGCGGGAGCCTCGAAGCATCGGAAATGGGGTGGAACTGATCAACAAGGTCTTACAACATGCCAAAGTGGCGAAATCCTGCAAGAATTGCTGGTTGCTTTTCTTTTGGGCAAGGTACTTGGCGGATGCCATCGACTAAACGCCGGTGTGATTGTTTTACTGGCAGGCCAGAAATTTCTTTGCAATGGGCGATCCAACAGGGTTTCGGTACGAAGTTATATTTCGATTTTACCCAAACTTGTATTTCCTTGTAAGTTGCCATTTCTAGTTTCTTTCGTCACTTCCCCCGCCGGTGTTTCCAGCTCACCCCCTTGGTTCCATCGTCGCCACCGCGCTTCCGGGAGTGGCGTTTTTTGTGGGCTACGGTTCCGACTGGGGAGAGGATGTCCAGTTCGCGGTTGCGCAGCTTCGACAGCTGGTCGCGTAAATTGGCGGCTTGTTCGAACTCTAGGTCAGCGGCGGCGGCCAGCATGGCTTTTTCGGTGCTGGCAATGACGGATTTTAGGTCTTGCCCGACGAAGTGACTGCCGTCCTCGGCTAGGCCGCGAGCATAGCCGGTATTGCTATCTTCAGTGCCGACCCGCACATGGTCGCCCTCATAGACGCTATCCAGAATATCGCCGATGTCTTTCTTGATACTTTGCGGGGTGATGCCGTGTTTGGCATTGTAGGCCAATTGGACGTTGCGGCGCCGTGTGGTTTCAGCCATGGCCCGTTCCATGCTCCCGGTCATCCGATCTGCATAGAGCACCACTCGCGCATCGACATTACGCGCCGCCCGACCAATAGTTTGTACCAGCGAAGTTTCCGAGCGTAAAAAGCCCTCTTTGTCGGCGTCCAGAATACCCACAAAGGCACATTCAGGAATATCCAATCCTTCGCGCAGCAGATTGATCCCGATCAACACATCAAACGCCCCGAGCCGTAAATCGCGGATGATTTCGATACGCTCCAGCGTGTCGATATCCGAGTGCATATAACGCACCCGCAAGCCCTGATCGTGCATGTATTCGGTCAGGTCCTCGGCCATTTTCTTGGTCAGCGTCGTGATCAGCGAGCGATAGCCAAGGTCAGCCACCGCTTGCACTTCGGCAATGACATCATCAACTTGATTGGCTCCATTGGCCGAAACCGGACGTACTTCGACCGGCGGATCAATCAGGCCGGTCGGGCGAATGACCTGCTCGGCAAATACTCCTTGGGTTTGGTTTAGCTCCCATGGGCCGGGGGTGGCCGAAACACAAACCGTTTGCGGGCGCATGGCCTGCCATTCCTCGAATTTTAACGGGCGGTTATCGAGGCAGGATGGCAAGCGAAAGCCGTAATCAGCCAAGGTGGATTTGCGCCGAAAATCGCCTTTATACATGGCGCCCAATTGGGGCACAGTCACATGGCTCTCATCGACAAACACCAGCGCGTTTTCGGGCAGATACTCAAACAGGGTGGGCGGCGGTTCGCCTGGTTTACGGCCGGTCAAATAGCGTGAATAATTTTCGATGCCAGAGCACACCCCTTGCGCTTCCATCATTTCCAGATCGAATTCGGTGCGCTGGCCAAGACGTTGGGCCTCCAACAATTTATTGTTCTTTTCCAGCCATTTCAAATGGGTGTGCATTTCGCTGCGAATTGATTTGATCGCTTGTTTGATGGTGGGGCGCGGCGTGACATAGTGCGAATTGGCGTAGACTTTGATCTCTTCGCGCGGTGCGGATTTTTTGCCGGTCAGCGGGTCAAATTCCCAAATACTGTCAATCACATCGCCAAAGAAATCAATGCGCCAAGCCCGGTCCTCATAGTGTGCGGGAAATACTTCTAAGACATCACCGCGCACCCGAAAGGTACCCCGGGTGAAGGCCGCGTCATTGCGTTTGAATTGCAAATCAACCAGTTTTCGCATGATATCGCGTTGGTCGATCTGCTGCCCCGGTTCCAGAGAAAAGGTCATCGAGGTATAGGTTTCGACCGAGCCAATACCGTAAATGCACGAAACGGACGAGATGATGATCACATCATCGCGCTCTAAAATAGCCCGGGTGGCGGCGTGGCGCATCCGGTCAATGGTCTCGTTTATGGCGCTGTCTTTTTCGATATAGGTGTCAGTACGCGGCACATAGGCTTCGGGCTGGTAATAGTCGTAATAGGAGACGAAATACTCCACCGCATTGTTGGGAAAGAACGCCTTGAACTCGCCGTATAACTGCGCGGCCAATGTCTTGTTGTGGGCGAGGATCAGGGCTGGGCGTTGGGTTTTCTTGATCACCTGCGCCATGGTGAAGGTCTTGACTGAGCCGGTAACCCCGAGCAAAACCTGATCCATCTCCTTGGCCTCGATCCCGGCCACCAGTTCGGCAATGGCGGTCGGTTGATCGCCTTTTGGTTCAAACTCGGAAACCAGATCGAATGCTTTGCCGCCTTCGGATTTCTCGGGGCGAATGGGTTTGTGTGGGGTCCAAGTCTGTTCAGGCACAGCTTTGCCGTCGTCTAGCACAAAATCATTGCGCGCAGAATCAGACATGCCCGGTGCGTCACTCATAGGACAAGCCTAGCGCACTCGGTCGGGCGTTTCTAGTTTGTTCTTATCGAATTGACCCCTCGGGCCAGCTTTTTTTTGCCTCTGGACGATGCGGCCAAAGCAATGCTCCTAAACGAACGCCCCGGCTAAGTTGCAGAGTTGCGCGCCGACGCCCTCGGCGGGTCCGGTGGTTTTGGTGCGAATGGTATCCGAAACGGTTTGGAAATTTCTGACATTGGTATTGGATCTTACTTCAACGCCATTTTTGGATTCAAATTGGCCGATCAAATTGATCAACTGCTCCATGGACCGCTCATCCATTTTGCCCATCAGCCGGTCGACATCCACCGCAAAGGCATTACCCCATGGGCCTTTGGGACAACCAATGTTCCCGCCGGTCAACACAAAATCTTTGACGACAGAGGTGACCATCACATTGCCTGCGGCCAAACTTGCGGATGGACTGAGAGCTAAAACACTGATGATACCGAGCGTACGAATAATCTTTTTCATGACAAACTCCTGCAATTGGGTTTCGGAAGCATCACCAGCCTACCGTTTGGAATTCAAACGGCAAATAGTACAGATGTGCTATCGAATTTGCTTGAGTTTGGTCGTTATTTCTGACGGGGCAGGCGGTCGAGTTTGCGATTTGAAATGTCTTTGACGGCTTTTTTTAAGTGTTTCAAGTCAATACCGTGACCACGTGCTTCGACCAGAAATTCATTGTGGGCGCGACCAACCATGCCCGATTGTGCATCTTTTTCCCATTCTTCGATATGGGTATCATCGCCTTTTTTATTGATTTTTTTGTAGCCGCTCTCGGTTTTGACATCCATCGAGCTGCCGACCACACCGCTCATCGCCAAAATGGCTTTAATGGCCGGAGAATGGGTAATTTCCAGATTGACCGATTTACCGCCCTTTTGGTACTCCGCCGTTAGTTTGACCATTTTTACTGGGAAATTCAGGTTTTCGACCTGCAAACTGGTGCGGGGCAGACCTGCCAATTTGCCGGGGGCCAATTTTTCCATGGAATCCGGTTCGACCAATTTGGTCTTGCCATCGCTGCCGGTCATTGCACCGATGATAGCACCCAGATCACCGCTTTCGGCGGCTTGTTCGATGGCGTCGTTTCGGTCAGACATGGTCTTGCTAAACGGTGTATCGCGAAACTGACCAAAATGTTGTTTTGGGGCGATTGCTGCACTGATTGCAGCCAAGACTAATGCCAGAACAATGGCGCAGCCAATGCTAGCCAAAGTGTAGGTCGTTGCTTTGTCCTCATCTGGTTTCATCAATTTTGGTAGACCCACAAACAGCAGATAAATACTCCAGATAAAGCCAATAAGGCCCAGTGCGGCTAAAGCGGGCAGCACCTGAAACCCGGCAAAAATCCAAGCGGCGGTCGGGAAGTAGGCGGATAGTTTTAGGGCTTGGCCAAAATCAGCTTTGGCTCCGAACTTAGGCGCCAGCCATTCGAGGATTTTGGCAAACGCCCAGACCATGACTAAGGCCAACACAAATGCCAAAATAGCTGATACCAGACCGGAGACAATCGGCACACGAAACGTTGCACCAAAGCCGCGCACGCCGATCAGCGACATGCCGATAAATTGGGCAATCGCACCGATGGCTACCAAGGGGATGACCCAGCTCCGGTACAACGCAGAAAGCTCTACCTTCTCGCTGGCAATGGTGTCCCAAGTGTCAGCTGGTTTCAGCAGTAGATTTTTGGCTCGTTCAATAATTTTTTGCATGGATTTTCTCTCCGGCAGATCTGGATGCCAATCAAGCTATCCGAAAAATCGCTCTTTGTCGCGGTTTTCAGGGTGGTACGGGTGTAGCGGCCATTTCGACAATTAGAGCAAAGCTAAAGCCTTGCTAATTTCATCTGGTCCAGTGTTCCAACAGGTAACAAACCGGGCCGAGCCATCGGGCCAGACGTGAAAGGCGGCACCGCCTTCTTGCAGTTTGGCGGTTTGGTCGGGGGTGAGTTTGGCAAACACCTCATTGCCCTCGATCGGGTGCAGGATCGGAATATCCATATTTTGCAAACCATCAGCCAATGCTGCGGCTATTTCATTGGCATGGGTCGCTAGTTCCAACCATAAGCGGTCTTCCAGCAAAGCGATGATTTGTGCGGCGACAAACCGTTGTTTGGGTGGCATGTGACCGGCCCGCTTGCGCCGGGCTTCCAATTCGTCAAACCGATCCGCATTGGCCCCAAATAACAATACGGTTTCACCGCCCATGGCACCGGTCTTGGTCAGGCCAAATGATAAGATATCGACACCACTGGCCCAGCTTGAGGCTGCCGGACTCGCGCCGGTGAAGGCCAAGGCATTGACTAGGCGCGCCCCATCCATGTGAACGCCCAATCCGCGATCGTGTGCCATGTTCGCCAACTCAGCCACTTGTTTGGGTGTGTAGACACATCCCGCTTCGTTCAAATTGGACAAGGACAAGGCTTTGGGCGGAGTTGCATGGACAAAACGTTCGTCTACTTTTTGTAAAATTTCTTGCAACGCTTCCGGTGAAATCCGGCCATGTTCTCCGGTCAGTGGCAGTAGTTTTGCGCCATGACCAAAAAACTCAACCGCGCCGCGTTCGTCGCAATAAATATGGGCGTGTTCGTGGCAAATCACTCCGCCAGTTGGCGGACAAAGCAGCCCCAATGCCAAGGCGTTACTAGCTGTTCCAGATGCCACAAAACCGGCGCGCAACGGTGCTTCGAATAAATCTGACAGCAAGGCTTCGGCCTGCAAGGTCCAACCATCATCGCCATAGCTGGCGGCGGGGCCAGCATTGGCTTGGACCAAATGTTCAATGACCTTTGGGTGGGCCGGGGCCGCTGTATCAGATGAAAAATTCATATGGGTCCGGTTTGTATTCAGCCAACAGAACTTCGGCTTCCAGTCCGCGAACCACCAAGGAAACCGTCGGTTTCAGGGCGGTTAAAAAGGTTTGTTTCGGCCAGTTTTTGTGCAGACCCATCCGCAATATCCCGGCATAGGCTCCGGAAATAGTATATACGGCGGTTGTCACCAATGGCCGATACCCTGGGTAAAACTTCTCAGTCATGGCATCAATAACTACGCTGATCACCCGATCGACGTTAGGTTCAAAGCTGGCTTCTTCTTTTTCGCCCCATGTCCAAGCAAAAGCCATTACCTGTTGGGTCAGCTCTCGGTCTTTCAAATTGCGTTCTAGATGATTGTTGATGGTGCCTAACATCATTTCATAGGGGTCGTTGAATTCGGCGAGTGTTTTTCGGATATAGGTATCTAACGGACGATTGCTTTTATGGAAAATTTCCAGAATCAGGCTGGCTTTGGTTTCATAATATTGCATGACCAAACCGGGTGAAACATCGGCTTCCTTGGCGATCAGGCGAATGGTGATTTTTTCAGCACCAACCTCAACCAATACTTTTTTCGCCGCCTTGAAAATCCGCTTTCGGGTTTTAGCGCTTCGGCTTACCGCCGATTTTGTTGTTTTTTTTGGTTTTATCTTGGTCATGGAGCAAGTGTGCAAAAAACCGAATGATCCCGCAAGTTTAATCGCCGAAAATCGGATCGGGCGGCCAATGACCCAACCGTTCACGTATTTCATCAGAGCTACTGGTCAAAGGATCCATTGAGCTGTCGTGCAGGGTTTCGGCTGGGCCATCATACCATGGGTCCAACCCAAAGGCCGTGGCTAGCTCTGCCTCGTTCATCAAGCGGTATTCTGCGCCAATGGCGGCGCCCTCGCGCATGACGGCGCGGCCATAGGCCAAATGCACATCGGCCAATTGCCGCCGATAGGCCCGGCATTGCGGTTCCTGTCGTTCCATATCACCACATTGAACGGTTTGTAAAAAGGTCAAGATGTTGCCATGGGGCGGTTGGTGGGGGATGTTTTGATAGAGAGGACGTTGCGTGGACGGGCTGGGTAGTAATAAGGCGCTTGCTGCCCGGCGGCGGTTCGACTGCTCAGGTTGATCCTCTGATGGTTCATTTTGCGCTGTCGGGTTGGAAGAATTCGTTTCGGGTACCGGCTCAGGAATTGGTGTTACTGATTCGGTCGTTTCCAGCTCTTGCTGGGCTTGTTGGCTCGGCTCCACTTCTAACTTGTTTTTAAGCGCTACTTTTGGTTTGGAGGTTGGTGCTTCCACCAACTCTGGTTCTGGTTCTGGTTCGGCTGTTGGCGATGGCGACACCCAGACCACCGATACCGGCTTTGGTTGGTTGTCGGCATCTGCCAAACGACCTGGGTCGGGCTTTGGCATGAAAGCCAAGCCGATCAGCAGTATGCCGTGCAATAAAAGGGCGGCGAACCATTGCCCCCATTTTTGCCGCCACTGCCAAACGCGCAGGTTCATTCATCCGCCTCAAACTACCACTTATTGTTTTATGATAAGAAAGTGGGGGCGAAAGCGCTAGTGCTGGTTGCCAGAAATTGTCAAATCATCGTAAGGATTGCTTGTGCCATCATGGCAAACCCCAACAAAATTAAAGACAGGCTGAGTATGCGCCGCCCGGCAATTAGGGCTGATGTGCCGGTCATGATCGTCCTCCGGGTTGGAACAATCGGCTAGACAAGGTCAAGCCAAAGGCGAAAACCATCAGGCCCAGAACAATTTGCACTGGGTTCCAACTGTGCAGGATTGGTAAATTGGTCATGCTAGTCGTTAGGTCGCCTAACAGATCAGCTCCACTGGATTGCACCTGGATCGCAGGCAGGCAGATCGCCAGTGCAGCAGCGCCGAAAATGACTATTTTGGGCAAGATTTGGCGAGAGCGGATGATCATGACTGATCCTTTCACAAGTAGAATTTCTGCCGGTATGAGGATCAGACATGCCCGGCATGGGGCCGTGCTAAGGTTATTTTTAGGCGGATGTGGCGAAAATCGGCCAATTGTGGCCAAAACAAAACCGATGCGACGATTTCGCAACTTGACCGAACTCGCAGTGCGCTTGCAAATAGGTACAAATTTGATGCCTCACCCATTGCAGGAGAACAACATGCCAGATGCCCCGATTTCCGAAGCCCTGAAGCGAGTGGCCCCGTCGGCCACCTTGGCGGTTAGTCAAAAGGCCCGCGAGCTGAAAGCGGCCGGAATTGATGTGATTGGCTTGGGGGCTGGCGAGCCGGATATGCCCACGCCGGAGCACATTTGTGAAGCAGCTTTTGCGGCCATTCGCGCAGGTCATACCCGCTATACGGCGGTGGATGGTATACCGGAGCTAAAAGACGCAATCAGCGCCAAGTTCAAACGTGATAACGATTTACATTATAGTGCCGATCAGATCAGCGTGGCACCGGGCGGAAAGCCGATTTTGTTCAATGCTTTGCTCGCAACCTTAAACCCCGGCGATGAAGTATTGATCCCGGCACCTTTCTGGGTGAGCTATCCCGATATGGCCAAATTATGTGGCGGCGAAGCGGTGATCATTCCGACCCGGATTGAGAACAGCTATAAACTGACCCCGGATGAGCTGGAAGCGGCCATCACCCCAAACACCAAATGGCTGATCCTGAACTCTCCGTCCAATCCAACCGGCTCGGCCTATGCTTCTCATGAATTAGAGGCGTTGGGTGAGGTATTGCTGCGCCATCCACAAGTTTGGGTCATGACCGACGATATGTACGAACATATCCTGTATGATGATTTCAAATTTGTATCATTCGCCGAAGCCGTGCCGTCCTTGTATGACCGGACGCTGACCGTGAACGGCGTATCCAAAACCTATTCGATGACCGGGTGGCGCATTGGTTATGCCGGAGGTCCGGCTGATTTGATCGCGGCCATGCGAAAGGTCATGAGCCAGAGCACCTCCAACCCGACCTCGATCAGCCAATGGGCGGCGGTCGAAGCCTTGAACGGAACGCAAGATTTCATCGCGGACCGGATCAAGGTGTTCAAGGAACGCCGCGATATGGTGGTGGCTATGCTGAACGATGCCGAGGGGCTGGCTTGTCGCACGCCAGAGGGCGCATTTTATGTGTTTCCCGATTGTGCAGCTTTGATTGGCAAGCATACGCCGGGCGGTGTGACTATCGAAACAGACGAAGATTTTGCTCGTGAATTGCTGGAAACCGAAGCGGTGGCTGTGGTCCATGGTGCAGCCTTTGGCATGTCGCCAGCCTTTCGAATTTCCTATGCCACTTCGACCGAATTGCTGAAAGAAGCCTGCGGTCGGATTCAGCGGTTCTGTGCTTCCCTAGCGTGAGTGCGCGTTACGATCTGATTATCTTTGATTGTGACGGAGTGCTGGTCGACAGCGAACCGATCACCAATGCCGTGTTGGCCCGGATGGTTAGTGAAGCTGGCTGGCCGATGGACATGATGCAATGTGCCGCCCAGTTTAATGGGCGCACCATCAAATCCTGCATGTTGGAAATTGAAGCCAAATTGGGGATTTCTCTTCCCGGTGATTGGGAGGACGACTACCGCGCGCAAATCCATGTGTTGCTGGCCGAACAAGTCGAGGCGGTGCCGGGAATTGAGGCGGTGTTGGCGCAATTACAAAAGCAGAACCATTCCTTTTGCGTGGCTAGCTCGGCTCCGGTCGACAAAATGCAGGTCACCTTGGGTCGCACTGGCCTGTGGCCCTTATTCACGCCTCGTATTTATAGCGCCACTATGGTTGCCAATGGCAAACCTGAGCCGGATTTATTCCTGCATGCAGCGCAAGTGCAGGGCCTAGACCCGGCCCGGTGTCTGGTCATTGAAGACGCAGAGGCCGGCGCGTTGGCGGCCAAAGCTGCCGGGATGGATTGTATTGGCTATGCCGGTGGCCTGTTTGATCACCGGGACAAATTGCGCGACGCGGGCGCAAAACTCATCACCGATATGGCGCAATTACCAGCGTTAATCTGAATGTAAACTATCCAATTGGTAATTTGTTATTTTGACCCGAAACCCTAGTTTGCGAGAAATACCGCAATAGGGAATTGGTCATGAAACTAACAACATTTTTACTGGCTTTGACATTTTTGCTGCCTTTGGGCAGCGCCGCAGCCAGCGAGCTAAAACCATATGAAATGCCCAGAACACAGGTCGTGCCCATCCAAGACACCAAGTCTGATCGGCAATATGAGCTCTATATTCGATTGCCAGAGGGATATTCAGAAAATACTGAGACTAAATATCCCGTGATTTATACCACAGATGCGGTTTGGCACTTTGAGATGTTATCCGGCGCAACTGAATACTTGATGCCAAATGTTATTTTGGTCGGAATATCTTGGCAGAAAGATCTTGATGCGAATAGAGCGCACGCGAGCCGGTTTCGGGATTATTCGCTTGTGAAGGTGGAAGGCTCGAGGACCCCAAGAGGCGAGGCGAGCAATCATCTATCATTCATTCGCAAGGATGTGATCAAATATGTAGAAAAGCATTATCGCGCGGACCCCGGCGAGCGTGCCTATTTCGGGTATTCTATGGGCGGTGCTTTTGGCGCATACATCTTGTTGGCAGAACCAACCACCTTCAAACATTATATTCTTGGCAGCCCTGCTTTTAATCAGCCTGATGCCAAATATATTGATGAGTTTGGGGCAAAAATGGCGTCCGAGCAACAAGACTTTGAAGCCAGTGTTTTTGTATCTATTGGCGAATTAGAAGAATCTGCGATGGGCGTCACGAAAAACCTTATGTCGGTGTTTCAGCGTCAGAATCAGGCAGGGCTTATGATTACTGGGCTTGAGATAATTGAAGATTCCGACCATGGAACCGCATTTCCTGAGACGACGATCCGAGGCATAAAATGGTTGTCACAACAGAAAAATGAGTAATTTTCTACACGTACGCAAGGATGACATATTGAAGCGCTTTCCCGTATCGATGGCTCTGATGCTCACCGCTTGGGTGGTGAGTGCCTGCAAGTCTACGGTCGGCCCCATTTGACCTCAAATATCGAAAATTAATTAGCCTCAAATACGGAAAAATACGGAAACATACGGAAACATTATGAACATCAATTTCAAACTCAAAAGTTTACTCGCCGTCGCTCTATTAAGCGGTTGTAACAGCCTTGCCACAGCTGGCGTCGCAGAAGAAAGCGCCAAAGACACTAAAACCCTCGCGCCGGAGGTCACAGCCGCCGAGGCCGAGTTGCCATTCAGAGATATTCCGTATCTTGAGAACGCCTTTATCGATACAGCGCCTGCCGATAGAAAAGACGGTATCCTCGTGGGCAAACTAGGTGTCGATGGTGGCAATAAAGACATGATTGTTAAGCTGGCTCAGGAGATCGCCGACGACAAGCACGGTGAATTCGACAGCCTGTTGATTGCACATAAGGGCAAGCTCATCTTTGAATCCTATTATAAGGTTGGCCGTATCAATCTGCCCCATTTCCAAGCATCAGCGACCAAAGCCTACACCAGCTTAGCGCTGGGCCGCGCAATCCAGTTGGGTTATCTGACCATGGCCGATCTGGACAAACCCGTGGTTAGTTTCCTGCAAGACCTGGACCCAACAAAATTCGCTGACGGCTCCGAGCGGATCACCCTGCACCAAGCATTGACCATGACCACGGGAATTCGCATCAGCGATGAAAAATGGAAAGAATTTGAGGATAATCCCGGCCCGTTAAAGGGCCAAGGTCTAGTTCAGACCATTTTTGAGCATAGTGCGCCTATTACCGCAGAGTCTCAGAGCTTTTTATATGGCACGGGTCCAATGTTGGTGATGACGGTCATTGAGGCTGTTGTGCCGGGGACGGCCGCAGACTTTATTAAAAACGAACTTCTCGGTAAAATGGGCATCACGAATTATAGCTGGCGGACTCACTATAATGGCCTGCCGGAAGCTGGTTGGCGCACGAGGATGACATCGCGCGCTTTGGTTAAATTTGGCACCTTGGCCAGGGACAAAGGCAAATGGAATGGCGAACAGCTGATTTCAGAAGCCTTTGTCACCAAAGCAACCAGCAGGATCCTTTATACCGGCGATGATGATCCCTTTGGCGGCGGCAAAGATGTCTCTAATTATGGGTATGGGTATTTCTGGTGGAGTGGAGATTTGAAATACGGCGATAAAAGCTATTTCAGCGCATCTGCTCAGGGAGGTATGGGCCAGTTTATCATTCTGATCGAGGAGCTTGATCTGATGGTTGTGACCACTGCTCACGATAGAGAGCCCAGTACCTTGCAGAAAACCGCAGAGAGAATTTTGCCAGCCTTTGTCCAATAAGATTTAAATTCTTGGATGCTGTAGGGAACTGAATTTTCCTACATCAAGTGCGGATGCATGCAATTTATTGAAATCAAATAAGGGAAAATCATGAAATCTATCTACGCTTCAATGCTTCTACTATTTTCTATACTGTCGATAAGTAGCGGAAGTCATGCCCAAAATGAACCCCAAGTCCTCGAAGGCCCCTATCTCGGGCAAAAGCCACCGGGCGTAACGCCTGAAGTTTTTGCGCCCGGCATTATTTCCACAAAAGGGTGGGAATATGGCGTTGTCTTTGCCCCTAGTATGAAAGAGATTTATTTCATCAGAGAAATAGATGTGGAGACAGACCCAAAACAGGAATTCGTTGTTTTTGAGAATAAAGAGAACAGATGGCATGAGCGTGTGATATCGCCTCGGGTAGGTACACCAACGCTCTCTCCCGACGGCAAGTTTATGTATTTTGGCAGAAGCTATAAGGAACGGACCTCCGAAGGCTGGTCAGAGCCCAAAAGGCTTGGTCCCGATTTTGAAGATATTCGCATCATGCGTGTGACAGCTTCAGATAAGGGCACCATTTTCTTTGACGAAGCCAAGAACGATAGCACGCTCCGGTATTCGCGCATGGTGGACGGAAAGCGCGAAGCGCCCATGCCGCTTCCAAAAGAAATCAACACGGGTCAGTTCAATGCCCATCCCTTTATCGCGCCGGACGAGAGCTATATCATCTGGGACGGCCAGCGCGAAAGCGCAGTGCGCAACGCCGACCTCTTTATCAGCTTCAAGAAACCCGATGGTAGCTGGGGCGAAGCGACCAAGTTTGGCGACACCATCAACACACGGTCGGCCGAGTTTGCGGCCTTCGTAACACCAGACGGCAAATATCTATTTTTCAACCGCAATATGGGTCCAGACAATACGGACACCTTCTGGGTTGATGCACAAATTATTGAAGAATTCAGGCCCAAGCCATAACTCTATAACAAAGACAAAGAGCGGTTCACTGTAAGCGCAGGTCTTACCTTGCGTGGGTCTGGTTACAATCTGAAGGATTAATATGACTATCAATTTGAAGTTCAAAAGTTTAGTCGCCGTTGCTTTATTAAGCAGTTTTGGCAGCTTTGCCACAGCTGGCGTCGCAGAAGAAAGTGCCAAAGACACCAAAAATCTTGCGCCGGAGGCTACAGCCGCCGAGACCGAGTTGCCATTCAGAGATATTCCAGTTCTCGAAAAGGGTTTTTTCGACACGACACCAACAACCAGAGATGACGCTTTCCCAGTGGGCGAACTGGGCGTGGACGGCGGTAAAAAAGCCGGCATTGTAAAGTTGGCCCAGGAGATCGCTGACGGCAAGCACGGCCGCTATGACAGCCTGCTTATCACCCACAAAGGCAAACTTTTGTTCGAAAGTTATTACCTGCGTGGTCGCATCAATCTGGCCCACCCCCAAGCGTCAGCGACCAAATCCTACACCAGCTTAGCGCTGGGCCGTGTAATCGAGTTGGGTTATCTGACCATGGCCGATCTGGACAAGCCGCTGGTTAGTTTTTTGAAAGACTTGGACCCGACAAAATTTGTGGAGGGTGCAGAAAAAATTACACTCCATAAGGCATTGACCATGCGCTCGGGGCTTCGCATCAGTGATGAACAAAGAGAAGAATTCGAGAAAAATCCCGCTGGGTTAAAGGGCCAAGGTCAAGTTCAGGCTTTTCTCGCGCATAGCGCGCCTATTACTTTAGAGTCCCAAAGCTATTTATATGGCGGCGGCCAATCAGACTTGGTGATGCAAGTCATTGACGCCGTTGTGCCGGGTACGGCCAAAGATTTTATTAAAAACGAATTTCTCGACAAACTAGGCATCACGAATTATCGCTGGCAGACTGCCGTTAGCGGTCTGCCAGAAGCTGGTTGGCGCGTGAGTATGACATCTCGCGATATGCTAAAGTGGGGCAGCGTGGTCCTCAATAAAGGCAAATGGAACGGCGAACAGCTTATTTCGGCAGAGTATCTCGCCAAGGCCACCAGAGGGCTTGTTAAGCCTACGCAAGATTGGATGCCCGAAACCTATCGCTACGGCTACTTTTGGTATCAATCGCCTATAGCGGTTGGTGACAAAAGTTATGATGCCACATTTGCTTGGGGCGGCGGCGGACAACGCATAATAGTGGTTGCAGATCTCGACTTAACTATTGTGATCACCGCTCATGACAGAGAAGACACAATAATGGCTCAGGTTGCACAAACCATCATACCTGCGTTTGTTGAATAGGGGGCAAATCATGAGATGTATTTTAGCTTCAACGGTTCTACTCCTTTCTGTAATGGCTGTGAGTAGTTGCGGCCATACCCAGGATGAACTTCCAGTGCTTGAAGGCCCCTATTTTGGCCAAAAGCCGCCCGGCTCCACGCCTAAAGTATTTGCGCCTGGTATTGTTACGACAAAGGGTTG
>JAJFFR010000262.1 GCA_021776555.1 Robiginitomaculum sp.
GCGCCTTCGACCACTCGGCCACCTCACCTTCCAAGTCGGCGGGTTTATAGAGCACAATCCCATAACTGGAAACCAGTTTTGCGAAGGTTTTTGAGAAAAACAGACCTTTGTCAAAAATATTTCATATAGATTGGCTAACCAACACCATGACAGGTCAATAAGCGTTGGCTACACTTCGTGCTGGTTTATTGATTTGGGATCACAAATGGTTCGAAGTATTTTAGCAGGTGGGTTGATTGCAAACGGACTTTTGTTTGCGGCCGGGATCTGGCGCTCGGTCATGGCCGGAAAGCCCGCCTTTCATTCGCTCGGGGATATGCTGGGCGGGCAAAGCGGATGGGCCAATATCTGGCTATGGCCGCTCACAATACTGTTACTTTGTACCGTTCTGGTCTTGGCAAATCGACCGGGAGCACCCAAGTCCAAAAAAAGCTCGGATGAATAATAAAATGTCACAAACCGATTTGCCTGCTGAAACAACCCAAACCCATTTTGTAAATGGCCAAAGCCTGCACTCGCCATGGCCACAAGGCATGCAAGTGATCGGCTTTGCTATGGGATGTTTTTGGGGGGCGGAACGGTTGTTTTGGTCCTTGCCCGGGGTGCATGTAACCCGGGTTGGCTATCAGGGCGGTCATCAGGAAAACCCGAATTATGGTCAGGTTTGCCAGAAAACCACCGGACATGCCGAGATGGTGCAAGTGGTGTTTGATCCAGCGCGCATTTCGCTGGACCAACTTTTGGCGGTGTTTTGGGAAGAACACGACCCAACTCAGGGCGATGCTCAAGGCAATGATCACGGCCCACAATACCGTTCGATGATTTTTGCTAACTCACCAGCGCAAGAACAAACGGCCAAGATCTCTCTGCAACAAGCGCAGGCGCAATTAGACGCGATGGGCTATGGGCCGATCACCACCAGAATTAAACAAAACACCAAATTCTGGATGGCCGAAGAAGAACACCAACAATATCTGGCTAAAAATCCGGGTGGCTATTGCGGCCTGTCCGGCACCGGCCTTGTTTGCGACCTGCCAATTGAAAGAGACCCAGTTTGACCCATTATCCGTCCCTACCCGAAGACGCCCGCTTGGAAGAATTGTTCCGTCGGTTTCCACGTGGTGTCGCGCCGCTAATTGCTTTGCACGATCAGATACTGCGAGATGACAGTTCACCGCTCTCTTTGGCCGAGCGCGAATTGATTGCGGCTTTTGTATCCGGTCTGAACGCTTGCGATTTTTGTTTTGGAGCGCACAAACTGATGGCGCAAGCCTTTGGCATTGACGAAGGTCTGATTGATCAATTGGTCACCGATGAGCAATCCGCCGAGATTGAACCAAAGCTAAAACCGTTGTTTGCCTATTTACGGGTGTTGACCTTAAATCCGGCCAAGATAACCGCCAAACACACCCAAGCGGTATTTGATGCGGGATGGAGCGAAGAGGCCATGAACGATGCCGCTTTGATCTGTGCTTTGTTCAATTTTATGAACCGAGTACTGGATGGCGCCGGGATCGAACCCAAGCCGATCTTTGCCAAACCATCGCCTGAAGATCTGGCCGCAAGACGCGACGGCACCTATACCGAGTGGGCCAAGTCGGCCAAGTTAATCGACTAGGGTATTTGCGGATTGGGTTGGAAAATCCGACTCCAATTTTACTATTTCGATCCCCTCATCCCGACCTTCTCCCCATGGGAGAAGGGGCGCAGTTTATAGAATGGGGGTTTTATGACTCCCTCTCCCCAGTGGGGAGAGGGGGTAACCTGAATATCCAATAATCATTTTACCATAAAAAAAGCCTGAACCCGGGTAATCCAGGTTCAGGCTCGTTTTTGTTTGTTCGGTCCGCGAAAGCGGGCCGGAGCAAAACTAGTCAATCAGCTCGATATTATCAGCTGCTTGTTTGCCACGGTTGGTGACGATTTCGTAGCTAACTTTCTGTCCGTCATTCAGACCGGCAATACCGGCTTTTTCCAGCGCAGTGATGTGTACAAACACGTCATTGCCGCCTTCGTCAGGAGAAACAAAGCCGTAGCCTTTAGTGGCGTTAAACCATTTAACAGTACCTGTAGTCATTGGTGCATTCCTTAGCATCTAGTAGTAAAAGTTTCCGGCTTTCACCGGAAAAAGACCAAGAATTAGTAAAGTCCGTAAATGAAGGTCTTGGTGTCTCTAGAAGCTAACAGAAACGACCGCGAGGCGACCGGCCCGGTTAAGGGCTCTGCGTAAAAATTCTAAAGTCGGATCCTCGAAACAGGAGCAGTAACGTAAGTCTCGACCCGCCTAATATAGGGATGTAGGCAAATTGCAAGCCATATCTGTTCGAAAATATGACTCCCCACCTCGCATTGAACCGGCGCAAAGCGACCCTATTTGGCTTTATCGCTCCAATAAGAAACGCACGGGATTTTGGAACGGTCACAACGATCAGCGTATTTGGCGGCGATTTGCAAAACCTCGTCCATCAAGCCTTGTTCCAAGGTAATCGGGTCCAGCCCCAGATCGAGCAGGCGACCGTTTTCGACCAATAGTTCATTTTCAGCATCTTCATTGCGTGGATTATCCACATTGGCGATTGATGCGCCAGTTTTATCGGCAATGATCTGGGCTAGATCGCGAACCCGGTGGGTTTCGGTCATTTGGTTATAGATACAAACCCGCTCCCCGGCTTGCGGCGGATTTTCCACGGCCAGCTCAATGCAGCGCACCGTGTCTTGAATATGGATAAAGGCCCGGGTCTGGCCGCCTGTGCCATGTACGGTCAATGGCACACCCACCGCCGATTGCATCAAAAACCGATTG
>JAJFFR010000263.1 GCA_021776555.1 Robiginitomaculum sp.
GGCTAGTTCCAACTTGCGTTGTTGGGCGGCAATCTCTGACATATCGCGCACATAGAGCATGGTGCTAGGCCGTTCTTGGCTTGGCGCATTGATACCCACCACCGAAACCGGAATCGTCCGGTCGGGAAGGTTGCAAGATAGATGATCAGCCCGCGCATGACCTTCTGCGTTGATCTGCCTTAAAAACTCGGCAAGGGCTTCTTTTTCGTGAGAATGAAAATCATAGGCTGAAAATTGAGTCAAATCTTGATCCGGCATGCCGATCAATTCTCGAGTGGCTGGATTGCAATCGGTAATTTTTGCGGTTTCCTGATCAATCAGGATAATCGCATCGGGGGATAGATTAAAAATGGAAATCCAACGCGATTCCGACAAGGAGGCCAGTTCAGATTGAGATTGGGCTTCCGCCAGTGCGTCATGGGTCGAATCGAGCAGGGAGTTCAGGGCGATAAGCGCTTGTCCGGTTTCGCCCCCATACTTTGTTGAAATGGTCTGTTCCCTTGCGGTTTCAGGGTCCGCTTGCGCCTGTTTTAGAGCCGCAATCAGTGCCTGTATCGGGCGGATGGTCAGCCGATAGACCAAAGCAAACATGGCGACGATGATGATCGATGAAAAAATAGCCAACAATGTGGTGCCGCGACTAATCACTTCGTTAATGGCAACTGTTTCTTTTTCAATGGTTTCAACAGCCAAAAGACGTTCGGTTTGGTGGGACAATACGCGGGTTTGTAAACTGCGAGAGGTCGTTCGCACCCGATCCATAACCTGATCACCTTCTTTTCGATCTTCGGCGATATAATGGTCCAGCGCACGTAAAGAGCCTTCAACAATACGTTGCGAAGTTGTCGTGATAAAAAGCGCCAACTCTTTGTCGTCTAGGTTTTGCGCGTGGTTTTCCAGATCAACCTTGGCAGACAAAAACGCATCCAATGCCCGATCAGAAAGGCTGTTGGATAAATCGGCGCTTCGATACAGCAGTTCCTGCACCGCGCCATTGGTATCGAATGCCAAATGGTAGCGCTCCAACAATTGTTCTTGCTTGCGAAAAGCTTGGCTGGTGGTGTCGGCAGCCATTACGGTCATTGTGCAAATAACAATTGTCGTTGCAACAAATAGCAACGCCATGCCAATAAAATTGACTTTTAATGAGTTTTTTGACGGTTGCAGAATTGACAGCCGCATGATGTCCCCGATCTAAAACCGCTATTGCGGCTCGTGTTTCTCGTGCCCGGTATAAAAACCCCAACCAAACCGGTAATTTGTAATAAAACACGTAAAAGTAGAGAAGCCGTTAATTTGGAATGATTCAAAAAAACGGAGCTTGGCGGGCTGCATTTACTCTCCCTGTTCTTCTTTTCATTTGAATTGATTACTGTAATTTGAGAACATCTTCTTAGGATAGGCATAGTGGAAACTTGGAATGAATGATCGCCTCGACAATAAACGCCTCATTCGTGCGGCAACTGGCACTACGCTTTCGACCAAGAGCTGGCTGAGTGAAGCGCCGTTACGCATGTTAATGAATAACCTTGACCCGCAAGTCGCTGAAAACCCTCAGGAACTGGTGGTATATGGTGGTATCGGACGCGCCGCGCGCGACTGGACCAGCTATGACCAGATCGTCGAGGCCTTGCAGACATTGGAGGATGACCAGACCTTGCTGGTGCAATCCGGCAAGCCAGTTGGTGTGTTCCGGACCCACGAAAATGCACCGCGCGTTCTGATTGCCAATTCTAATCTGGTCGGCAAATGGGCCGATTGGGATCATTTTCATAAATTGGATCAGGCTGGCCTGATGATGTACGGCCAGATGACCGCCGGGTCATGGATATATATCGGCAGCCAAGGCATTGTGCAGGGCACGTACGAGACGTTCGTAGAGATGGGCCGCCAACATTTTGGCGGCGATCTGTCCGGCAAATGGGTGCTGACCGCCGGGTTGGGCGGCATGGGCGGGGCGCAACCTCTGGCTGCGACCATGGCTGGGGCTTCGATGTTGGCGGTTGAGTGCCAGCCATCGCGCATCGAAATGCGGCTGCAATCCGGCTATCTGGACGAGTTCACCAACAGTTTGGATCAAGCGTTGGAAATGATCAAAAATGCAGACAAACCAATATCGGTCGGATTGCTCGGCAATGCGGCGCAAGTATTTCCCGAACTTGTCGAACGAGGCATTTGGCCCGATGCGGTGACCGACCAAACCTCGGCCCATGATCCGATCAATGGTTATTTACCGCTCGGCTGGTCGTTAAAACAATGGCAGGATGGCATCATCAATGACCCGGCTTCGGTGGGCCGCGCGGCGCGTGCCAGCATGAAAACCCAGGTTGAGGCCATGTTAGCCTTTCATGAGCGCGGCATTCCTACTTTTGATTATGGCAATAACATCCGCCAGATGGCGCTGGATGAAGGTTGCGAACAGGCCTTTGATTTTCCGGGTTTTGTACCGGCCTATATCCGGCCGTTATTTTGTCGGGGCGTTGGGCCGTTTCGCTGGGTGGCACTGTCTGGGGATCCGGAAGACATTTACAAAACCGACGCCAAGGTTAAAGAGCTGATCCCCGATAATCCGCATCTGCATAATTGGCTTGATATGGCTCGGGAGCGCATCCAGTTTCAGGGCTTGCCTTCGCGCATTTGCTGGGTCGGATTGGGCGAGCGCGACCGGTTGGGCGTGGCGTTTAACCAGATGGTCGCATCGGGCGAACTAAAAGCCCCGATTGTCATTGGCCGTGACCATCTGGACAGTGGCTCAGTAGCTAGCCCCAATCGCGAAACCGAGGCGATGATGGATGGCTCTGACGCGGTGGCTGATTGGCCACTGCTGAACGCGCTCCTGAACACCGCATCCGGCGCGACGTGGGTTAGCGTCCATCATGGCGGCGGGGTCGGCATTGGCTATTCCCAACATTCTGGCATGGTGATCGTCGCCGACGGGACTACCGAAGCCGAAGAAAGGATTAAACGAGTTCTATGGAATGACCCAGCCACCGGCGTCATGCGCCACGCCGATGCTGGCTATGACATCGCCAAAGACTGCGCCCGCGAGCAGGGTTTGGATTTACCGGGGATATCATACAAATGAATGATGACCCGTTTGGGGTTATCGGCGATCCTTAACGTACAAATCCCAAACTGTTCTGTGGAGAGTGCCTTGGCCCGTCGTGTTCTGATTATTATTATTGCTGGTTTGTTTTTTGTACCTCGTTTGGGTTGGGCCGACGATGCAGATAGCCCGCAATCGCCATGCCCGGCAGATGCCGAACAAAGGCTGTTTACGTTTACCCTGCTGGTCAAGAACGGCCAGATCAAGGATGGCGGCGAGGTTTTTGGTTTTGCCAATGAAACCATGCGCCTGTGCCCGGATCGACCTGTTGCATTGGGGCAAGCGGCTGAATTGTATATGATTGTCGCGCAAGCAGTTCAGGACTCCGATAACCAACTTACCATATATTCGGCTGCCTATCAGGCGATTTTAGCCAACGATCGGGCCGCGATAAAATCGTACAATTCACCGAAGGTAAAATTGCCCGATGGCACTGAAAAGACCTTGTATAATTATGGGAGTGCGACCTTACTCCTGCGACATATAATTCCTGAATTTCTACGGTTGCGGCGGCTGGATCGCGTTCACCCCATTGTGGATCCGAGTTGGACGGAGCCGACTTTTAAGAACTGGTCAGCCAATTATTGGGAAAAGGGCCAGTGTCCATATCCAAATGACCGCTCCACGCGTTCTGTGGACGAGGCCAATGTCTTTTTGTCTATATCAGATGATAAGGGCAATAAGACCATCGTCCGGGATCGGGTACATTATCTGTGGGAAAACTGCGAAGGTCAAAAAGACAAGTTGTCCAATTTGTTGTTTACCTTCCACAATGACTGGTCCAAGCAATTGCAAAAGCAAGAAAAGTGGTCCGAGGCGTTGGACCAGCTTAATGAAGCCTTTTTGTTTCTGGACACCTACATAAAGACCAGTGATTTCAGCGTTTGGGGATTAAAAGAACAAAAGAAAATGTATGGCCGAAAACGGCAGTACGAACGAAATATTGAAGATTACAAAGATAAGGCAGCGCAGCAATAACCACGTTTGGTGTTGATTGCTTGAAAACTTTTCCGCTTACCCCCCTTTCCCTTGTGGCATCTTTACGATACACCGCGCTCGCAAGAGAAAAGGAGAGCCTGATGCAGATTCGCGAAGGCATAACGTTTGACGACGTTCTCTTGCAGCCCGCCGCTTCCAAGGTGCTGCCAGCGGACGCCGACCTGTCAACCAAACTGACCAAAACCCTAGGGCTGAACGCGCCCTTGCTGTCGGCCGCCATGGATACGGTGACCGAAGCCAAGCTGGCGATTGCCATGGCCCAGATGGGTGGAATTGGTATGATCCACCGCAATATGAGCGCGGAAGAACAAGCCGACGAAGTGCGTAAAGTAAAACGCTATGAAAGCGGCATGGTGATCAATCCGGTGACCATTCACCCCGGTGCAACCTTGGGCGAGTTAAAGGCGCTTACGGAAAGTTATCAGATTTCTGGTATTCCGGTAGTTGATCCAGACAACCAAAAACTGGTCGGGATTATCACCAATCGCGATGTACGTTTTGCCGAAGATTTGAACGAGAAAGTTACCAATCTGATGACCCGAAAACTGGTCACAGTTGGGGAAGGTGCGAGCGCACAAGAAGCCAAATCTCTGTTGCACAAGCACCGGATCGAACGCCTGTTGGTGGTCGATAGTGACGGTCGTTTGTCGGGGCTAATCACCGTCAATGATTTTGAAAAAGCCCAAGCCTATCCCAATGCGGCTAAGGACAGTCACGGCCAGCTATTGACCGGCGCGGCCAGTACAGTTGGCGATGCGGGATTTGAACGAGCCATGGCTTTAATCGAAGCCGGGGCCGATGCCATCGTAATCGATACCGCGCACGGAGCCAGCCAAGCCGTACCGGATCAAGTGGCCCGCTTGCGCCGCGAAAC
>JAJFFR010000264.1 GCA_021776555.1 Robiginitomaculum sp.
AATGCCAGAAAGTGATCCGGCGCAATGGTGCAGCAGGGCGTTGACCAGTGTGCCGGTCCAATTTCCAGCCGCCGGATGAACCGTCAGGCCGGCCGGTTTGATCAGGACAATCAGGTCATCATCTTCGAATAAAATTTCAAGTGGAATATCTTCGGGCTGTGGGATCGCTTCAACCGGTGCGGGGATTTGCAAGGCAATGCAGCTTCGTGCTTGCACTTTGCGTTTCGAGCTGGTTTCAATTTTGTTGTCGACTTGTAATTGGCCGTCGGTCAGTAAGGCTTGGATTCTGGCTCGTGATAGATCAGGCCACAACCTAGCCATGTACCGATCTATGCGCTCGCCCGCCGCGACATCTAAAGCGCTTACAATGCGCGTCTCTTGCTTTCCATTTGCCATAAAACTGGCATAAGCTGCGTCCGGTACAAGTGCAATGCCTTTAGGCGTGCCCGCATCAGAAAAGGGAAGTGTCCAAATGAGTGAAGGTGAACAAACGAGTTGGACACGAAGAGCGGCCTTGGGCGCTGGTGGCCTTGGGCTTTTGGGCACGGCGGCGTGTGGGGCAAAGCCAACGCCGCGCGATGAGCAGATAAAAGACGGACCGTTTCAGCACGGCATCGCGTCTGGTGACCCTTTACAAACCAGAGTGATTTTGTGGACCTGTATTTCTGGCACGGGCGGTGGTTATGTCGGTTGGGAAATATCCAAAGATCAAGACTTTGGCGAATTGGCCGGGTCCGGCCAGCAAATGGTTGGTCAAAACGGTCCAACGCCGATTAAGATGGACGTGGGCGGCCTACAGCCCGGCACCGAATACTTTTATCGATTTACCCGCAACGATGTGGCGTCGGCGATAGGTCGAACCAAAACCTTGCCGCAGGGAAAGGTCGATGAAATCGCATTGGCAGTGGTGTCGTGTTCCAACCTTCCTTCTGGATATTTTCATTCTTATGCCCATTTAGCAGCTTCTGAGCCGGTGGATGCGGTTCTGGCGCTAGGCGATTATATTTATGAATATGGATTGGGCGGGTACGGCACTGATGATGCCGAAGCGCTGGGTCGGGTGCCGGAACCGGTGTACGAATGTTTGAGCTATGCCGATTATGCCATGCGCTATGCCCAGTATCATCGTGACCCTGATTTACAGGCCGCGCACGCAATTGCCCCATGGATTATGACGTGGGATGATCATGAAACTGCCAATGATAGTTTCAAGGGCGGCGCGCAAAATCATAGTGAAGACGAAGGGGACTGGGCCACGAGAGAAGCGGCCTCCTTAAAAGCATTTTACGATTGGACCCCAACTCGTGAGCCGGCTGTCGACCAACCACGTTCTGCATTTTGGCGTAGATTTGATTTTGGCGATCTGGCCAGTCTGACCATGATTGAAACCCGTTTGTCCGGGCGATCGAAACAAATTACCTTTGATGAGTTTCCAGTTTCAGTTGATGCAGACCCGGACGATCCGGAAGTGCAGGCCAAATTGGAGCATTTCGAAAAGAAGATCATTGGCCGGGCAGATCGACGGATGCTGGGCGATGCACAAGCGGCCTTTGTAGGTGAGGCCTTACAAAGCTCTGTGGCTTCGGGTCAGGCTTGGCAGATCATTGGCAATCAGACTTTGTTTACAGAAACTCGTTCGCCCAATTTTATGACCAGCTTGCCCGGTTGGCTGAAATTTGTGGTCAGGCAAACCAGTGATTTATTCTACGGATATTTTCAACGTTCGCGCTTTCATCCCCTGCTTAATCTCGATTCTTGGGATGGATATCCAGCGGCACGCGAACGGTTCTATGACAAAGTAAAATCAGCCGGTGCCAATATGTTGGTGGTGACCGGTGACACCCATGATTTCACCGCGTCTCGTTTGCGCGATGCAGATGGTACCAAGGTAGGGGTTGAGTTGGGCACATCGGGCGTTTCCAGTCCGGGGAATTATTCAACCATCAATGCGCCGGGCGTGAACTTTGGTACATTGACCGAGAAACAGAACCCAGATGTGATCCTGCATGATACTTCATACACCGGCTATATTCGTATGAAGGTGACCCGGCAAAACGTGTTGGCGGATTACATCGCGACGTCCAGCGTGAAAGTCCCGAAATGGACTGCCGAAACAGAGTACCAGTTCAAAGTCACCAAAGCGGATATTGAACAACTCTAGCGCTTTTGCCGCATCACAAAGGCAATGAGCAGGGCGCAGGTGAACGGCACCACACGCTCCAATACATCGCCCGGTGCATTGGGTAGCAGGTAGAACCAGATGGTCAACACGAACCCGACGATCATCGAGATCAATACGCCTTGGGCCGATGGGGGTCGGCCAAAAGCCCGCAAGAGGACGATTGGTCCAAACGCAGCACCCATGGCTGACCAAGCAAACAACACTCGCGAGAAAATCGAAGCCGGCAGGGCGAGGGTCAGCGCAATTGCAATGGCGCTCAAACCCAGTGTCACCAAGCGAGAGATCAACAGCTCTTTGCCAATAAATCGTTTGGCCAGTCCCAGATCATGAGCCGCCGCAGATCCGGCAGCCAGTAGCAAACTATCTGCCGTTGACATGATCGCTGATAAAACGGCGGCCAATACCATCCCGGCCAAGGCGGCAGGTAACAATGTATTGCTGATCTCGAAAAATACGTTTTCGGCTTCGGTGCCAACTGGCAACAGCGCGCGGGCCGACAGACCCAAAACGGCCATGGCAGAAAACACGATCACCGACCATGAAATGGCGATAAAAAACCCGGTTTTGATATCCTCGTTGGATCGAATAGCCATCAAACGGGTCAACAATTGCGGCTGCCCCACCGGGCCAATACCAATGCCCAGACAACCGATTACAAATCCGGCGGTAGCAATCCCGGCGGCAGGCAAAGTCGGCGCATTGGCCGCAGAAGCCGATAGTATATCTTGCGGGCTACCCACTTGGGCCAAAGCCATGACGACCAGCAACACGGCGGCACCTAGCATCAAAATCGACTGCAAGGCATCGGTGACGCTAACCGCCCAGAACCCACCTACCCACGTATAGAGTACGACTATCGCCGCACCGATCAGCACACTTACCGTCATGGGTAAATCGAACGCGCCGGCAAAGGCTCGTCCCGCGCCCTGAAACTGGCTGGCCACATAAAGGGAAAAGCAAAACAAGATTAGCCCACCGGCCAGAGTGGTAATGGTGCGGCGCATTTTTCCGGTGATCCCGACCACTAGAAAATCAGTCAGGGTAATCAAATCATGTTGTTCGGCGGCGCGGCGTAGTGCTGGACCAATACCGAGCCATACTATTGTATATCCGAGCCATACGCCGGGCAGGATCCATAGTGCCAGTGGCCCGGTTGCATAGAAAAACCCAGATAGCCCAAGCAATACCCAAGCCGATGAGGATGAAGCTGCATACGATAACGCGCTGACCCATGGCCCCAATGTACGGCCCCCCAAAAAGAAATCGCGAACGGTATTGGTGCGTGACTTGGCCCAAAACCCGATCCCTAGCAGCAAAAGTTGATAGAGAACCAAAGTCATAAGGGTGAGTGTGGTTGCGGACATTCGTAAAATTCCTATTCAATAAACTCGGATATTTCACGTAAGTTCTTGCGAGAGATATCCGGGATCATGGCGTCTGCTGCCGGATACCCAGCCACCACAATCATTACGGCTCGTTCTGACTTGGGACGTCCCAGCAGGTCACGCAAAAACCCCATGGGGGAGGGCGTATGGGTTAAGGTTGTCAGGCCAGCCTGATGTAGGGCAGCAATGAGTAATCCACTTGCCAGCCCCACGCTTTCCTGGATGTAATAGTGCTTGGATCGCTCACCGGTTTGTTCATCAAGGCCATAGTTTTGCTGAAAGACCACGATCAGCCACGGCGCGTTTTCCAAAAATGGTTTATGTTCGTCCGTGCCCAAATGAGCCAGATCTTTGAGCCATTGCTTGCCAGCTTTGCCCGCATAAAAAATGGCTTCTTCTTTTTCGGCGGCTTCGCGGATTTTGGTTTTAATCTGTGGATTACGGATCGCCACAAAGGTCCATGGTTGCTTGTTAGCACCCGATGGTGCGCTACCCGCAGCGCGAATGGCCCACTCAATGGTCTCTTTGGGCACCGGAGTATTGGCAAAATCTCGAACCGTGCGACGGCTGGATATTTCTTCAAAAAAGGTTTTTGCCTGCTGAATGGTCTGTTCGGGTGATACCTTTGGTCGTGCTCGAAAAGGTACCAGCTTCAATGTGGTCATTGTGTCCCCGCTAGATGGTTAATCAAATTTACCTGATCTTAACCTGAATAGATGTTTTGTTAACCTCGATTAACGTGGTGTTACCAGCCCGACCCGCAGTAGGACCGGCAATACCACCCATATCTAGTAGTTGATGACTTGTGTTTACACCATATGTCTTGGTGCTAATGTGAAGTTAATAACGTCAGGGGAGTGATTCGAATGGCCGGAAACGGTCCTTGGAGTGTTAAGGGAATTGACCCGAAAGCCCGCGCTGCAGCTAAACAAGCAGCGCAGCGTAACGGCATGACTTTGGGTGAATGGTTGAGCAATAAAATGCTGGAGCCGGAAAGCCAGAGTCATACTCGCGGCGAGCCGGGTATGACCCGCAATGAATATGCTGCTGTGCCGAGGGCAGGCGGACAGGAAACAGTATCTGCTCCGGTGCGCGGTGATCACCGTCAGCCCGGTGATGATTGGGTTTTTTCTGAAATAGAAGGCTTGGCCCGACGGTTGGAAGCCACCGAACAACGTTCAACTTTGGCCATTACTGGTATTGATCAATCGGTGTTGGGTATGTTGTCCCGGGTCGAGCAAATCGAAAAAGTCCAAACTGATGTCAATGGGCGGTTGGCTCAATCGTTGGAAACGCTAGATGTTCGTCTGGCCCAGATGGACCAGTCCATGGACGAACATGCAGTTCGTTATACTCGCCAGCTTGATGATGCAGGGCGCCGGATTGATACCATCGGCGAACAGAGCGACACCAACAATAGCGCCGTGCGACATGAAGTTGGCAAAGATGTTGAGCTGATCAATAATCGTTCTGACGAGATCAGCCAGCGGTTGGCCCAAGCCGAAAAACAAACCGACAATGCAATCCGCACTTTGGAAGCCAGTTTTGTCAATCTGGACCAACGGCTTCGTGGCACAGAAAACTCAATTGATCAGAACTCTGATTCTGGTCTCGCTGAAAAATTTGATCGCCAGTTTTCTCAAATTAGTAATGAACTGGTCAAAGTGGTTGCGGAAACCCGAGGTCAGTTGGCGGCCCAGATCGAGACCCATGCGGCCAATCCAAAACTGGCGCAGATGGAAGACGGGCTGGCTCATGTCCGTAGCAAATTTGCATCGACTGAAAACCGCCATGCCAATACGCTGGAGCAAATTGCAGTTGCTGTTTCCAAGCTGGGTAATGCCGTAGAAAACCGATTGCGCGAATCAGAGCAGCGTACGGATACTCGATTGGATGGTTTGCGGCAGGATCAGGCCGTGGCACTCGACAAGGTCGGGCAATCAATGGCCGAAGTGGTCGAGCGGTTAGAAGCCAGATTTGATCAGGCCGAGGAAAGCAAAACAGCTGAAAACGATCTGGAAAGTCGCTTGCGCGAATCTGAACATCGCACCGGACAATTGGTCGAGGAGGCACTGCAAAGAGTGCATCAGCGATTGGACGAAACGCAAGGTGAGGAAACCAGTTCAGATTCGCCGGTGCAACGGGCGCTGGAAAACCTGGCCGAGCGGCTGACCACAATTGAGGATCGCTCTACGCCCCCTTTTGCTGATCCAAACAATGATCAGACTCAAGTTGCGTCTACACCCGCCGTGCCTCAACATTCTGAAAATGATTTGGCAGCTAGTGAATTGGTCACGCCACCTGCGGCAGAAAATACTCAAAATTACACACAAAATCCGGAAGCGTTTGATCAGCCCGGTTTGCCACCGTTGGGTGGTGCTGGCGACTTTGGCGGACCGATAGAGTATGCACCTGAGCAATTGCCAGAGCTATATGCCGAGCATTATCAAAATAATTCTGCTGATCCCAATCAGGCAGTTGGTGCAACAGCCAATCAGGCCTTTATGGATGCGGCAAGGCGCTCTGTGCTGGAAAGCTCGCAAGAAGCAGCTCGCGCTCCGGCTTATCCCGCTGGCTCACCTGTACCCGGCCTGACGCCTCAGCCAACTTCAGAGAATAAAAACGGCAGTCGCAAAATGTTGGTTGCGGCAAGTGTTTTTGCGTTAGTGGCGATTGGCGCGGCAGCCACCGTAACGATGTTGGATTTTGGCAATAACAATGCTTCCGGGCCACCAATGGCCCAGCAACAATTGGACGGTGCTTCGGATAATGATCAGTTCTTGTACGGGGCTAATCAACCCACCGAAGCTGAGTCGACAACTGAACTTGCATCACAAGACCAGCCGATGGCACCGGCAATTGATCAGGAAGAACCTGAGCCGGTGCGAGTTGCGGCGATCACACCTTTGCCCGGAGTTAAAAACGAAGTTACCACTCAAAAACCAGTGGTCTCCAAACCAGTTCCAAAACCTGCTCGTACCACACCTAGCCCCCAAGCTCAGGTTCCGGTGACGCGGGTTGCCACCGGTACGCCAAAGCCAATTTCACGGCCCGTACAGCAGGCCAGCGTCTCGCCAACCATTTCGCAAGATCCGAATGAACCGATATCTTTGGGTCACAATGCTGCCAAAACTGATGAACGGCCTAGTATGGAGCAGGCTGCAGCTGCCGGCGATCCTGTGGCGCAATATCAATATGCTGGCTCTTTGTTGGATTCCGGACAAGAAGTTCGCGCTGCTAAGGTCATGCAACAAGCCGCCGAAAAAGGCTTACCTGCCGCGCAATATCAATTGGCCAAGTATTTTGAAAACGGTACGGGCCTGCCGATTGACGAGCGTGAAGCGCGCCGGTGGACCGAGCGTGCGGCAAATGGTGGAAATCGCCGGGCCATGCACAATCTAGCCATGTATTATGCGGAAGGTCGTGGAACGACCCAAAGCTATGAAAACGCTGCAAAATGGTTTGAAGAGGCGGCTCTGCTTGGTTTGACTAATTCACAATTCAATCTGGCTTTGCTGTATGAACAAGGGTTAGGCCTGCCCAAAAGTCTGCCCGATGCCTATGCGTGGTATTCAATCGCCTCCAAAGCTGGGGATCGTGGCGCAGGTGGAAAACTGGTTGAATTGAAAAGCCAACTTCCGGCTGAAGCTATTTCAGAAGCCGGAATTATTACCGCTCGGTTTCGCCCGCGCCCGCTGGATCTGGCCGCGCAAGGCACATTTCGCAATATAAATTGGGCAAGAAATCAATTGGATAATCCGGCAACCATCAGTCGGTCACAGATATTATTGGCCCGGCTTGGCTATCAACCTGGTCCAGCCGACGGAAGTGTTGGCGAAAAAACGCGGCTAGCGGTAATTGCCTATGAACGTGATAATGGTTTGGCACAAACCGGTCGCATTGATGCTGCATTGCTCAGTAAATTGGAGCGGGCAACCGTGAATTAAGTTGTCGGCCAAATCAAATGGTATGGTAGATTCAACAAACAACGTTCCAAAACCCCTAAACCGGCGTCACCCCGATGAAAATCAGGGTCCAGCTGTTTGGACGTTTTATTGGTTTTAAGAACTGGATTCCGATTCCCATCGGAATGACGACATGGTGAAAATTATGTTCATAGATAAAATCTGTATGTTATCTGTGTTGCAGGTATTATTTGAATGAGTTTTGATCCTAGGCCGTAGGTCGGTCTTTTATTTCAAGACCAATTTGGAGCACCTTTGCCATGAACGCCCAAAAATCAATCTTGCTTGTTCCGATTGGCCGTATTTTGTTGGGATTATATTTTTTGCTGCCGGGCCTCGCCAAACTGGCTGCGCCGAATGTGCAACTCGAACTTATGCAACATCATGGGATTGCCTATGCAGCCATTTTGTTGCCCGTGGCGGGCGTGGCGCAAATGGTCGGGGCATTTGCTCTGTTGAGCAATCGGCATGTGCGTCTCACCTGCTTGAGTTTTGTGCTCTATATTCTGATCATCAATTTCTTGATGCACGATTTCTGGCATTTTACCGGAGCAGAAACTGCCCATGAATTGCAAAATTTTATCAAGAATTTAGGGATATTGGCTGGGCTGTTGGTGTTGGCTGGAATTAGCCCAAAGCGGTCGTTGAAATGGGCTGAGCTGTTTCGATCAGATGCAAAAGCGGCGTAAGTTTCTCAGTTTTTCTTTTGTTGTGTGCGGGCAAATTCCAGTGCGCGCTGTCCCCATTTGAGCAACTCGGCAGGGGTTTGCATGGTGCTGTCCGGAACATTCCAGTAACTTGTAAGACGCTGCGATTTGCCATTGTCGTAAGAAGCACCCAATGCTTGGCAGCCAAGGAAATCCAATTCCTTGGCCATTTTTGGGTCGGCAAACAAGTGTATCTTGCCATTGGCAACCAGCCCAAACCGAACACCATCGGCATGAAGTGCGATGCCTAATAACATCCAACTGGCGGTAATTTTGCCCAAAGAGGAAAATTGTTCACCAGCAAAGTCGACCAGCTGTTGTGTATCTTTCATGATTGCGCTGGTCTTCAGGCGACTTCAAACAGGCCAGCCGCGCCCATGCCGCCGCCCACACACATGGTGCAAACTACGTATTTGACACCGCGTCTCTTGCCTTCGATCAGGGCGTGCCCAACCATTCTGGCGCCGGACATACCGTAAGGGTGACCAATGGAAATGGCTCCGCCATTTACGTTTAGCTTGTCATTGTCGATGCCCAATTTGTCGCGGCAATACAGAACCTGAACGGCAAAGGCCTCGTTTAGTTCCCATAGGCCAATATCGTCCATGCTCAGGCCATTGGCTTTTAGTAGTTTTGGCACCGCAAAAACTGGCCCGATGCCCATTTCGTCGGGGCTAAGGCCGGCCACGGCGATACCACGATAAAGACCTAAAGGTGAAAGTCCGCGACGGTTAGCTTCGGCGGCTTCCATCAGCACGCTGGCTGAACTGCCATCGGACAATTGTGAGGCATTCCCGGCGGTAATAAATTGCCCTTCGCTGACCTGTTGGCCACCTTTGAAAACGGTCTTGAGAGATTGCAGCCCTTCCAAAGTAGTTGTTGGCCGGTTTCCCTCGTCCTTGGTCAATGTGATCTCGTGATCGGATATTTCGCCGGTTTCTCGATCCATCACTTTCATCGAAGTGGGCAGAGGGACAATTTCATCATCAAACTTGCCAGCTTCTTGCGCGGCGGCGGTGCGTTGCTGGGATTGTAAAGCGTATTCATCTTGGGCATCGCGGTTAATGCCGTACCGGGTTCCAACAATTTCGGCAGTTTCCAGCATGGACATATAAAGCGTTGGTTTGTTTTCTTTGATCCATGGATCACCGGCTCGGAATAAATTCATTTTGTCATTTTGCACTAGCGAGATGCTTTCAGTGCCGCCGCCGACACAGATATCCATGCCATCGCAAATGATTTGCTTGGCTGCCACTGAGATCGCCATCATGCCGGATGCACATTGCCGATCGACACTCATTCCAGCCACGCTGTCCGGCAGGCCTGCTCGGATCAAGGATTGCCGCGCGGAATTTTGGGCAGCCGAGCCTTGTTGCATGGCCGTTCCCATGATCACGTCATCAACCTCTTCGCCAGCCAGTCCAGCTCGGCTGACGGCGTTGCTGATCGAGTGCCCGCCCAGTGCCTGATGTTGGGTATCATTAAAGGCGCCGCGATAGGCTTTTCCGATCGGGGTGCGGGCTGTGGAGACAATAACGGCTTCGCGCATGAGTTTTTCCTTAAAGCTTCGGCTTTTCCAATGGTTTTTTGGCTCGGGAGCCAAATCCTTAACGCAAGATTAATCCTTGCGGCCAATACCAGTAGCAGCCCAATCGTTCGGATCAAAGAAAAACCAATGCAAAATCGACTTTTATTCCTGCCCGCCCTGTTTTTGGTGTTCGCGCTGACCAATACAGCACAGGCAGACGTGCGTGATGTACGCTTTTCCGCACAGCAGGAGACAGCACAGGTTTTGTTTCAATTTGATGGGCAACCCAGTGCAGTCAAAGTTTTCATCACCCAAAATGGACTGGATGTTGATATTCTGGGAATTGAAGTAAGCGCCGCTAAATTCGCACCGGGTAATGCCAATCTGATTCAAAACATTCAGCAAATTGTAGCGCCAGGCGGCGCTCGTTTGCGGTTGAGGCTAAGTGAGTTACCGTTAGGGGCCAAAGCAGAAATTTACCGCAATTCAGTATTGGTTACCGCTACATTTTCCCATGTGATCACTCGCGCCCATGATGCACTTGCCTTTACCAAACCAGATCAAGGTTCGGTTAAAAATCCAACAACCGCTCATGTTGTTGCAGCCAAAACACCAGCCAAAGTACATACAAACCCACCGGTAAAACCGGAGGCGCAACCAATACCGGCAGAGGCTAAACATCAGGGTGAACAGGCGGCGCAACTTGAAGAGCCGATGGAACCAGTATCTGATGTGCAACAACCGGGGCATGATGGACAAGCATTACCGGAGCGTATTGAACTGCCGAACAAACCTGCTGGTCACGGCATGATCCGCGAAGCTTCATTGCGCGCGGCGGGTAAGCTTAACAAGGAACAATGCACCCTATCAGAGCAAGCAGTCCGAGATGATCCGTGGGCGTTGGATAATCTGGCCCGGTTTGGGGCTTGTTTGTCGATTGAGGGCAAAACGACGGAAGCACAAGAAGTGTTTGAGCGGTTGTTGACCTTTGATCCCGAAACATTTGCCGCCTATGTCGGATTGGGTGCTATCGCGCAGGATGCCGGGCAAAAAGAAAAGGCGCGGGAATACTACGAAGAAGCTCTGGCACTGGGCGGTACAGATTCGCAAGCCGCACAGGCTCGTGATCTCATGCGATCCCTTGAAGACGGATAAGAGTTAGTTGGCGTTGGCCTGATTAGCCAATCCAACCCAACCCAAGGCATCGGTTGAAGCTGATTTGCGTTCTAGCGCACGGCGAAAGGTCTGGCGCAGATCATCCCCCAACACACTCAACCCCGCTTGAGACGGGCAAAATTGGATGTCGCTGCTTTTATTGTTCAGGGTGGTCAAACCATCTGGGTCACTCAGACACAAAATAGTCAGGTCGGGCGTGCTGGCCAATTCATTGCAATGAATGCTCTGGACCAGATCAGAAATGGCCGCCGAGGCTAGGCCATCGGCCAGAATAATCAGATCGAAACTATTAAAGCAAAGCTGATCCAGCGCGCTTTCCGTGTTGATCACTTGGGTGATCCGATCAAATTCAAAACTTTCCATTGCAACCTGCAACAGGTCCGGACCGTTACTTTCTGGTCGAACCATCAGAACTCTTAAGTCAATAAACTTGCTGTGGTATCCCATGTTGTTCCCCATGCTTGGGTCGGTTTTTCCCGACCTTCTTGGAGCTATGAATACCAAAACCAGCTAAAAACGCCGTAAAACAAGTAGGCTGCATTTTATGAAATTCAGTTCTTGTTTGGTGACCATGCGAGGCACATATTATAGCAAGTTATGTTGATGGGTGTTGGCACAAGCTGTTTGATCAGCTATGACGCGCCCGCATTATTCTTTTTTAAGGTTCAGGGGAACCATTATGGCAGAAGTAACCAACACCGAACAACCAACCATCACTGGCAACATGCTGTTTTACAAACAGCCTGAATTGCTGAACGTGCAAGCCCACGGTAAATTGGGCATTTCACCGTTAACCGAACAGCCCTTTGCATTTTTGCGAGATACGCAAGTCGTTCCTATCAACGCATCCGAGTTTAACCATGTTGCGTTGAACTATCCTATTATTTTTGCGGGCGAAGAAAAAACACCAGCTGCAGTGATGGGGATGAAAACCGATCGCAATGCATTTGTCGATGAAGACGGCAAAATAGAACCGGGTGTTTATTTACCGGCTTACGTTCGTCGATACCCTTTTGCTTCGGCAAAAAATAGCGAAGATACAAACAGCTTGATGATCTGTATTGATCGGTCTTCGCCATTGGTTACCGAAAATGCGGACTCACCATTTTTTGATGGGCAAGAACTGGCAGAAGTAACCAAGCAAGCTGTAGAGTTTGTAAAAGCCTATGAGGCTGAAGTCATGGGCACGCTTAATTTTGTAAAAATGCTGCATGACTATGACCTGTTTGAGACATTGGATGTTCTGGTGGCTGGCCCGCCCGATGCCCAAGGCCAACCAACCCAGCAAAAAATGGGAACCTATGAAGGCATTTCTGACCAAAAAATCGCAGGTCTTTCTGATGAGAGATTGATCGAGTTGCGCAATAATGGTGGCCTTGCCGCGATTTATGCACACCGCCTGTCTCAAGCAAACTGGCAGCGTTTGCTAAATATGGAAATGAACCAAGAACTCAAAGAACTGCAGTCAGAAGGCCAAGCCTGAGCTGAATTGCAATTGATATGATATTAAAGCGGCGTTCGTGCAAAACGGGCGTCGCTTTTTTTTGAATTATCTTCCTATGGCTGAATTGGCCTGATTTTCAACTACCCAAGAAACAAAGTGTAGATTTCCGGTAAATGGCAGTAGCGAACCCATTTTGCTTCACATGAAGTCATTTTGAGGGGTCTTAAGGTGCAACTTCGAAATACTTGCAGATTTTGCCATCTGGCGTCCTGTATGTGCGAAATCCGAGAGCAGCATAATAAGAAATCCCATCAGAATTTGTCGCTGCAATTGTGGCGTCAATTCTTTTGAGTCCAGCATCTATTGCTACTTTGCGTGTTGCCACAAACAAGGTTTTCCCGACCCCTCGACGGGCTGCATCAGGCTTAACGTGTGTTCCGATTATCCCCCAACCTACATCAACCCCGTAAGTGTTTCCTTCTGATGCAATTTTCAGAATCTGAAGGCCCAAAATTGTTCCGTCTTCATCTTCCGCCACGGCGCATTGAATGTTGTCTGTGTGCTCAATGTAGTGGGTGCGGACAAAGTCTGGGTCACTTGGAATGCTCCTTTTTCCAAGAGAAGCCAGTTGTTCAAGAAACAGGCTTATTTCTGAGGCGTCGCCCATGACTGCTTGCCTAACTTTCATTTCAACCTCACATCGCCTTACATCATTGCTGTGCGGTCAGCCTACCAGCAATAACAACAAAGCGGCACCGCTGCCCTTGGCTTAGCCAGAACGCCCTTCGCGGATCCACATCCCGGCAACCAGCAACAGTATGACCACCAAGGCCATCCACGGCGCAAATAATGGCTGCCTTGTGCTCTGGGTTTGTAAGCTAAAGCGGTTTTGTTGTAATCCCAACCAGTTGCGCCCCTTTTGTCGATCGCCGGGGCGGGTTCTGCGCACGTCAAATTTGGTGGTAAGGTTAGCTAGATAAAAAACCGCACCAGCTTGTTGCTTCACCAATGAAGCCAATGGTTCGGACTGGATTTGCAAATTGGCCAGTTCTGGCAGGTTTAATTGTCCTTGTGCTGCTACAGCCAGCAATTTTCCAGACTTCAAAGTCAGCAGGCCGCCGTTTGGTGCGACCGGCATTTCTGCGGCGAATAGTCCAGGTGATACCGCTTGTAACACTAAATGCGTGATTTGCCCGTCCGGGGTTTCTACTTCAACCGATGGCGGCGTATCGGCCAAGGTCTGCATAGTGACGTGAAGCTTATCATCGCGAATGAAACCAGATAGAGCTTCCTCTTCCAGTTCCGGCTCTTTCATCAACCAGTGGGCTAAGCGGCGATACATTTCATATTGTGGTCCGCCACCTTCAAACCCGCGCGACCACAGCCAAGCTTGATCCGATAACAAGAGGGCAACCCGCCCGGCACCAACCCGGTCCAGCACCAACAAGGGTTGGTCATCATCGGCTGAAAGTACCACGTCGCCTGTCACGCCTGTGGCCCCAATCGAGCGACCCCAGCGACCCCAAGTTTTTTGCTGGTCGTGCAATACAGAGGTTACCGGGTGTTTGGTTCCGGTTTCGGTCAAGGTTGGGGCAAAGGAATTGGTATTAATCGTGCCATCAGGGCGGGCGGGCAAGATACCAGCCAAAAATGTCTTGGATAAAGAGGCTGCACCGGCAAATGGCGGGCCAGCTGCTACCATCAAGGCACCACCGTTTTCAACATATCTGACCACGTTTTCCAGATACAATAAGGGTAACACGCCGCGCCGAGTATAGCGGTCAAAAATGACCAGATCGAAGCTATCTAGTTTGTTGACGAACAGTTCGCGGGTCGGAAAGGCGATCAATGCCATTTCGTTCAACGGGGTGGCATCGCGTTTGGTCGGGGGGCGCAAAATAGTGAAATGAACCAGATCCACCGCCGGGTCAGATTTCAGCAGATTGCGCCAGGCGCGAACCCCGGCATAGGGTTCCCCCGAAACCAGCAACACTCGCAATCGTTCGCGCACGCCAGTGACATCAATCGCCACCCGGTTATTGATCAGGGTCAATTCTTCGCCAGCCGGTTCCACCCGTATTTCAACCAGATTGGTCCCACGGCTTTGTAAGGGTAGTCCGACCGTTACATCTTTGCCGGTTTCCACTCTGGCTGATTGAGCCGGTTCACCAGCCACTTGCAAGGTAACCAGAGCCGGGGCCCGTCCTGATTGCCCAAACTCATCGACCCGGATGGTAAATTGGACACGTTCACCGACAATGCCAAACCGAGGAGCTTCAATGATGGTTAAAGCACGATCACCTCGCTGCGGGTCGCCGCTGAACAAGGCGTGTATTGGTGCATCCAGACCAAATTCAGTCACGCGATCATGGATAATTCCGTCTGTTACTGCGACAGCCCCAGCCAAGCGTTCTGTCGGTATCTGCCCAAGCCCAGATTGTAACGCATCAAATAACCTTGTTCCTTCTGGCGCATCGGAGACTTTGACCTCCAACACATCAAGCATTGGGTCTTCTTGGGCAAGGTTACGGATTTGTTCAGCGGCGCGTTCGGCAATTTCGGCGCGCTCACCCATATGCATGCTGTTGGTATCGTCGACGAGCAGCAAGGCAATATCGCTCAAGTATTCATGCTCGGTTTGTATTTTCTGCGGTCCCATGGCCAAGAAAACTAATGAGCCGATTAGCGCCAAACGTAAAACCAACCATATGGGGCGATGCCACCCGGCCCAGATCGAAAAGCCCAAGCCAAGGGCTGATATCAAAGCCAGCCAGATCACCGGGACAAGAGGCGCGAAGCTCACGGAATTTGTCATTGGCCCAGCCGCTCCAGCAATGCAGGGATATGGACCTGATCAGCTTTATAATTACCAGATAGGACGTACATCACCAGATTGATTCCGAAGCGCCGCGACATTTCACGCTGTTGGTCCATTTCACCGCTCAGCCCGGCCATTGGTTTTCCGTTGGCATCAATGGCCCATGCTGCTGCCCAATCATTCGATCCAATGATTAGCGAAGAAACACCATCCAAATTAGAACCCCGACTGTCGGCCTCAACCCAAACCGGGGAACCGGCATAACGCCCGGGGAATTTCGAGATTAGATAATAGGCGCGGGTTAATACGTGATCGTCCGGAACTTCGGTTAGACCGGGAATATCAATTTTGGCAAACAGACTGGCCAATGCAGGGTCGGTGCCGCCAACGGTATCGGCGCGCAAGCCGCCGTCTTGTGTATCCAGTATGAGCATGCCGCCGTTTTTCAAGTAGACATTCAGCTTGTCGGCGGCTTGGTCTGAAATTTCAACATTGCCCAGTACTGGCCAATACAAAAAAGAAACCAAATTGATCTCTGCGGTTTCCAGATCAATGGCCAAGGGTTCCCCCGGTTCAACCGTGGTTCTCATGTTTAACTCATTTGACAAGCCAGCAAGGCCAGCCTTGCTTAACCGGTCAACTGCGGGATTGTTGGTCACAACATAGGCTAGCCGGGTTTCCGCAATGGCCTCAAAAACATTGCTTTCCTGTGCTTGGGCTGAATTGGCGTTTGTCAAAATTCCAATTGGGAGACCTAGTACCAATCCCCAAAATAACAGGGCGCTGACCTGACGTCGTCCGGGCAGTTTTCCGCCCATCCACAAAATAGCCAAACTATCAATCACCAACAAGCCAAGCGCGATGAGCAGGAGCATTCCAGCCATCAAAATAGGCTGTCCGCCCGATAGTTCACCTCTGCTTACATTTGAGGGAAGCGCCGGAAAATCAGTGATCGGTAAATGATCCAGAACATTGCGTGCCAATGTGATTTTTGAATTACCCCATAATCCTGCTGGATGCTGTTTGGAGACGGGTTCTACATCTTCGGCCAATTGCAACACCTGATGCCCACTACCAGGCACAGCAAACTGCCCCTTGGCGGTAATGGCCATGGTCAATTGTACGGTGTTGCTGGCCGATTGCTCAGCGGTTAAGGTTGAATTGGGCCGTGCGGCCAGCGGCAATATCCGTTTCAGCATATCAACGAAAACGCCAGACAAAGGCAACTCTGACCAAGCCGGTGATGCCGTGACATGAAACAAAACAATGCGCCCTTGGCCCCGGGCTGCCGAGGTAACCAAAGGTGTGCCATCGGCTAATCTAGCCCATATCTTGTCGGCCAGTCCGGGTGCGCTTTGCGCCAACAGCTGCCTTGTGACATTGATCAGGCGTGAATGATCTAACCCAAAAAAGGGGCTTGTATCGGCAAAAGGTGCCATTTGTTGTGGCTTATCCCAGCCCAACGCACTGCCGAGCAACCGCCCACCGGAACGCAAAGTGACCGGGATCAAATCGTCCTGATGTGCGGCCAGACGCGGTCCGGCAAATCGGATTAAGAACCCGCCTTGCTCCACAAAGTCGGTGATCCGAGCATGAGCTTGATTGGATAGTTTTCCGGTATCCAGCAAGACGGCAATCGACGGTAATGCCTGATCCGACTTGGAAAGATCAATCCGGGTGATTTCACCAAATGGCTGTAAGGCTTTTTCCAGATAGAAATGCTCTGACAATAGGGGCTGATCGCCATTTCTGGTACCACCACCGACAATGCCGATACGTGGCCTAGCCCAAGACGCATCAAGCACTCGAACTGCACCGGCCGAGGCAATGCCTTCGATCCGCGCCGTACCCATGCGATTACGCAAGGCCAACGGTAAGGATAGTTCGATGTCGCCAACGCGTTCGTTGGCGCTCAAAGTAAATGCTTGCCGGGCCAGAACTTTACCGGCGCGGTCTTCGGCCAAAATAGCCCCGGAATACTCTAGTTTGGAAGATTGCCGGGTAATCGAAAATACCATGCCTTCGGGCTGGGTTCGAAGTGCGGTTAACCGGACCGGATCATGCGCCGGGTCAGTCAGTAATTGAACCTGACCCATTTGGGTCAATTGTTCCAACAATTCCGCTGCGCCGCCATAATCCAGCCCGTCGCTGAGCCAGTAAATCCGCAATGGCGACGGTAGAGCGCCCAGTTCTTGCGATCTTATCAAACGCTGGGTCAGTGCCACATGGTCTGGGGCCAATGCAGATGTTTCATGGGTTCGCAATTCATTGCGAATTTCGCTTAAGGTCTGGTAGGTAATGGGTTCGTTTTGATCATTGTTAGGGCCAGTAAATACCATTACCACTTTTTGGTTGGCAAAATCCGCAGTGCTAGCTAGCGCTTGGGCGCTGTCAGTAATTTTGGACCAATTCGGTGTATTGGCCCAGCCATCGTCAATCACAATTAAAACTGGCCGGTCCGCCTCTTGTTCGGATGGAGGAAGAAGTACCGGTCCGGCCAGTGCAAGTATGGCACAGGCCAGCAAAACCAACCGCATGAGGCGCAACCAAAGTGGAATTTTTTGCGGGATTGCCGTTTCATCCCGAAGCCCGCGCAAAAAGCGCATGGGTGGGAATTGTCGCAAGACCGGTTCAGGCGGCAAGGCTGACAAGATCAACCAGAAAATAGGTAGCAAGAGCAAGCCAGCCAAAATTAGAGGATGCAGGAACGACAAGGAATAGCTCATTGCGCGTGACCGTTAGAGATGCCTTGAAACAGGCTCAAGAAAATTTCGGCCGGGTGTTGGTCGGTGCGGTGGCTAAAAAATAGCCAATCATTGCGCCGGGCCAATTGCCGCATTTCCTCGCGGCCTGCCGCAAACCGCTCGCGGTATTTGGGGCCGACCAATTGGGCGCGGCCCAGATCAATTTGATCCGCACTGCCCGGCTCGGCAAACAAGATATGCCCGGTATAGGGGAACTCTTCTTCGGCCGGGTCGGCGATGTGCAGCAAAATAACCGAAATGCCCATTTGTTGCATGGGTTGTAACCGGGTTTTCCAAACCTCAGCCCCTTCCAGAAAATCGGAGGCCAACACCATGTGCGCGTGCGAGCGAAGGTCGGTATTGGCGAATTGATCAGCTATACTGGTGCCGGTCAGGATGTCGTGGCAAATTCGGTTGGTGGCACCGATCCCGGATCCCGGTTTTTCCGACACGCCGGGAACCGCGCACCGTTCCCCGCCCTTGAGCAAGGCAATGCCCAAAGCCGCTAACAATACGCCCGCCCGGTCTTGCTTGCTGGGTAGGTCAGGGTTCGAGCGCCAATCCATCCCATCGGCACTATCGCGCCACAAAAAGACGGTATTGGCCGCTTCCCATTCGGTTTCACGAACAAACAGCGCGTCGGAACGGGCCGAACGTCGCCAATCAATGGTGTGGGCTGGGTCTTCGTCGCGGGCATGCCTGAATTCCCAAAACGTCTCGCCGCTGCCCCGTCTGCGCCTACCGTGTGCGCCATGGATGACATTAGCACTAATGCGCCGGGCTTCCGATAACAACGCGCCATAACGCGATGAGAGGTCTTCAGCCTCGCGTCGCTCGTACCCGCTGGTTGTACTGGACTTTGGCCGAATCACGCGATTTCCTGCACCAGATACTTGATAAATGTTTCGATGGTTTCGCCTTCAGCCCGTGCGCCAAATCCCAGCGCCATCCGATGTTTGAGCACAGCTGGTGCCAGTGCAATCACATCTTCAAGGCGCGGCGCAAACTGGCCATGCAGCAAAGCACGCGCCCGGCAACCCAGCATCAAAGCCTGACCGGCCCGTGGACCCGGCCCCCAAACCACATGATCGCGAACCCGCTGCGAACTGGTTTCATCGGGTCGTGCCATGCGAATCAACGTCAGAATCGCATCAATCACTTTCTTGCCGACTGGCATAGTCCGTACTAAATTTTGTAATTCAATCAGGCTGGCGCCATCCAACAGGGCTTTTGGCTTGTGGCTTTTCGTGCCGGTTGTGGCGATCAGAATATCTCGTTCTGCGGCTTCGTCCGGGTACGGGATATCAATCTGCAACAGGAACCGGTCCAATTGCGCCTCTGGCAATGGATAGGTGCCTTCTTGTTCGATCGGGTTCTGGGTAGCCAATACATGAAATGGCGTGGGTAATTTGCGCGGTTTACCGGCAATGGTCACTTCATGTTCCTGCATAGCTTGCAGCAGGGCCGATTGGGTACGCGGACTAGCCCGGTTGATCTCATCAGCCATCAAGAGCTGGCAAAAAACTGGACCTTTGATAAAGCGAAAAGCGCGTTTTCCCTTGTCGTCTGTCTCTAATACCTCTGATCCTAAAATATCAGCTGGCATCAGGTCTGGCGTAAATTGCACGCGCTTCTCTGATAATCCGGTGACGGTGGCCAATGTTTCCACCAATAAGGTCTTGGCTAGGCCCGGTGCGCCGACCAGTAGGCCATGTCCGCCGGCCAGCAGAGTGATCAAAGACAGGTCAACCACTTCGGTTTGTCCGATAATCACCTTTGCAATTTCGCTGCGTACCTGCTGCAACAGGGCGCTAGCATCGGTTACTTTGTCAATGATTGGATCATTTTCGAGAATTTCTGACATGTGGAAAGTTTTCCTGAACTTGCGGGCGATTGGATGATTAGCCTAAAAGATGAAACGAGTAGGGCGCTTTGTCCATGGGAGAAAAATTACAATGAGTTTGGAAACTCTTTTACAGGCAGCCCGAACCAATGCGGATGGCAAAGTATTACCACCCGTTGAAAGCTGGCACCCTGAAAACTGTGCCAACACGCATATGCAGATATTGCGCAACGGAACTTGGCTACATGAAGGCCAACCCATTACGCGCCCTTCGATGGTCAAATTATTCTCGACCATCCTGCGAAAAGATGACACTGGCGAAACTTGGTTGGTTACACCGGTGGAAAAAGTACAGGTACTGGTTGATGCCGCGCCGTTCGTGGCCGGGTTGGTGGATCAACACATCACCGATACCGGACCGGATTTGTATTTTACCACCAATGTTGGGGATGTGGTCCGAGCGGATGCGGCGCATCCGTTGCGAATTGAAACCAATCCCGACACTTTGGAGCCACAACCATTTATTTTGGTGCGGGGGCGTTTAGAAGCTTTATTAGGCCGCGCCGTGTTTTATCAATTGGTGGAGTGGGCCGAAGAACGGGACGGGCAATTGGGTGTTGTTAGCCACGAGCAGTTTTTCCCGCTGGGACCGGTTGGAGCGCACGTCATTGGATAAAAATATCCCCACTGGATTGTTACGTAGGCTGGACCCGGTCACTGGGCCTGACAACGGACAAATGTATTCAGATTTTGATCTAAATGCAGAAGAAAAAACCAGCCAGACCAGCACAAATGCCGCCGCCGTATTGGTTCCTTTGATTCAGCGCCCAGATGGGTGGCAGGTTCTGCTCACCTTGCGAACCAATGACATGCCAACCCACGCGGGGCAAATTAGCTTTCCCGGGGGTCGCCATCATGTGGAAGATCCCGGATTGGACCGGACTGCGTTACGCGAATTTGAGGAAGAAACCGGCGTGCCGCAATCTCAAGTTCAATTGCTTGGTAAGTTTGATCGATACCGCACGGTTACAAATTACCAAATCACGCCGTTCGTTGGTGTGGTTTCTGGGCAAATTACCCTGCAACCTGATCCCCGAGAAGTGGCCGAAGCGTTCGAGGTTCCATTTTCATTCTTGGGTGATTTAGCCAATTTCAAACGCGAATCAAGAATATGGCAGGGCCGGGAGCGATTTTTCTATTCAATTCCGTGGCAAGACCGGTATATCTGGGGCGCAACGGCAGGTATGCTTCGGGCGCTGGCCCTGCGCTTGGCCGCTCAAAAAACAGGAATAAACCCATGATCAAAATGACCATCATTGAGCTGTTTTTTCTGGGACTGCCGTTTGCTATTTTTATAGCGTACCGGACATTTTTGGTCCGTCACAAAAAAATGGATGGAGATGGGTTTTCTCCAGTGCCTTATCACAAACTTTTTGTGATCGGCGGGGTATTGTCTTTATTGGTGTTTTTATTTCTGGCGTTTAGCAACGAAAAAATAACCGACCAGAAATATGTTCCTGCACATATGGAAAATGGTGA
>JAJFFR010000265.1 GCA_021776555.1 Robiginitomaculum sp.
GAAGGTAATCCAGTAACAAACCGCTCATTCAATCCCTCCAGTGTCGCATGCAAATGCACCAGCGCGACTCACTTCGCGCAAGGCCCCAATTACCGGCGCAACGCTAGGACCGTATGGGCCATTTTGCAACGCTTGAATCAGCCATTTTTAGTGAATTTTATAGGCAGTCGATGGAATGGTATGGAACTACCGGCATGCCGGGCAAACCCACAGACAATCGATCAACATTATACAGCCATTATTGGCGACCCCCCGCATAAACGTCACTCCAGCGTAGGCCGGAATGACGGGAGCGATGGGGGCTTTGTTCGGTCGCAAAATGCCTTGGTCGTGCCCAATTTTCGGCAAGATTGGCCATTGTACTGACGTTGAGGGATGGGAATCAGGAAACAGTCTCATGAAAAAATTATCACGCACTGCGGCTAAAACTGCCGCTTTGGCACTGATCAGCAGCACCATGTTGTCAGGTCCTGCTCTGGCCCACAGCAATTACAAAAATGTCGAGGTCGCGTTTGTGCTTGATACCACCGGCTCGATGTCCGGTCTGATCGAAGGCGCCAAACAAAAGATCTGGTCGATTGCCAACGAAATCATTGATGTAGAGGGCAGCGGTCAAACCAATGTCAGCTTTGCGCTGATCGGTTATCGCGATCGCGGCGATGCTTACGTCACCAAAAGCTTTGACATGACCGACGACATTCACGGCATTTATGGCCATCTACTCGATTTTCGGGCGCAAGGCGGTGGCGACCGTCCAGAATCGGTCAATCAAGCCCTAAACGAAGCGGTGGCCGATCTGAGCTGGAGCCAGAACAGCAAAACCCTACGCATGGTGTTTCTGGTTGGTGATGCGCCGCCGCACATGGATTACGCCAATGACGTCAAATACCAACAAATTGCCAGCCGGGCCTCCCAGCACAACATCATCCTAAACACCGTACAAGCTGGCTCTGATCGCGAAACATCCCGTATTTGGCGTGACATCGCCGATCTCGGCCAAGGTGATTATATCGCCATTCCGCAAAATGGCGGCATGCAGATGATTTACACCCCCTATGATGAACAGATCGAAGGCCTGCAGCAACGGATCAACGGAACCAGTTTAGGTTATGGCAGTGCGACCGAGCAAAGCGCCTTTGCTGGCAAACTAGGTCGCGCCATGGCCGCACCATCCGCCGTGGCCTCGGATATGGCCGAATACCGGTTAAAAGCTGGCAAGAAAAATCAGGTAATCACCGGCGCCAAGGAATTGGTCGAGGATTATGAGGATGGTACACTTGATCTGGACAATTTGGCCGAAGCCGACTTACCCGAAGAACTAAAAGGCCTAAGCGCCGACCAAAAGCAGGCCAAAGTCAAAACCTTGGTCGCCGAACGCAAAGAGCTAAATCAACAACTCGAAAGCTTAGTCAAAAAACGTGATGCTTTCATGGATGAAGAGCGTAAAAAACAAGCTGCTACAACTGGCAAGGACGCGTTTGATACCGAAGTGCGCGCCACCGTTGAACGGCAAATGAAAATGAAGTGAAGTAACTAGACCCTCCGGTCAAGCCGGAGGGAAGCCGTTGCATCCGAATTGCAACTTGCCGATGCTTCGAGGCTGCTACGCAGCACCTCAGCATGAGGTAGGTGGTGTGGGTTTGGCTGGTTTCAAAAAGTTCCTCATGCTGAGGTGGCGCACAGCGCCCTCGAAGCATCGGCAGTTGTCCCATTCGGCACAACCCGGTCCCCGGCCCCACAGCCGGGGTCCAGTTTTTTCTGGGTATCGTTTGCATCAAGCGGGTCTGGACCCCGGATCAAGCCCGGGAACCAAATTGAAGCTCCCTACCCCGCCAATTTGGCCTCAGTGCTGGCGCGAACTTCATCGATCGAAACCTCAGGAGCAAGTTCAACCACATGCAGCGCACCGTCACGTACGTCGAACACACCTAGATTGGTAATCACTCGGTGGATGCAGGCTTGGCCGGTTAGCGGCAAAGTACATTTGTGCAGCAGTTTCGGCGCACCGGCTTTGTTGGTGTGATCCATCACCACCACCACGCGCTTAACCCCGGCGACCAGGTCCATCGCGCCACCCATGCCCTTGACCATTTTGCCGGGAATCATCCAATTGGCGATATCGCCATCTTCGGATATCTCCATCGCGCCCAAAATGGACAGATCAATATGCCCGCCCCGGATCATCGCAAAGCTATCAGACGATGAAAAATAGCTGGTACGGCGCAACTCAGTAATAGTTTGCTTGCCCGCATTGATCAGGTCGGCATCGACCTCATCATCAAACGGGAACGGTCCCATGCCCAACATGCCGTTTTCCGATTGCAAAGTAACGTCCACACCATCGGGGATATGGTTGGCGACCAAGGTCGGAATACCAATCCCCAAATTGACGTAAAAACCGTCTTGCAGTTCTTGGGCAGCCCGTGCTGCCATATCATTACGTGTCCACGGCATTATTTGCCCTCCCGCGTGCTGACGGTTCGTTGTTCAATGCGTTTTTCAAACGTGCCTTGCACCACCCGTTGCACATAAATGCCCGGCGTGTGGATGCACTCAGGGTCCAGCGCCCCTAACTCAACAATTTCCTCGACCTCGACCACAGTCATCTTGCCTGCCGTCGCCATCATTGGATTAAAATTACGAGCGGTTTTACGAAACACCAGATTGCCCTCGGTATCGCTTTTCCACGCCTTAACAATGGACAGATCAGCCGTCAGGCCGGTTTCCATAATATAGGTTTCCCCGTCAAATTCCCGGTGATCCTTACCCTCGGCAATCACCGTTCCCACTCCGGTTTTGACATAAAAGCCCGGTATCCCTGCGCCGCCTGCCCGAATGCGCTCGGCCAAAGTGCCTTGCGGGTTAAACTCCAGTTCCAATTCACCAGAAATATACTGGCGTTCGAACTCTTTGTTTTCGCCAACATAAGACGAAACCATACGTTTGATCCGCTTGGCATCCAACAAAATACCAAGGCCAAAACCATCAATTCCACAATTGTTCGAAATGACCGTGAGGTCTTTGACCCCGGATTGTTCAATCGCCGCTATCGCATTTTCCGGTATACCGCACAACCCAAAGCCGCCGGACATGATAGTCATGCCATCAAACAGCAAGCCGTCCAGCGCACTGGCAGCAGTTTCATAAATCTTATTGGCCATGAGTGTTTCCCTCACCTGAATCGCTCAGAAGTCTAATTTGAATCAACGTAACGCAAACCGGACAAAAGAGAAGGCGCTGTTTTAAGCGCATCAGACGGGTCTACAGAAGAGACTGAAACACTCCACAACACATTTGCCTCCCGCCAGCTTGCTAGCTTGGTTTATATCTGGTTGGTTAAGTCCAAAGATATGACTAGTACACAGTACAAGACCGAACACTGGAAACCTCAAACCCAAAACGCCGGCTTCCTTGGGTGAAACCGACACTCATGCGAGGGACGAAATGACGAGCCCCGATTTCGAGATCAGTACTATGATTCCAGCGCTGAATGGATCATGATCAGCTTTATTCAGGTTTGTTCAGGAGGTCACGGCGCGCTGTAACAGATGATCCGTTCCGGTTTGCTATATTTCCGGGGTGGCGTCGTCGCTTACATAACGAACCGCCATATCGCGCAAGGTTACAAACCCAACCATTTGCCCGACTTCGGTAACCAGCGCCCGCGACAATCCAAACTTGGTGAGCAGACGAATCGCATATTTGATCTGCATGGTACCCGAAACGGTCAAAACCGGTTTTTCCATAACTTCATATACGCTGGTGCGCTTAAGTGATTTGTTTCGACCGATAACTTTTTTGGCGATATCAGGCAGGCTGATCAATCCATATTCGTCATCATCGGTTCGTCGGTCGATGACCAGCGAATTACTTTGCTTGGCTTTCATCAGATCAAGGGCGTCCTGAACGCTGGCCATCCCGGTTATAGTGACCGGTGACGGGGTCATAACATCGGCTACCGTTATCGAATTTTGAATTTTGCTCATATCTCTTTCTCGATTTCCTGTTCAATCGTTTTCATCTGGCTACCAAGACCAATCACATCATCAATATCCAACACAACCGCAAGGCCAGTTCCTGGTTCTTCTTCAAAGCGGGCGGCTTTGCTCAATGATTCTAAAATATGCCGACTTAGGTGTTCTTCGACCAACATCAGAATGACATCGCGCTGCCCTTCCACGGTCAGGCCCATAAAGGTTTTTTCCGGTTTTAAGCCTTCGCCGCGCGCATTTGTGATGACCGTACATCCTGTTGCGCCATTTTCGCGGGCAACTTCAATGACCAGATCGCTTTTTTCGTCTTGCACAAAGGCAATAATCATTTTGAATTTCATACGATCCGTCCTTTTATGTCTTGTATCATAGCTCCGTTTCCTCAAGGTTCGAGTTTCTTTTGGCAAGGTATTCACTGATTTGCGCATACCCCATGACCGTGATCATCGGAAACAGACTGGCCAGTGCAATCAAGCCAAACCCATCCAAAAGCGCACTTCGCCCCGGTACCGTCGAAGCCAGCCCAAGGCCTAGGGCCGCTACCAGCGGCACGGTGACGGTCGATGTGGTTACGCCACCCGAATCATATGCCAGCGGCACAATCATCTTGGGAGCGCGCATGGTTTGTACAATTACAATGATATATCCGATGATCATATACAGATAAAGCGGCGTGCCGCTAATGATCCGAAACGTACCTACGGTGAGCGCAATCGCTACGCCCAACGCCACGGCTATGCGCAACCCCCACGCGCCGATTGCACCGCCGGAGACCTCTTTGGCCTTTAATGCAATAGCCAGCAATGCCGGCTCGGCAATGGTAGTGGCAAACCCGATACAAAATGAGAAAACATATACCCAGTAATATTTGAGCCAAAAAGTATCAATCCCGCTGCTGGTTCGCTCGATAAATGTCGGGTCGGTAAGTTGTCGTGCCATTTCGCGTCCCAGCGGAAACAATGCCCGTTCCAAACCCACCAGAAAAAGCCCCAGACCCAGCAATACATAAAAAATACCGATCAATTTTCGTTTCAGATTGACGATTTTCTGACGCAATACCACGAATTGAAAAAACACGAAGATACCGATAATTGGCAATATGTCGAACAGGGTCGATAAAAGGGTTTGTCCGATCACGATGCCCCATTCATTCATCATGATTGAATCACAATTCCAAAAACCAAAACAAAAATGATCGGGCTTAAGCTGGCAAATGCTATCAATCCAAAACCATCAACCATCGGGTTTCTACCACGAATAGACGAGGCCAGACCAATGCCCAGCGCGGTGACCAGTGGAACGGTGATGGTCGATGTTGTAACCCCACCTGAATCGTAGGCGATTCCGATGATTTCGGGTGGCGCGAGCATGGTAAGTCCGACCACCAGAAAATAACCGCCAATGATTAACCAATGAATGGGCCAGCCCTTCAAGATGCGAAAAACGCCGAGCATGATGGATGCGCCGACCGCTACGGCTACCGTGTAACGCAAGGCGTCTGCATAAGAAGTTTGGGCGGTTTGCG
>JAJFFR010000266.1 GCA_021776555.1 Robiginitomaculum sp.
TTGCCGGATTTGCCGGGCATTCTTCCCGATGTTGGTGAGGTTCGCGAATATCCTGACGGCACGGATTTTGCCCATGTCATTGGGTATGTGGGCCGGGTGCCACCGGAACAAGCCACTGGGGAAGAAGCTTTGTTGCGTCACCCAAGTTTTCGGATTGGACGGACAGGCATTGAACGAAATTACGATCTAGATTTGCGCGGCAATCCCGGCGCGTTAAAGGTTGAGGTCAATGCATTGGGTCGCACGGTGCGCGAATTGCCGGATATCAGAACCAGCGCCGCATCCGGTCAAGATTTACAGCTAACACTGGACAAGGAAATTCAACACGCCGCGCATATGGCCCTGTCCGGGCCGGACATTAGTGGTGCAGCTTGTCTGATGGATCTTAAAAACGGTGAAGTCCGTGCGCTGGTATCAACGCCATCTTATGATCCGAACAAGTTTGCCCGAGGAATATCCGGAACCGACTATAAGGCATTGTTGGATGATCCGCTCAAACCGCTCTTTAACAAAGCGGTCAGTGGGGCATATCCACCAGCATCCTGTTTCAAGCCAGTCATTGCCATGGCAGCGTTTGATGCCGGATTAGCCAATCCGAATGAGCGCATTAGGTGTACCGGTAAAATAGAATTGGGCGATCGGGAATTTCATTGTTGGCGGCCCAAGGGGCATGGACGGGTCAATTTGAATGGCGCGCTCGGAACCAGTTGCGATATTTATTTTTATGAAATGGCTCGCCGATTGGGGATCGAGCGTATTCATGATGCTGCCTTGAAATTTGGATTTGGCGAGATGTTTGATCTGGGGCTGGGAACCGGTTCGGCCGGTCTGGTGCCCAATGAAGCATGGAAACGCGCGAGGTTTGATCTGCCTTGGGCGCAAGGTGAAACCTTGATCGCCGGTATCGGGCAGGGGTATTTGGCTTCGACGCCATTGCAATTGGCGGTGATGACTGCACGGATCGCCACGGGGCACAGTATTATGCCCACCTTGGTAGCTGGTACTGCCAAGCCAGCGGCCGAAACTTCCCAATTGGATTTTTCAAACACCGCCTTGAGCATTGCGCGTGAAGGCATGTATAGCGTGGTCAATTCGCCATGGGGTACGGCCTATGTACCCAATGGGCTGGATGGTAAAAACATGCTGTGGGCTGGTAAAACCGGCACTGGACAAGTGCGGCGCATTTCTCAGGCCGAGCGCGAAGACCGAATTCGGAAAAATGAAGAATTGAAGCGAGAATTGCGCGATCATGCGTTGTTTGTAGGATATGCCCCATTTTTCAATCCGCAATTTGCGATATCGCTGATTGTTGAGCATGGCGGTGGTGGCTCCAAAGAAGCGGCACCTCGAGCCAGAAAAATATTGAATTTTGCCTTGCAGCAACAGGCGTTGAAAGTTGCGCGCGCGACCGCCACCACCAGTTCAGCTGGAGGAACTCGATGAATTATCTGCGGGTTGCACGTCCTGAAGTTACACTGTCTTTGTTCGACCGTATGTTACGGATTAACTGGTTGTTGGTCGTGTTATTGGTCGTTTTGGCGTTGGTTGGCGTTGTTATGTTGTACTCAGCCAGTGGCGGTAGTTTTGAGCCATATTCGAGCCGTCATGCGACGCGATTTGCGTTCACCTTGGGTTTGATGTTGGTGCTGGCCTTGGTTGATATTCGAATATGGATGGCCTTGGCCTACCCGGTCTATGCTTTGGCTTTAGCGCTTCTTGTTGGGGTGGAGTTTTTCGGTGAAACCTCAATGGGTGCGCAGCGTTGGCTGGACATCGGGCCAGTGCGATTGCAACCATCCGAAATGATGAAGCTAGCATTGGTTCTGGCGCTAGCTAGGTATTTGCATGCGACAGGTGAGTTAACGCGATTACGTGATTTACCAGTGCCTATATTGTTGGTCGGCATTCCTTTTGCACTGATTTTGAAGCAGCCCGATCTGGGTACCGCTATTCTGGTGGCGGCAATCGGGGCCGGGATGATTTATCTGGCCGGGTTGGGCTGGCGAATTATCTTGAGCGGTGCCGTGTCTGCCGCCATCGGGTTGCCGTTGTTTTTGGCCTTTGGCTTGAAGGAATATCAATGGCGCAGAATTCGGACGTTTTTGAACCCAGAGGATGACCCGCTTGGCTCCGGCTATCATATTTTACAGTCCAAGATCGCATTGGGATCCGGCGGAGTGGATGGCAAAGGCTTCTTGAACGGAAGCCAATCCAATCTCAATTTTCTACCAGAAAAACATACCGACTTCATCTTTACCATGATCGGCGAGGAGTTTGGCTTCTTGGGATCGGTTGGCATACTTGGTTTGTATGGTGCCATTTTGCTGGTTGGTTTTTATATTGCCATACGGTGCCAATCCATGTTCGGGCGGATGATGGCTAGCGGGATCACCGTTACTTTTGGGCTGTATGTGTTGGTCAATGTAGGCATGGTCACCGGATTGCTGCCGGTTGTGGGTGTGCCTTTGCCGCTAATCTCATATGGTGGAACGGTGATGTTGGCCGTGATGATCGGGTTTGCACTGGTCATGAACGCGCATATTCACCGCGATTCTGTTTTACCGACCGGGCGCTCACTCATTCTTTGATCGGCTGGGATCAAGTGCCGGTTTTAGCTTGGTCCTTTTCAGCGCCTAATTCGCGACCCTGCCCCCCCCAATAGTGCAGGCGCTTGACCAGATCAGCCACGTTAAACGGTTTGGATAACCAGTCATTCATGCCGGCCTCGCGGAATTTGTGTTCCTCGTCGCTGACAATATGCGCGGTCAGGGCAATGATCGGAATTTGCACGTCAGCATCGCGTAGCCGCTTGGCCGCCGTATATCCGTCCATGACCGGCATTTGCATATCCATGAAAATCAGATCAAAGGATTGGGAAGTGGCGGCTTCCAGC
>JAJFFR010000267.1 GCA_021776555.1 Robiginitomaculum sp.
CACAGACGGGCCGATCGTCACTATCGGGACAATCGCCGCGATCATCGTCGGGCTAATCGGCACTATTCCCGTAACCACCGGTCCTACGGGCGCTCCGGGATTACATTGAACTTCGGCAATTCTTATGGGAATTACGGGTACGGTTATAACAATTATGGCCGTGGTTATAATTCCGGGATTTCCATCGGGTATTCATTCCTAGGCGGAAACTACTACCAGCCGAGTTATTCTTTATACCCATGGTGGTACGGTCATAATGACTGGGGATATCGCACCAGTAGTGCCTATCGCACTGGCTATGGCCACATCGGACACAGCAACGTCTATTGCACCGACCCCTATCACCAGAGCTACCAGTTTGATCGCCACCACCAGTATTCGAACTATAGTGATACCACCAACGGTCTGCACGGCGGGTATTCAATAAACTCCTGCCATTTGGAAAACCGCCGTGGTCACTTTGGCCGACGTTCAGCTTCGGTACAGGTCACAGTTTGCTGGGATGAACAAAGCCAGCAATACACCGAAACAGGTGCGGTCCAATTGCTCCAGTATTACTAGGGTCAGTGCCCCTCTCCCGGACGGGAGAGGGCGCTATATTGCCCCAATTGTCACAGCCGCGCCCCTTCTCCCTAAGAGAGAAGGCCGGGATGAGGGGAACAGGATCAAAACATAAAAAAGGCGGCTGGGTTGTGTCCAGCCGCCTTTTTTTATGTATCAATATCAGCAGTCCCTTATGGCAGGACTTTTTCGACTGCCTTAGTTAGCTGCCCGGACATTGGTTTTACCGTCGAGGGAAAAGACCCAACCAACTTGCCATTTGGTGCAATCAGATATTTGTGAAAATTCCATTTTGGTCCGGCCCCGGTTTCGGCCCGCACCCACGCATAAAACGGATGTGCCGCATTACCTTTGGTGCTGATTTTGGCAGTCATTGGGAAATTAATATTAAAATTCACTTCGCAGAACTCTTTGATTTCAGCTTCTGATCCGGGTTCCTGCCCGCCAAAGTCATTGCTCGGCGCGCCCAAGACCACCAAGCCATCCTTGCCATAGGTTTCCCACAGGGTTTCCAGACCTTCATACTGCGGAGTAAATCCGCATTGTGAGGCGGTATTGACCAGCAACACGGCTTTTCCTTCATAACTCTTCAGCGGCAAAGGCTTACCATCAATCGATTGAAAGGAAAAGTCATGAGCCGATCCTTTAGCTTCCACGGCTTTTCCCCGGCCAAACATCATCCAAGCGGCTCCTGCGGCGACTAATGTTCCCATCAGAACCATACTGCCCACTGCCAATAACTTCATGTCACTCTCCAAAAATCTTCTGGTTTTGCTTCGCACAACGAATTTGAACGGCCACCCCTATCAGGATAGTCCACCTGAAACCAGTGGCAAGACCGGTAAATGATTACCCTAAAAGTTGGTTCTGTATCGGGTCAGTCAAAGGTATTTTTTGGTCTGACTCCAACCGGACCGCCCCGTCCGGTATGAACTGAACAATCAACGCCTTTCGAATATAATCGAGCAAATTGGGTCCAGTTTTGTGCGGGGTCAGCGAGGAAAAAATCACCATATCGCCAGCTTTCACTGGAGCAGCCACTTCGCCATAGGCCTCGCGTAAATCGTCCACGCCCTCAATTTCAAGGCCATAGAATTGTTTCTGGTGGGAATATGTGCCCGCGCGGTGTGCTTTTGGGATCACCCAAGGACACCCAGCAGCAATCGGTGCGTCCTTTAGCGCCAACCAGCAGGTTAAATAAGCTTGCGGCTCGACAAATGTGTACCCGTTGTCTTGGTGCCAAGGAAATTCCCCACCCTTTTGCGGGTGTTTATACACCGCTTGATCCCAATAGAGGCGACATCTTTCGCCAATCAGATCATGGGTAATTCCACGAAACAGCCGGGAGCCATAAAAAGCCGCCAGCTTTTTTGACCGGACAGACAAATTGCAGGTAAAGGTTAGCTCGTCAGCCTGATAACTGGCCAATTCCCCGCCTTCTCCGACCAATGTGCTGCCGCCACCAGCTTGTTCTATCGGGTCAATTTCGGCCAATAACATTGTCAGTTCTGAAGTAGAAACAGCGCCATTCAAAACGCAATATCCTTGCTCATTGAACTGCTCCACGTGCCGGGCAGACAAAAGTTGCAAACCATCTAATGGTCGATCAACCCAGTTAAAATCTTTGTTTTCAGGATGCAGGGGACTCATATTGGCGCTCCACCACGTGCCACAAATCCGGGATTGAGATAGGGTTTTTCCTGGTCGGCTTTGCCGTACAAAAAGGCAGTGCCATCAATCCTAGTGACCTGCCCACCAGCGCATTGCAACACAGCATGACCCGCCGCCGTGTCCCATTCGCAGGTCGGTCCAAACCTTGGATAAATGTCGGCTTCGGCAGTGGCCAACAGACAAAACTTGATGCTGGATCCGGCCGAAACTACATTGCAAATGTTGTGTTCCCGCAGCCAGTCATTGGTTTGCTCGTCCCGGTGTGATTTGCTGGCTATTGCGCGCAGGTTTTGCGGATCAGCCGCTTTCACTTGCAGTGGTTTTTTGTCCTGCAAACTGCCACCCTCCTCCCGGCAATTGATCCGAGCCTGCCAAGCGTCATTAGCACCGGCTCCAACAAATATCCGGCCATCTGCCGGGGCATATACAATGCCAAACACCGGTACGCCGCGCTCAATCAAGCCGATATTGACCGTAAAATCGCATCCGCCAAGCACGAACTCTTTGGTGCCGTCCAGCGCGTCCACCAAAAAAAATAACGCGCCCGGTTCTGGCAGGATCCCGGCCGCAACTTGTTCCTCGGCAATCACCGGGATATTCGGGAATTGCTGGCCCAAGGTTTGTAACAATACTTGTTCGGCCTGCCGATCTGCTTCGGTCACTGGCGAACCATCCGCTTTTGCCTCTGCTGCAAACCCATTTTCGCGAATATCCAAAATGACCCGCCCCGCCGCCAAAACGGATGTGGTCAAGGCTTCCAGTTGTTGTGCATTAACGTGCATCTCTTTGGGTTTCCTGTAACGGGTCGGCCTGTCAGGCTCGAGCTTGGTCTGTCTGTGAACCAGATTATAGGGGCAATCAAGCCTCCCACGGCGCGAACGGGGCTTGCATTGCGGTTCACCCTGCATCATTTTGGAAAATATCCAAAACTTGATGCCGGAACCTGCATGTCCAACTCGCCGACCGATACCCAACTTATCGAGCTTGCCCACACCGTATTGACCACGGAGGCCGATGCACTAAACCGGCTACGAGACGATTTGGGCGATGAATTTGCTCAAGCGGCTCGGGTGATCTTTGAAAGCAACGGACACTGCATTGTCAGCGGGATTGGCAAGTCGGGGCATGTGGGGCGCAAAATTGCCGCCACGCTTTCTTCGACCGGCACACCTTCGTTTTTTATACATCCTACTGAGGCCAGTCATGGTGATCTTGGGATGATCCGCAGTGATTGCTGTGTTCTGGCCATATCGCACTCCGGCGAAACCCGCGAAATGCGTGATCTGATCGTACATTGTAATTCGCAAAACATCCCAATTATTGCCATTACCCATGGCCGCAACAGCTTCTTGGCAAAACATGCCAAAATTATTGTACCGCTGATCGATGCCCCCGAAGCCTGCCCCAACGGGTTGGCCCCGACCACTTCTACGACAATGACCTTGGCGCTAGGTGATGCGCTGGCCGTAACGGTCATGCATTTACGTGGGTTTTCCCGCGAAGACTTTGGGGCGCGCCATCCCGGTGGACGGCTTGGATTACAATTACAAAAAGTGAGTGATTATCTAGTTGAAAATACCGATACCGTACCTGCGGCACGTGCCGATGCACCGGGGCGCGAGGTAATTCAGATCATCACCGAAGGCCGCCAAGGCTGTATTGCCGTGATTGCTGACAATGGCAATTTTGTCGGCATGATTACTGATGGCGATTTACGCCGGGCGATGGGACAGGACTTTTTTGAACAAACCGCCAAAGACATGATGACCAGCGACCCGGTAACCGCCGCGCCGAATCAGCGGATGTCAGAATTGATCGAGATCATGGTCTCCCGGCGCATCACCAATTTATGTGTTGTGGAAGATCAAAAGCCGGTCGGCATGGTGCATCTCAAGGATTTGATGCAAAAAGGCTATTTCTAGCGCGATTTCCCGCCAGCTATGAAAGTCACACACATTCGCCCTATATTTGCCGCTTTATTGCAAAAAATGGTTGCAATTCGTGCTTTTGATTGCGCTCGCAAGGTGAATGTTAAATGTTAGATGGTACTGGGACAAATCAGAATGAAAAATTCTGATAATATGGATTGTAAAAGCTGGGTGTGACATGTGCGGAATTATTGGGATTGTCGGTAATAAGCCAGTAGCCAACCGTTTGGTGGACGGGCTGAAACGGCTCGAATATCGCGGATATGACTCGGCTGGTGTTGCGGTATTAAATGGCGTCGGCGTGGTTCGCCGACGGGCCGAAGGACGCATCACCAATTTGGAAAAAGTACTGGCTGCTGATCCCGCCGATGGCGAATTGGGCATTGCTCACACCCGCTGGGCTACCCATGGCAAACCCACAACGCTCAACGCCCACCCACACACGGCCGATCAAGTGGCGATTGTCCACAACGGTATTATCGAAAATTTCAAGGAATTGCGCCAGGAACTTGAATCCCAAGGTCGGGAGTTCTCCTCACAGACGGATTCCGAAACCATCGTGCAGATGATTGCCCACAATGTGGCGCAAGGCATGAGTGAGAGGGACGCTTTCTTCTCGACCATTGATTGTTTGCACGGCGCGTTTGGCATTGCGGCAATCTTCAAATCCAGACCCAATGAAATCTTCGCAGCACGCCATAATGTTCCACTTGTGCTGGGGCTGGGCGACCAAGAAGGGTATGTTGGATCAGATGCCTTTGCCTTGGCACCGTTTACTCGAAAAGTGATTTTCTTAGAAGAAGGCGACCGGGCGATTGTTCGAGCCGATGGGGCCGATATTTTTGACCGCGATGGCAACAAAATTGAACGAGCCGTGACCATGTCCGATGTGGACGTATTTGTGACCGATAAGGACAATTACGACCATTTCATGCAAAAAGAAATTCAGGAACAACCGGAATCTATTGCCCGTACCTTGGCCCAATACACCGATGCGTTAAGCGGTGAATTACTTGATTTGAATGCCAATTCCGATTTTGCAAATTCCGATCGGATGGTGATGATCGCCTGTGGCACAGCCTTTTATGCAGCATGTGTAGCCAAACACTGGTTTGAAGGCTTGGCCAATTTACATGTAGAAACCGACATCGCGTCCGAATTTCGCTATCGCAAACCTGCCTTGCCGGAAAAAGGCCCCGTCCTGTTTGTTTCGCAATCGGGTGAAACCGCCGATACCTTGGCTTGCCTACAGTATTGCAAAAAGGCCGGATTACCGACTTATGCCGTGGTCAATGTGGCCGAGTCTTCGATGGCGCGTGATGCGCTGGGGGTGTTGCCAACTTGGGCCGGGCCAGAAATTGGCGTAGCCAGTACCAAAGCATTTACCGCGCAACTTACCGCTCTGGCCTGTGCTTCACTTAGCGCTGCTTGGGCTAGGGGCAGGCTGGAGCCATCTGCCATACAGGCTCACGTGGCGGATTTGCTGGAATTGCCACATCTGGTCACCCAAGCCCTGAAGTTGGAGCTACAAATCATCGAAATTGCCAAGTCCTTAAAAGATGAAAAACAAATCATGTTCATGGGTCGCGGCGCCAATCATCCATTAGCCATGGAAGGTGCGCTCAAAATGAAAGAGATCACCTATATCCAATCCGAAGGCTATGCGGCTGGTGAATTGAAGCATGGACCGATTGCTTTGATCGAAGAAGGTACGCCTATTGTGGTCATTGCCCCATGGGACAGTCTGTTTGAAAAAACCTATTCCAATGTGCAAGAAGTGATCTCTCGCGGTGCTCGGATCATCATGCTGACCGATGAAAAGGGCGCTGAGCGGTGTAGCGATGAACTTTCAGAAGTAATCGTAATGCCAAATGCCAAGAACTTGGCCAGCCCGATTGTCTCGTCCATCCCGTTGCAATTACTGGCCTATCATACGGCGGTCGCCAAAGGCACCGATGTGGACAAGCCGCGCAATCTGGCTAAATCCGTAACCGTGGAATAGGATTTCTCGAGAGCTTTTCGCTTTCGAAGTTGTCAGGCTCAGGTAATCGGCGCAATACTTGTGGCAAGCTATGTATCGTCACTGTTTGCGGGAATTCCCTTGCTGTCAGATCGCATCTTTTTTCCTCTTTCTATCATCGCCGCCGGGCTAGTGGTCTATGTTGCATTTGCCGCTGGACCGCGCTCCGAAGCTCCTAACCCGCTGGCTGGTGACCCGCTGCAAGGCTTTGTGATCGAGGGACAAGACCTGCAATTGGTGCAAAGCGGCCCCGGCTTGGTTCACCAGTTTTTGCGTGATGAAGCAGGTAGCGCCTTCATTCATACGGCGGCCGGGCAACCGCCCGACTTGGGCATCCGTTCGGCCGGTACGTTCTTGACGCTACTGCCGGAAATTTCTGAGGCTTGGGAAGGCCACACTGTCCACATGAGTGTCAAATTACGAAGGCCGGCTGACAATGGCTCGAACAATGTGTTTTTGCGCTATTACTCCATGGTAAGCGCCAACAGTCCGGCGATTGATTGCCAAGTATCAAACGACTGGCAAATTTGCGAATTGGTATACAAAATACCGGTTTCTGACCAACCACCCAACCTTTCCTATATTGGCATCTGGCCGGATACCAAAGGCAAAAGCCGTTACATCGATATCAGCCAGTTTACTGCCTTTGTGGAAGGCGTTGAACAGGTCGGCTCGAGCGAACCAGCTGCTGCGGAACCAAACTGATGCCACCGGTCTATGTTTTCCCCTCGCCTGAAACGCCAAGCGTTGCAGTTGCTGGAACAAAGAAACGTTTTGCGGTACGGCGTATTTTTTGTGTTGGCCGAAATTATGGCGAGCATGTCCGCGAGATGGGTGGCGACCCCAAAAGCGATCCACCGATTTTCTTTACCAAGCCCGCCGATGCGTTGGTCGCAACCGGTGAGACGATCCCCTACCCCATGGGCACTTCGAATTTGCATCATGAAATCGAGCTGGTTGTAGCGTTGGGAAAATCTTTGTGTCAGGCCGATCCGGCGCAGGCAGATAAAGCAGTTTTTGGCTTGGCGGCTGGAGTTGATCTAACCCGGCGAGACTTGCAACACGCCGCCAAAACAAACGGATTACCGTGGGATAGCGCCAAGGCATTTGATCAATCGGCTCCGATCGGTGCGATTCAGCCCATTTCTGAACTATCAGACTCATTGAGCGGTCAGATAAACCTGACGGTAAATGGCGATATCCGCCAAAACGGCGATCTGTCGCAAATGATCTGGTCCGTTGGTCAATTACTCAGCCAGTTATCGCAATTGTTTAAGCTTGCGCCGGGCGATCTGATCTTTACCGGTACACCGGATGGTGTTGGACCCTTGCACATCGGCGATCAGGTAATTGGGCACATTGAGGGGGTTGGTGAGGTGAATTTCCGCATCGGCTAGAGTTAGGTCGCCACTAATCGCTTTACCCTTTCCTGTCATTGTTTAGGTGTTCCGGGCAATCCAGCAAGTGTATCCTCATGAAACATGGTGGTCATTGAACCATTTACTGGATCACCCGGATAAACCGGGTGATGACAGTAGAGCGCTGTTAATCCCAAATCGGCTAGAACAGGCCGCCACTAATCGCATCACCCGCACTTGTCATTGCACGGCTTGTCCGGGCAATCCAGCAGCCGTAACCTTGTGAAATACAACGATCATTGCAACATTCACTGGATCATTCGGACAAGCCGTGCAATGACGAATGAGTACAGTTAATTGCAATACGCTCTAGTCGGCAGCTTGCACCCGGCCAGCAATCATCCGTTTAGGTGAAAAAGATACCCAATCAAATTGAAAACAAACAATCCACTGGCCGCGAGCAAAATCATCCGGGATTGTTTTTTCTTAGGCGCGCAAGGTTCGTGCGAGCAAGTATCTGCACTACAATCCCGTTTGGCGGCGGCACGGTGTACCAAATATCCAAACGCCAAGGCAGCAGCCGAAAAGACCAGCAAAAACACCTCAAACTCATGCAGAGTTTCGTGCATCCAGCCGACCCACGGCACAATCGCCGACAAGGTGCCAACTCCGGAGATCAAAGCCAGCACATTGACCACAGCCGGTAGGCCACAGCACAATAAATGGCTGAGCAAGGTTGCCATCATGGCAGAATTGGCTGTTTTAGTCAGTCGCGACACTCTGGTTCTCCAACAAGTAGATGTGACATATTGTGGATGTGGTGCCCTTTGGCAAGAGGCAAAGTCGCTTCATTTTTGGCAACTATTACCGTTTTTTCATGAACTTGCGGTCCAATTTCCTTGCAAAACGCGCTGATTCTGGTGCATAACGCGTTTGGAGAACGAGATTTCGGATATTATCTTGTCGAACTGGACGCTAAAATGACATTCTTAGCTGGCTTATTTCAATCTGCTTTACAAGGGCTGATGGCATTCGTGCTTGGTGTTTTCGGATTCTCTTGGGATGCGAGCGCCCCCGAGAACGAAGACGAGGTCGCCGTAGAAGCAGTTGCAGTCGTTCGGTTACTGCTTCCACAGCAAACTGAACTCGCTTCATATACAACTAAGGTTGCCTACCGAGAAGAAGCAACGGGTTGTTCCAAGGCGAAAATTAACATTCAGATGGTTGATATGCCGTTTGTTGTTGAGGCGCCGGAAGCACCGGAACAGCCCTTTATTTCCTGAACTACTCAAACCTTACAATTAAACAATAACTTACTGGCTTGAAACCAAGCGAGTTTGCCGTGGTGTCAATTTATTTCGGCTATCAGGCGAATTTTCGGTAAAAACAAGCTGTATTTCCTGCACGGTCTGATATGGTAAGGAATTGTTAACCAATTCCACACCCAGCGAGATCAAAACAGGTCATGAGCGAATCCGGACATGTCGATCAAAATGACAGCAATGTCATTGAAATTGAACCCATAAATCAGGCACCAAGTTCTGGTGACTTGATGCTTTCGGCAAATGATGATGATGCACCATCTGGCCGAGCAAAAGCCAAAAGAGCCAACAAAGGCAGTGGCGTTTGGATTGTGGTAAGTGGCGGCGTAATTGCCCTGCTATGGAGCGCCGGAGCTTTGGCGTATCTGGCTGGTCTGATCGGGTTTAGCGCCCTGCCGGAACTGACACCCATACAGATGGCTAGCTTGGTTTTTGCCGCATTAGGCCCGGCCCTTTTCGTTATGGTGCTGGCGTGGGTAATCCGTGAAATTGTCTTATTTGGCGCATCAGCCCGGCGCATACAGGGAATTGCCGAGCGATTTGCCGATCCAGCCAAAGCAACCCGTGAAGACGCTCGCGCACTGACCAACGCGGTTCAGGTGCAGATCTTGCAGATGAATAAATCTGTCGAAGGTGCCTTGGCCCGTTTGGGGGCTATGGAAGAAGTCTTGGGGCATCATGCGGATGCGTTTCGCGAAACCGAAGCAAACACCCGTGAACGCACCGACAGTCTGATCAATGATTTGCGGCGCGAAAGAGAAGCCGTTGGCGAACTGGCCGACCAGTTGGATACCAAGGCGGCTGATATTGCCAAAGTGATCGCGGAACAATCCAAAATGGTTGTTTCGGCGGCGGATATTGCCAACTCACAAACCATTGAAGGCACCAAAGTTTTGGGTCTGGCCAGCGAACGACTGCAAGACACAGCAGAGCGCGCCAAAACGAATGCAAGTCTTATGTCCGAGCAGCTAAATCAAAGCGCCGAACGGATCGATGGTTCAGCCCGTGCCATGGCCGACGCCCGACAAGGTCTTGAAACCACCGCATCAAATCTGGACGCTTCGCAGATCAAAATTGTGGATGCGCTGGGTACCAGCAAAGAAGACATTCAAGGTCTGGTTGACGTTTCGGAGCATTGCACCGCCCAACTCAAAGGTATTGCAGAGGAAGGCGCAAAAACCATGCGTCAATCGCTGGAAGAAACACTGGATCAAGCTCGGCATTATACTTCGATCATGCGTGAAGAAGGTCATGCCCTGTCCAACAGCCACAACCAAAAGGCTAAAGATTTGAAAAGTGCGGCTGATGAAGCCAAAAATGCGCTGGATACCTATGCGGAAGCGATCTCCAGACGGTTGGAGCATGCCAATGAAGCTAGTTTTTCTGCGGCAAGTTGGGCCGACAAAACTCTCGAAAAACTGCAAGAAGCAACCAACGCGCTGGGCGATCAATTACAAACTCTGCCCAAGGCTGCTGATGACAGCGCCCGTGAAATTGAAACCAAACTTCGAGGTCGTTTGGCCGGGTTGAACGCCGCTGCCGCTGCGGCATCCGAAGAGGCCAAGGGGATCGACGTGGCATTCCAGTCACGCATCCGACAAAACTACGAATTGCTCTCCGATTTCATGCAAAAAATGGGGGCAACCGCCGCACCAACCAGCTCCGAGATTGACGTTCCAAACCCATTGAGTGTCAAGACTGACGCCGATCCAGAATTGCAACAGCCAGCTACGACAGAAGGCTCCGCTTTGCCAGTAGCCGACGAACCGGAGGCTGAAGCAGCACAATCTAACGAAAACCGCCCGACCACGGACCCTGAAGCTCCTTCCGAGAACAAAGATACTTGGCGCTGGCGGGATGTGTTGTCACGGATTGATCAGACACAAACCGGACTTGACGCACGGGGCGACAGTTCAAACCCACGGCAAATCGACCCAGTAGACCGTCTGGTTGCCATGTTCCGGGAGATGAACATTCAGCCCGATCAACTATTTGATTCCACCAGTTACCGAGCTGCAGCATTGTCTCGTATGACCGATGGGGCCAAGGCCATGGCCGATGTGGCGCGGGTTGATGCAACCAAGTCAGTTAAACGAATTGTCGAAGCATTTGAGGAAGACCCAGGCCTACGGGCCGATGCACTTCATTTTACGGCTGAGTTGCGACACAAGGTGGATCAAGCCGCTACTTCGGGTCAGCAAATGCACATCGAAACCCATCTTCGCACCGGCGATGGCCCAGCCTATTTGTTGTTGGAAGCCGCCTTACAAAGCTAGAACTGGTCGCGCTTCATTGACACACCCTTGCCCGTCATTGCACGGCTTGTCCGATCAAGTCGGAGGGTGGCCGTGTGATGACATTTGAGTAGAGTTAATTGCAAATCGTTCTAGTGACTAACTGATTGTTCCGTGACCCAGCTGGCCATTTGGCTTGCAGCATCATGGGCTGCACGATCAATGGCCGCAACAATGGACCCTAATCGGATATCGGCTGATCTTGAGTTTGCCTCAAACATTTCCTCGCCAATCAATTGGCGGGTGTGCGGATTGACCAATCGAACCCGATAACGAACCACGCCCTGCGGTGCTGCATTAAACCCTTGATCATATTGCGCCTCAAAGGCCCGCAAAATAACCCGTACCTCATATTGGGGTTTCACCCCATCGCCGGGGAAAATAACCGCTAATGCGCCATCATTTCGCAAGGCGTCGGCCAGCAATTCTTGCAACATTTCAGGGGTCGAGGCAGCCCACCGCGCATTGGCCGCATAGGAAATTTCTGAACCATTTCGGATCAATGCAACCCGGTTGTTCTTTAACTCTTTTGGTGCTTTGACCACGGGCAGAAGAACAGTAATTGCAGTTTCATTAACCGGCGAGCCAGTCGCAGCATGGCTCAAGCGGTAGATATCCGGCCCCGGCCCGGCCTCTGGCAAAAGTGAGACGCAGGCACTCAAAGCAAATCCAGCCAACACGGCAGCCCAGGTTCGATTTCTCATCTTGGTATCTCCACTTCGGTCAATGGCTCACCAGTTATAAACTCACCGGGGTTTCGATCCACTTCTTCTACGACGCGCTCGACGGCTTGCAACATGGCGCGCAAATCACTTAATGCCCGGCCCAGTTCGCCCAATCCTTCATTGGAAAATTGCGATATGGGTTCGGATATATCACTGATCAATTGCGCGGCTTCATTTGACGCGTTACGTAATTCAATCGCCGCTGCATCAATTTCAGCAATCATACTCAATGCTTCCCCCTGAAGCAGCGCATTTCCAGTTTCACCTAACTCGGCAACCGCAATAGCTGCTTTTTCCGTGCTACTGGCCGCCGCCGTTATAGATCGCAAAGTATCACCCATATCATTAGCCAAGCTGTCCTCAGCGGCCAATTGCCCGGACAGTTTTCGAATGTTGGTCAGGATTTGTGAAAATTCCTCGACATTTCGGGTACTGAGCACCGCATTGATCCGCACCAATGCCGTATTGGCTGAAAGCAAAACATCCTCCCCGCCCGCAACGATACCCTCCAATTGGGCCTGTTTGGTTGGAATGCGGGCATATAACTCTCCGGGTTCTGGCCGCAATGGATCACTTCCCTTCATGCCGCCATATATCTGAATATAGGACAAACCGGTAATACCCTGCGGCTCTAGTTGTGCATAGCTGTCTTCCTGGATGGGCGTTTCGGCAAAAATTCGGATACGGGCCAAAACCGTATTTGGGTCTTGTGGGTCCAACGCCAAATGGTTGACCTCTCCCACCTTGATCCCGTTAAAACGAACTTCACCGGCTTGGGATAGTCCGCGAACCGGCCCCTTGAACACAACTTGATACTCTGAATACTCACGGTCAAAATTGACCTGTCCCAACCAGATGACAAAGACAATGGCCGCTGTGCTAATGGCGAAGACAAAGGCTCCGACAACGGCATATTTTGCTTCGGATTCCATTTTCTATCCTCCTGCACTTTGGGGCTGACCCGCATCATGAGCGGCGCGCCCTCGGGGTCCGTGAAAATACTCATGCACCCATGGATGGGGGGAGCGTAGCAATTCATCAATCGGCGCCACGATCTCTACTTTTTGATCGGCCAGCACCGCCACACGATCACAAATCGTATGCAAACTGTCTAGATCATGGGTGACCATAAACACGCTCAAACCCAGAGTTTGTTTCAGGTCTAAAATTAACTCATCAAAGGCTGCGGCACCGATCGGGTCCAACCCAGCGGTAGGCTCGTCCAGAAATAACAATTCCGGATCCATGGCCAAAGCCCGCGCCAAAGCAGCTCGTTTTCTCATCCCACCAGAGAGTTCCGATGGTAATTTTGCCCCAGCTTCCGGTTCCAAACCTGCCAAGGAGATTCGCAAATCGGCTAACTCGTTCATCAAACGATTGGGCAATTCGGCGTGTTCGCGCATCGGTGCTTTTACATTTTCACGAACGCTCAATGACGAAAATAGAGCGCCGTTTTGGAACAACACCCCCCAACGACGAGATAACCTAATTAGCTCGCGCTGGCTTGATTTGGTGATCTCGGTTCCTAAGACTTGGACACTTCCGGCTTGCGGTCTACGCAATCCCAAAATGGTATTCATCAATACGGTTTTGCCCGTGCCGGAACCGCCAACCAACCCCAAAACCTCGCCGCGCATCATGGTTAGATCAAGGTTCTTGTGGACCACATGACGACCGAATGCATTTTCTACGCCGCGTACTTCAATGACAGATTCTGCGCTACTGGTCATATGTTCAATTCCATATAGACCATAGCAAATATCGCATCGACCAAGATAACCGCAAACAGCGCTTGGACCACCGACATCGTTGTGCGGCGACCTAGCGAATCTACATTGCCTTCGACCAGCAATCCCTGGCGGCATCCAATCAGCGCAATGATCAGGGCAAAAACCGGTGCTTTGGACATCCCCACCCAAAAGTGTTGGATCGAGATCACTTCGTACATACGCGCAATAAACAGGGTTGGACTAATCCCCAATTGCAGCCATGCGACCAGTGCGCCACCAATCAAGCCGGTTACCATCGCCGCAAAGACCAACAATGGGATCATCAACACACAAGCAATCACCCTGGGGATAACCAATGCCTCGTACGGGTCGATACCCAACACAACCATTGCATCAATTTCCTGCTGCATTTTCATTGAGCCGATTTCGGCAGTAAATGCCGAATTGGATCGCCCGGCTAGAATGATCGCGGTAATCACCACCGCAAACTCACGCAGAACCGCCAAGCCAACCAAATCCACCGTAAACAGCGACGCCCCAAATTCTGCCAGCAGATTTGCGCTTAAAAAAGCCATCACTGCGCCCATGAAAAATGAAAGCAGTCCAACAATCGGCAGCGCATTCATCCCAGCGTCTTCTGCCACGCTGAAAATAGAGGCCCAGCGCAAGCGAGATGGATGGAGCAAGGTGTTGTAAAGCGTCTGAAACAATCTTCCAGCAAACGCCATCGTGCCAACAAAATCATCCCACATATCCTGAACGGCGCAACCAACTCGGATCAATACGTCTTTGAATTGCGGATGGGGTCGCGGGATCGGGCAAACATTTGAATTTTCATGCGCCGCCATCATCAGCTTACGGGCGTAAGGATGGTTTCCAGTAAAATGCCGGTCGGCATTTGGTTCCGATGAACGCCTGACCAAACGGGATAAGGCAAATGCACCCGACATATCAATCCGGCCCAATTGCGATAAATCAAATTGAACATGATCGGCCCCGGCTTTGTCACAGACATTACGGATTTGTTTGTCGACCTGTCCCAGATCGCCAATTAACCAGTCACCGGCCGGTATGATGACTGTTTTGCCTTCTCGGCTTTCAATGCTCAAGTGCAGGGCTGAATTTGCCATATCCTTACCTATCCGGGTTTGGCACGTGGTGAAAGAGGCACTATGTCTGTACACAAAGAATTGAGGCAAAATGAACACGAACATCCAATTGAAACTTGAACGCCAAAGCTGGCCCATTGCCGGGCAGTTTCGAATTTCACGCGGCGCAAAAACCTCAGCCGAGGTGTTGGTGGTGTCATTGCGCGATGACCAAGGACATATCGGGCGCGGCGAATGTGTGCCTTACGCCCGCTATGGTGAAAGTCTGGATAGTGTTAGCGCTCAGATTGAAGGCCTGCGATCTACCATCGAAGCCGAGATGAACTTGTCGCAGTTGCAAACCACCCTGCCCTGTGGCGCTGCGCGCAATGCGATTGATTGCGCCCTGTGGGACTTGCAAAGCCAGCGCACCAGACAACCGGTTTGGCAACTGGCGAATTTGCCCGCACCCATTGCGCTGACCACCGCTTTTACCTTGTCATTAGATCAACCTAGCAAAATGGCAGAGGCAGCCAAAGCGGCCAAAGGGCGGTTGTTGCTCAAATTGAAACTAGCCGGAGATGGATCGGATGATCAGCGGCTACATGCGATCACCCAGGCCAGACCAGACGCCCAATTGATTTTGGATGGCAATGAAGGATTTTCCTTTACCGGGCTGCAAAACCTTTTGATGCAAATCGCTGACTTGAACATTGTGGCGATTGAACAACCATTGCCCGCCGATGAGGATGAAGCACTGGCCGGATTTATGACACCTTTTGCGCTTTGTGCCGATGAAAGCCTGCATTCACGGGCGCAATTGCCGCAAATGGCGGCGCGCTATGACATGATCAATATCAAGCTAGATAAAACCGGTGGCCTCACCGAAGCCTTGGCCCTGTTGGCCGAGGCCAAAGCACTGGATTTGCAAATCATGGTCGGGTGCATGGTGGCAACTTCGTTGTCGATGGCTCCGGCGTTGCTGATCGCGGCGCAAGCCGATCTGGTTGATCTGGACGGGCCGCTATTGCTGCAACGAGATCGCAAGGATGGTTTGCGCTACCATCAAGCCAATATCCCGGTTCAGGAGATGTCGGTTTGGGGTACGCCGCGAACCCGCTGATAAATGATCAGAGCCAAACAAATCGCAATTCCCAGCCCAGCTGCGCCTGCGGCAAATAAATAGCCATCGGCACCAGAGCGGACATATAAAAAACCCGCTACGGAAAACCCAATGCCAAATGACAAGCCCGCCGTAACGGACGAATTGATGGCTTGGGCACCGGCGATTAGTCGCTCTGGCGTGTGTTTTTGCAAATAAGCCATCATGCCCAAATTGGTCATGGCGGCACTAAACCCATGTAGGATTTGCCAGCCAATCAGCGCGCTTAACTCCGGTTCGGTTGAGAGCGCCAACCAGCGCACCAAAGCCGCGCAACCGCCAATCAGCAACAAGATCAGTGGAGAAGCATGTTTTCGAAACCATGGTGATAAATTGAACAACACCACTTCAAAAAACACGCCCCAGGCAAACAGCGCCCCGATCAAAAGTCCGGAAAATCCAGCTGCCGTCCATAACAGGGCGCTAAATCCATAGAAGAACGCATGACTGGCCTGAACCAAAAAGCTTATCAAAAGCGCCGTAGCCACATCTGGCCGCGCGCAAAACTTCAAGGCATCCCGTAACCGGTGTCCAGCCTTGTCTGTGTCTGCCAGCTTTTCGCGGGCCTCGACATTTGGCAAAAACCAAGCAGATATGACCAGCAACAATCCGGTTCCGATCGCCCAGACCAGCAACATTTCGCTGCCAAATCGAGCAATCAGCCAGCCGCAACCCATCGTCCCGACAATAAACGCAGCCGAGCCAGCACTACGTACCGGGCCATAATGCACCAGCTTGCGGCGCTCCAACGCCATGGCTAATGCATCGGCCAACGGGACCAAAGGAGCATAGGCCGTGCCCAACACTAATCCCAAAAAGACAAAGACCAACGGATTGCTAACCGGCACATGAATGACAAAGATCAGTACAGCCGCCAAAGCGGCCCAGCGCAAAATGGTTGGGATATGAGATGGGTGCCCCGCCTGCGCCGCGACCAGCGGCCCGGCAAAAAGCCGGGCCAAAGAGCCAGCGCCCAACGCATAACCAATCCACTCACCGCCCAAGCCCCGCCCGGCATACCAGACTGGCAAAAAGGCAAAGGTACCGCCCAGCCCTAAAAACAGAGCGCCATAGAACATTGAAATTCGAATTGATGTAGGCATCTGCTCCTCTTGATGCAATTTTATTGCTTTGCCTAGAAAAAAATCAGTCGTTCAGAATTTTTGTTGTGACGCGGGCAATCCCTCTGCCAAATTGTTAGTGTAATCCGGTACCAGCTTTCAAAAAGCCATAAAATCAAAATATGTATAAATGGTCATAAATCGGTGTAGGTGAACAAAGTTCACTTTTTTGTAGAGTTGGTCTTTTCCCATCTGATTTGAACCCCTACATTGTGCCAAACAATGAAGGTCGGCGCCCCATGCTGCAAAAAAATGACAATGGCTCCGGCTCCGGTTCTTTGCGAGTATTGCTAGCCAGCTATCGCTCTCATCCGTTTGTCGGTGGGCAGGGGATCTATGTGCGCTATTTGACCAAAGCCCTGCTCGATTTGGGCCATCAGGTTGATGTGGTATCCGGCCCGCCGTTTCCCGATCTTGATCCACGAGCTGGCCTGATCAAGCTGCCATCGCTGGATTTATTTGCCGAAGAAAACCCGTTTTCAGCCATTCGTTGGAAGCATTGGCGAACTTGGGCTGATCTTTCTGAGTGGCTGTCGCATAATTCCGGCGCATTTGGGGAACCTTATGCTTTTGGGCGGCGGTTACGGCGTTATGTTCGCGAACACGGTGACAAATATGACGTGCTGCATGACAACCAGACACTGGCCCGCAGTTTGCTGAAAATCCGGCGCACACTACCGGTAATTGCCACCTTGCACCATCCGATCAGCATTGATTTGCGGCTTGCGCTGCAATCGGAAAAACGCTGGTGGATGCGCGCTTTAATCCGACGCTGGCATCGGTTTGTAGCTATGCAGGCCAATACAGCGCGCAAATTGCCACATATTTTGACGGTTTCCGAGGCCTCCAAACAAGCGGCCTTGCAAGATTTTGGCGGTAATGCTGCCCAATACCATGTGGCGCCCAACGGAGTGGATCTCGATATTTTTCGACCTGATTCCGAAGTCAAACGGCAGGAAAACCTTTTGGTGGCAACGGCCAGTGCCGATACCCCCTTAAAGGGGTTGCCCGTTTTAGTTGACGCGTTTGCCAGACTGGTCCCGGATCACCCTGATTTACAATTGCACATTATCGGACGATTGCGTGACGGCCCCACCAAGGATGCCATCGAGCGAGCCGGGTTGTCGAAGCGCATCCAGTTTCAGACCGATCTGACGCAGGCCGATATCGCCAAACTGTTTCAACAAGCAACCATCGCTATTTCTGCTTCACTGTTCGAAGGATTTGGACTGCCCGCCGCCGAGGCCATGGCCTGCGGCGCACCGGTCATTACCAGCGATGGCGGGGCATTGCCCGAAGTGGTGGCCGATGCAGGCGTTGTTGTGCCCAAGGGTGACGATGCGGCCCTAGCAGAAGCCATATCGGCATTGCTGGGCGACCCGGCCAGACGCAAACAACTCGGGCTTGCTGCGGCCAAAAGAGCGCAAATTACCTTTTCTTGGGAACGCCATGCCTTACAGGCCGTGCGGCTATATCATAAGGCAATCCATGCGCACCATACAGCTTGATCGCCTCGATTTGAGAGACGGACAGCGCGTGCTAGACCTTGGTTGCGGCACCGGACGCCATATGCATGCGCTGTACTATGCCGCTGACATGGTTTGTGTTGGCATTGATTTGTGTCTTGAGGATTTGATTAAAACTAGGGATGGATTTGACAAATTTCCGGACGTGTCCGGTGATCGTGGACAGGCGTATGGATTGACCAGCGCCGACGCGTTAAGTCTGCCCTTTGCCGACCAAACCTTTGATCGGATCATCTGTTCAGAAGTGCTAGAACACATTCCTGATTTTGAAACAGCGCTATTAGAAATCAACCGCGTGTTGAAGGTGGGCGGAAAACTCGCTATAAGTGTGCCTCGATTCTGGCCCGAGCAAATCTGCTGGTGGCTGTCAGAAGAGTACCACAATACGCCGGGCGGACATGTGCGGATATTCAAGGCGAGAAAATTGCGAAAATCCATCGAACGGCACAAACTGACTTTTACCCGTCAACACTACGCACATGGTCTGCACGCCCCCTATTGGTGGTTGAAATGCCTGTTGTGGAAACGCCGGGATGATCATCCACTCATTCGGGCTTGGCAGGGATTGCTGGAATGGGAAATTCTGGCGAATCCATTTATCCTGAAACCCTTCTCCAAACTGGCGGATTGGATCATGGGTAAATCAGTTGTGCTTTATTTTGAAAAACCAGCTTCATGACATTGCAAGATGTCAGTCCGGTGGAAGAAACTCACGTGCAAATCGAACACTGCGCAAAGCGAATTCTCGAATTGCAGCAAAATGACGGTCGTATCTTGTGGATTGATGGCGGCATATTTGACCCGTGGAACCATACCTTAAGCGCCATGGCCTTAAATGTGGCCGGGTACAAAGCCCAAGCCCGCGCGGCTTTTGATGCCTTACATGACTTGCAAGAACCAGATGGTGCCATTGCTGGCCAATGCGGTGCCTCTGTACCGTTGGATAAGACAAACCGGCGCCTAGTGCCGAGCAAAGCCACGTCCCTAATTGATACGAATTTTGCCGCATTTGCCGCGACGGGCATCTGGCATGATTACGTTTTGCATCAGGATAGACAATGGCTGGCCCGGCAATTTCCTCTGGTCGAAGCCAGCATGGGTTTTATTCTGGCTCACCAATCTTCCCATGGTGAAATTGCTTGGCGGCGATGCGAGCCGGGCGAAGAACTGGAACAAGTCGATGCACTTCGCACTGGCAATTGCTCGATATACAAAAGCCTAAACGCTGCCATACAAATCGGCGAAGTATTGGGCGAGCCAACCGGGCTTTGGGCAAAAGCCGCGCACAAAGTGAAAAAGGCATTAGTTGAAATGCCCTTTCGGTTTGACCGCACATGGCCCTCAAAATTCCGGTTTGCCATGGATTGGTATTACCCAGTGTTAACCGGCGTATATGATGGCACGATGGCGCATGCGATGATTTCCAGCCGGATGGAGACTTTTGTAACACGAGGGCTTGGCTGCCGCTGCGTATCGGATGAACCGTGGTTTACCACAGCAGAAACGTGCGAATTGGTGCTGGCTTTGCTGGCTGTTGACGAACCGCAAAAAGCAAAAAGAATACTTGATTACCTAGCGCCCCTACGGGTCGATGAAGGTGGGTACTGGATGGGTTGGCAATCAGTAGAAAATATTTACTGGCCGCAAGAAAGACCATCATGGACCGCCGCCGCCTTTGTGTTAGCACTGGACGGCATTCATCAGATTACATCGGCCTCAAATGTTTTGATTGGTCCATTACAATCGCTGAAGCACAACGAGAGAGTCGACTTCACCTACTCCCGCAAACAAACCTGATTTCTCGGCTCTTTGGCACACCTCAAACGGAGGTCTGCCACCGTCGGCGGGATCGGGAAATACATCATGAATAGCCAAAAAACCACCTTTGACCACGTGCCCGGCCCACGCTTGATAATCCGCCAATGCGGTTGTCATGGTGTGATTTCCGTCCAGAAACAAAAAGCCGAGCGGCGTGCGCCAAGTCAAGCCAATACCTGCCGCATCACCAACCATGGCAATCACGTTGCTTTCTAACCCGGCTTGGCGAATGTTCCGGCGAAAATGTGGCAATGTATCAATAGCTCCGGCTTGCCTATCCCAAACCTCTGGGTCAAACCACTCCCATTCCGGTTGGTTTTCTTCCGAGCCACGGTGATGGTCGACGCTAAATAAAAGCTGCCCGGTTCCGGCAAAATCATGGGCAATATAGAGTGCAGATCGACCGCACCACGCTCCGATTTCAACCAATGCGCCAATGCCTCGCCCTTCGCCCGCGTAGCTAGCCAGCATTTGGCCTTCGGCAGGCGACAAGAAACCTTTTACGCTGGCCGGATCAAGTTGTTGGGTCATCCAGTAATTGCGGACTGGCGCCATTGATTTAAGAAGTTGGTTTGCTGGGTTAGGTGCTCAATCTGGACATTGAGTTTGTCCATATTGGTTTGCACATCCTCGCCATCGACCTCGGCACGCTTGGCAGCATTTTCAAACAGCTTTTTAGCCTTGCGCGTGGCTAACAATGCTTGTTCGAGCGACAGCATTTCCACACGTAATATCCGAGATGATTTTACTTGGCTGGCGGCGCCTTCAACCTGCTCGTTTAATGCGCCAACTTCAGAACTAGCCAAAGTTATTTCGGCCAAAATCAAATCACGAATACCCTGCTTTTCTGCGGATCCAGATTTTGGGGTAGAAGTTCCAAGATTGGCTAAATAGGTATCAACCGGGTCAGCCACATGGGCCGCATCGGTCTTGCCGAAGCCCCTCATCAAAAACCCAGTTAGTTTTTTAACTTGTGTTGTGCGGTCAACTTTGATCACCCAACCTCGTGCGGTAAACTGTGTCACAAGATCATCGGCCATCATTTTGATGGGAAAATCCTGTTTTTGTTCAACCCCTTGCAGGGCTTGCGGGCCGCTCGATATGGTTGTGCAAGCGCCCAACAATCCGACACAAGCCAACACCAATCCAATTTTACGAACAATCATACTTTTTATCCACGCCCCGCCGTGCTTGATTTTTGTATCGGTAATTGGATCATCTGACCAGTGACGAATTGCAGCAGATTCTGACAACTGTCAGTTCAGAACATGGTGCGGGAAAATAAGTTCATCTCATCCAGCGGCAATACCTAACATTTTACCCAAAACATCATTGAAATAAGTGTTGTCAATGCCCAGCACCAATACTGCAAACACAAAGACCGGTGCCACATAGCGCACCAGATAAAACAACCCGGCGCGTAGCAGAGTGGGTGTGCCGGCCATTTGCTCATCGACCATAGATTTGTTCATGCGCCAGCCGACAAACAACACGGTGAGCAAACCAGCGAGAGGCAACATAATGGCCCCGGTCAATTTGCCATCCAGCACCCCCATGAAACCATCAATGAAGATCGAACCCAAACCGAACATCCACATCAAAAAGCCCATGCCAATGGCTGCTATCGTGCGCGATACTTGGAACTTCTCCGTGACCCAAGCCACGACCGGCTCGAGCAAAGAGATAGATGAAGTAACGGCTGCAAAAATAGCCAGAAAGAAAAATCCAGCCCCGATTAGATTACCGCCAGGCGCGGCAGAAAGCGCCACCGGCAAGGTTTGGAAAAACAGCCCCGCTCCGGAATTAACATCCAGCCCGTGGGCAAAAACGATTGGAAAGATGGCCAACCCAGCCATCAGAGCCACACCGGTATCGGTCAGGCCAACCACGATAGCCGATTTTGGAATGTTGATTGATTTGGGCAAATAAGAGCCATAGGTAATCATGATGGCGCTACCCAGCCCGATCGAGAAAAATGCCTGCGCCAAGGCCCGGGTCATGACCTCGGGCGTTACTTTGGAAAAATCGGCCATGAACAAGAATTTCAATGCCTCGGTCGCGCCATTGCTGGGCGCTCCACTGGCATCAGGTACGCGGCTCGAAAATCCGCTCCACAAACTGTAAACAGACAAGGCAAACAGCAAAAAGAAAAACAAGGGCATCAATACCTTGGCGGCCCACTCAATTCCCTTGTTTACGCCGCGTGCCACCAGCCATGCAGTCAAAGCGGCAAATGCGGTGAAGGCCCACATTACCCCTAGATTAGCCGGTGCAAGCCCCCATATATTTTCTCGCGTTGCGCCAAACTGGGCAGAAATTTGCACCGCTGTTTGTCCCTCAAACACACCCATCAGGAATTTGGGGATGTAGATAATGACCCAAGCCGCCACCACACAGTAAAAGCTGACGATCAAAAATGAAGCAATCATGCCAATCCAAGCGAGCAAACTCCATTTTCGCCCCACCCCGGAATGGTCAGCAATATCATTCACGCTTCGAATGGCGCTATTGGCGTTGCCGGCCCGGCCAATAATGTACTCGCTCATCAAAACCGGAATACCGATCAACAGAACACATGATAGGTAAATCATGATGAAGGCGCCGCCGCCATTTTGCCCGGCTTCGGCGGAAAAACGCCATAAATTTCCAAGCCCGACTGACGAGCCAACCGCCGCCATCAAAAATGCAAACCTAGACGACCACTCGTCATGTGAAACGGTAACGGCACCGGCCATTGTTCTCTCCCCTAAAAAGATCTGCTTTTGCAGCTGAATTGGAGCGCAATGTGAACTGCCTTTGGGCAAGGGTCAATCAACAAGCGTTCGTGCTAACCAAACTGTAAGTAAATAGCTCTATAGAGATATCTAGTACGGCTCCCGAATGGGACCAAACAAGGATTTGACAGCGGGATATGCAAAATAATCATAGCTTTGGCACGGTCGGCCTACTTGTGACCGAGATGCAAGACGGGCACCCCGTCATTGTCGAGGTAAACGACGAAGAACTGGCCTATAATGGCTTTTCTCGCGAAGAATTGATCGGCAAAAACCCGATTGATTGCTTTGACACCCCCGAAACCAACCAAGATGTCATCATCAGCGCACAACGATCAGTGGAAAAAGGAAAATCAGCCCATTTTGTGGCTCGTATCAAGAAAAAAGATGGCACGCCCTATGCCATTCGCTGCTTGGTTACCGGTGATTATGACAAAAATGGCAAAATTCTGAGATATCGATACATATCAACTGTTATTGATGATGATGACCCGGAATTATCCCGTTTTGGTCGGGCTGACATCACGGCCCATGCCGA
>JAJFFR010000268.1 GCA_021776555.1 Robiginitomaculum sp.
ATTGGAAAACTTTGTCAAACAGCGCAATGAGCGGGATCAAGCTTTGTGCATGCCCAAATTGATCTTGCCCGCTTTGCAAGTCAATTTACGCGCCGGGCAATTGCCGCCTCCGGCCAAAAACGGTATTTCCTCTTTGCAAATCCCGCTAAACCAGTTCCACAAACCGTAAACGTCCGGACCCGTTATGAAAATCCTGAATTTAACCGAAATGTATTCGGTCTCCCCGCAAGTGCGCACCAAAGACATGAAGGTGTTGGCCGAGGTCGGTTTTACCGCTGTGATCAATAATCGCCCGGACGGTGAAATGTGGGGCCAACCCAAAGGCCCGGATATTGAAGCCGCAGCCAAAGAAGCGGGCATGGCCTATTTTAACATCCCGATCTCTTTGCGCGGGCTGGACCCGGCTCAGATTGAAGAAACAAAAAACGTGCAGGCTCAAACCAAGGGCAAGATATTGGCGTTTTGCAATACCGGCACCCGCGCGGCCAATGTTTGGGGATTAAGCCAAGCAGGAGCGCTGTCAGCCGAACAGATCATTGCCGCCGGTATGCGAGCCGGGTTTAATTTGAACGGATTGCGGCCGTATCTGGGTGGGTGACGGGGATATATTACGATATTGGTTACCCCTCACCCCCGCCCTCTCCCATAAGGAGAGGGAGTTCAATTCGGGATCTGGCAAAAGATGATCAAATTTATGCGCTCGCCCCTTCTCCCATTGGGAGAAAGTCGGGATGAGGGGAAATCGAATGCAGGCTCAAACCAGTCCTTGGTGGCATTTCGTCACTCGCCGATGCTTCGAGGCTCTCTTCGTTCGCACCTCAGCATGAGGATGTCGAGTGGGTCTGTTGCGGGAAGAGCAGACTATTGCAACATAAGTCCCCTCATCCTGAGGTGCTGCGTAGCAGCCTCGAAGGACCGGTAACAGAACCTCAGCTTAGTCGTTGCGGGCCAGCAACTGATCCAGCACATCGACCACATGTTTGGAAGCTTCTTCCATTTTGGCCACTTCGGTTTGCGCGCCGGCAATATCGCCATCGGCAAAATGACGGGCTGCCGTTTTGCCGTGTTGATGAACCGCCGCGTGGGGCGTTTCCAACTGCCCAAAGGCAGCATGGTTGCAAAGGCTAGGGTCGGTAACCTGATCAACCCATTTGCCCAAACGACAGGAATGGTGATCGGCCAACTCGTTCTCGGTTAAATTGTTCAGGCCAACCAACATTTCAGACAAGTTTTTCTTCCATAGGAAGTGATCTGATTTGGCGCGTTGTAGCACATAGTCCTCGATTTCCCGGCTGTCTAATCCGGCAAACTGGGCGTTGACCAGACCTTCGGAGGCCGAAACTGCGGTGATTACATGGCCCGCATTGTCGGCGGCTATTTTGGCTTCTTCTGCCACAGCAACAATGCCTTCGGATAGTTCAGCGGTGGCTTGGGATTGCTCGCCCAATACACCGGCCAACTCGCTCATGCGGGCCGCATTGCCGCTGACCAAATTTTCAACATTGGCCACTTTGGAATTGGCATCGTCGGCCAATACATTGCCCCGGTCCACAGCTTCGCGGGCTTGGCTGACCGCAGAAAGCAAATCTGTCACATCATCGCGCAAACGTTCAATGCGTTTTTGAATATCATCGGTGGCAGTTTGGGTTTGGCTGGATAGGGTTTTGACCTCGGAGGCCACCACGGCAAAGCCGCGCCCGGCATCTCCGGCCCGGGCCGCCTCAATAGTGGCATTTAATGCCAGCAAATTAGTTTGGGAGGCAATGGCATCAATGGTTCCGACAAACTCGCCGATTTGTTCGGCGGCACTTTGTAAGGCGGTGACTCGGGTTTCCATCGAAACCATGGTTTCGTCGATCTCCCGCGAAGCTTGGTTCATTTTTACTAAGACTTCGGCAGACTCGCGCGCATCGGATGCGGCGGTTTCCATTTCGTGAGAGGATGATTCAGCTGTTGAACTAATTTGCCCTACGGAGGCATTTAATTCTTCAATTGCAGCAGCCATATTGTCAGCCCGGTCGTTCACGTCCCGGACACTGCCAGTAATTTTGGCGACGGCGGCCATGGCCTCGCTGGCCTGCATGGAAAATTGCACGGTGCGACCCAGATCATCGCGGTCCCGGGATTGCAAGCTGGCAGCTAATGCTTCGACGGCGGGTCGGTATGTTTCAGGTAAAATGTTGCTGATGTCAGCTTGCTTGCCATCGCCCAACGCTTGCAGAATTCCAGCAAAAACCTCAGCGTGCTTCGCGTCCAGGCCCGTTGATCTAATTGGCGCAAGGGTATCAGCGCTGGGTGGCGTTTGTTTTCGTTGTGCAAAAACCATGGGAAATTCTCCAAGACAGGCAATTTGCGGGTAAGCATCAACTGCTTTGGTTACCGCAAAGCTAATTTTGCGGGGGGAAGCAGGTGGAAAATGGACCCTCCGGCTCACCGATCAAGTCGGAGGGTAGCTGGAGGATGGTGATAAAAGGGGTGCAGGAAACGGAGTTTGGCCCCCCACCCATTGGAGTGGCAGTAACAAATTTTCGGCCCCCGGATTTAGTCCGGGGTCCAGTTTTTTGAAAATCATCTCGTAGCGCTATTTTGTGGACCCCGGAGCAAGCCCGGGGACCGGTATTTGGGTTTGGGTTCGCCCGTGAATAAGCAGGACCAGCAAAAGCGTCCTTAAGTAGCGAGGCGATAGCCGAACGATAGGACAGGCAAAAATGTTCTCAAGTAGCGAGCGCCAGCATCGCGATAGGACCAGCAAAAGCGTCCTCAAGTAGCGAGCGTCAGCATCGCGATAGGACCAGCAAAAGCGTCCTCAAGTAGCGAGCGTCAGCACCGCGTTAGGACCAGAAAAAATGGTGGGCGCGGGCAGGATTGAACTGCCGACCCCTACAATGTCAATGTAGTGCTCTCCCACTGAGCTACGCGCCCGATCTTTGGGGATTGGCCTTGACGGCCGCGCCCGGATCAAATTCGGTTCGCGTCTATAGCGGCCTTGGGTTTTTGATGCAAGCGCTCAGTGTCAGCCGATCAGGCTGCCATCACCCGTTCAACTTCAGCCACCAGTTCACGCAAATGAAATGGTTTGGACAGAACTTTTGCGTCTTTGGGTGCGGCTGATCCCGGATTGAGCGCCACGGCAGCAAATCCGGTGATAAACATGATCTTTAAGGATGGATCCGTTTCGGCCGCTTTGCGGGCCAATTCGATCCCATCGACGCCCGGCATGACAATATCGGTCAATAACAGGTCAAAGTCCTTTGGTTGATCGCACAGAGCATCCAGACCTTCTTCGCCATCAGCGCAAGAAATAACGTCGTGCCCAGCTCTTTCCAGCGCGCTGGCTAGAAACCGGCGCATGCTATCATCATCTTCGGCCAGTAAAATTCGTGCCATAACCCAACTTCTCCAATGTTTTCGGGTCTTATCGCCCGTATGTATGTTCATACTGTGCCACAAGGAAGTAAAAGTCTGGTGAACAGGTCGGGGCTTGACGAAAAACATCTGTATAGAGAAACTGACCGCATGAACATCTGGAGCACTGCTGATCCGGCCAGCCGGGCGGCCCGCCAAAACGAGCGCGGGACAGGTTGGCCTATGGACCAAACCGCTGTCCAAGTGATCGCGCCTACCCGGATCACCAGCCCATTGGTGTTTGCGTTTCCGCATTCGGGTCGTCAGTATTCGGAACATTTCCTGCAACAAAGCCGGTTGGATCCGCTTACCTTGCGAAGTTCAGAAGACGCCTATGTCGATCAATTGTTCCCGGCCCATGCGGTGCCGGGTGCCAGTTTTGTCCAAGCTCTGTTTCCGCGCGCTTGGCTCGATGCCAACCGGCATCCTGAGGCGCTGGACCCGGGTATGTTTATGCAGGCCTTGGGCGCAAATGCCAACCGGCAGCAAAGTCCGCAAGTGCTAGCTGGCCTTGGGGTGATCCCGAAAGTGGTGGCGCAGGGCAAAGATATTTATGCCGGTAAGTTGCGCCGGGGCGAGATCAACTGGCGATTATCGGTGGCACACACTCCATATCATCAGGCCGTCGCTGATGCGCTGTTGCGGGCGCGCAACCGATTCGGGGTTTCGGTGTTGATTGATTGTCATTCCATGCCGGCGATCTGTGCAGCTCAAACCCCAATGGGGCCGATTGATGTTGTGATCGGCAACCGGCACGGCCAGTCTTGTGATGGGATGGTATCTAAGGCGCTGGGCAAACTGTTGCAGGGCGAAGGTTTGCGAACCGCTTCTAATGTGCCTTATGCCGGTGGGTATAGTGTGTTGCGTCATGCTGATCCCGATCAGGGCGCGCATGCAATCCAGATCGAACTGTGCCGTTCTTTGTATATGGACGAAAAATCGATCCAAAAACATGAGGGGTTTGCCCGAACCCAAAGCCAGATGATCACCATCATGCAAAAACTGGATCACGCATTACGGGAAAACTTGGTGGTCGAGCCGTCCCTCTTGGCGCGGTAGAGCATCCAGTACCACATCATTGGTTCATTTTGGCACAAAGCCGGATTTGATTCTGGTTCGATTGCCTTGTTTTGGCTCCTCTTTTCTCCAACCGGGAGCGTGGGAAATAATCCCCAGTATTGGGAAACACTGTAAAAACAACTAGTTAACCAAAATTTTCTGGGCGGCATACCGCTTGCTAGGAGAGTTTCGAAAAACAGCGGATCAAACCCGCGAGAAAGCAGGAGTATTTTTGATGACCAATTCAATAGACATTTATGTGGGGCGTCGTTTGCGTCGTCGTCGCCGGTTGTTAGGTCTGACCCAAGCCAATTTGGGTGAACAGGTTGGCATTCGGTTTCAACAAATTCAAAAATACGAATGTGCGGCCAATCGGATCAGCGCCAGCCGGTTGTTTGATCTGTCCGAAGCACTGCATGTTCCAGTGCAATACTTCTATGATGGACTGGGTGACAAGGACGTAGCCAATGATACCAGCACCCTGCCTTCGGACGTGTTATCGCAACGCGAAACCATGGAACTAGTCCGGGCTTATTATTCGCTGGAAGAAGAGCCGCGCCGCCGCATGCTCGATTTAGTCAAGGCGATGAACCTCCCGTCGGCCTAAACTAGGCTCATAACCAAATCCACAACCTTTGCATGACCGGGATTCTATTTTAGAGTTCCGGTCATGACTGTTTCTGCACAGAT
>JAJFFR010000269.1 GCA_021776555.1 Robiginitomaculum sp.
AAGTTCGACCGTAAACGGTCGTCGGAGGGCACAACCGCTCGCTGCCGCCAGTGACCTTCGGCCGAAGGTCACTGGCACCCAACATCATGCTACAAAAACACAAAATGTGTAGGTGAAAGCCAGATACAATCGGTGAGCCGGAGGGTCCATTTTTATGTGGCAAAACAAAACGCGCCGCCGAGCATTCGGGACGCGTTCTGGAATTCTGAAATTTGAAAAGTTGGTTTAGCGTTTCGAGAACTGGAAACTACGACGCGCTTTTTTGCGACCAAATTTCTTACGCTCAACCACCCGGCTATCGCGGGTTAGGAAGCCACCGGCTTTCAATGGTGGACGTAAGGCTGGCTCGAACGTGATCAGCGCTTTTGAAATACCATGGCGAACCGCACCAGCTTGACCAGAAAGACCACCGCCTTTGGCAGTTGCCACGACGTCATAGGCATCTTTACGTTCTGCTGCTTCAAATGGTTGTTGCAACAACATCCGCAAAACCGGACGAGCAAAGTATTGTTCCTGATCGCGACCGTTAATGGTGATCTTGCCAGAACCTGGTTTAATCCAGACCCGAGCCACGGCATCTTTACGTTTGCCAGTGGCGTAGGAGCGACCCTGCGCGTCAATTTTCGGCTCAGGCAAGACAACTTCTTCGGCAGCAACTGGAGCTTCTGCATCAGGGGCCGCAGCAACTGGAGCAGCATCGGCCGCAGTCATGCCGGCTTTTAGGTCTTCCAGAGATTTGATTTCGTCAGCCATATCTAGTCTCTCCGCACGTTTTTGGGATTCATCGCCGCAAAATCGACGGTTTCAGGTTTTTGTGCCTCGTGTGGGTGTTCCGCACCGACATATACTTTGAAATTGCTGAACTGCTGGCGAGCCAAGGGGCTTTCCTTAGGCAACATACGCTGCACAGCTTTTCTCATGACCCGGTCCGGGAACCGGCCATCCAGCAATTTTTCAGCTGTAACGGATTTGATCCCACCCGGGTGACCGGTGTGGCGATAATAAGTTTTGTCTTCACGCTTGCGCCCGGTGAAAATCACCTTGTCGCAATTGATCAGTACGACATTGTCGCCGCAATCAACGTGAGGGGTATAAGTTGGCAAATGTTTGCCACGCAAACGAGAAGCGATAAAAGAAGCTAACCGACCGACGATAACGCCTTCACCATCGATTAAGATCCACTTTTTTTTCACTTCCGCTGGCTTTGCGGAAAACGTCTTCATGTCATTGTCCTTGCAAAATACGGGTCACCCGGCGGTTCCGGGCTATTGGTGCGCGTTCTATAGGGCTGGTATTTGCAATGGTCAATCACTAAATCCCGAAAAATCGTTAAAAATCACAACTTTATCACACCGGTAATATATTACCGTATTCAATTATTTGCCTTATAGACCAAAAAATGATTAGTTGAATTTTAGCTGTAAAAGAAACGCCATGCCTGCCGGACCATCTACCACGGACAACCTAAATGGTCAGCCAAAACGGCAGTTGGCTTTAGCTGTTTCCGAATGGATTGGCATAGTCATTTATCTGGCTTTGGCATTTGAAATGTACCGCCTTTGGGTCACACCTTTGCCGGCTGATATTGCCCGCATCAATTTGTTGGCCCTGTTGATGGGGTTTGAATTCATCATGGTTCATTCAGCCGTTTTTATGTTGGTCATGCCGCGCAAAAAGGTAATCTGGTTTTTAATACCCACATACGCAGTGGTCGCTTTGGCATTAAATTCGGGTGCTGAAGGTAATGCGATCTTATTTTTGTATCTTGGACTGATGGCCTCTCGATTGAGGTTCATGTTCTCTACACCGAGTGCCAAGCACCGAAAACAAGCCATCAAACATTCGATCATCGCCGCTGGAATTTACTTTTTCTCGATTGCGGTCATTGCCGGCGGTGAAACCAGTATTCCGCAAAAAGGGCTAACCACCGAATTTCTAACCACAAGTGGGTATTTTGATGCACTGACCGTCTATGGGATATTTACCGAAAACCCCCATCTGCCATTGGTGATGGGCATTATCTATTTTGGGTTGATGTCGGTTGTGGAGGCGATACCAGCCATTCGTTCTCAATTCACTCGAAACTGACCTAGTGTTCAGACTCATTCAATGATTGCCTGCAACCCAGATTTTAGAGTGAACAACATTTTCACTACATCGTCATTCCGATGAAAATCGGAATCTAATTCTCAAAACCAGTACAACGCTCAAACTTCTGGACCCCGATTTTCATCGGGGTGACGCCATTTATAAATGTTTTGAGATGTTATTTCTAATCAGTGCCGACCATTGAATGAGTTGTGACCCTAGTATTTTATATTAGCAACACCTAATATAAAGACATAACACCCCGAATCCCTGTATTGTTCTGGCCCACTTGTTTGCTTTTGAGGCGACCCATGTCCCGTTTTTTGTTTTTTGTTCTGCTCACCCTGTTCATTGCCAATTCTGTTTTCGCGCAAGATGACAGTTTTTTGGTAACGACACAGCAACAACCAGATGAAAAATCGGTGTTCGCAACGGTGGAAAGCCTCGACGTGATCCCGGCCCGCACCCGGATTGCTGGAACCGTGGCGGAACTGAAAATCATCGAGGGAGACCGGGTCGAACGAGGCCAGATCATCGCCCTGATCAGTGATGACAAAAATGCACTTCGCATTCGCTCAATCAATGCCCAGATCGCCGCCGCGCGGGCCGAAAATGCCAATGCCCAAACTGAACTAGATCGAGCCAACGATTTGTTTGATCGCGGCATCATTCCCAAAAACCGGCTGGATGCCGCGATTGCTGCGGCCAAAGTCACGGGCAACCAAGTTAAATCTCTGACTGCCAATCGCAACATTGTCTCGCAACAAGTACGTGAGGGTCAGGTATTGGCCCCTAATGCTGGGCGTGTGTTGAGCGTCCCGGTTACGGCGGGCACGGTGGTATTGCCCGGCGAGTCCGTGGCCTTGGTCGCTACTGAGAACTACGTGCTCCGCCTGCAATTGCCCGAACGTCATGCGCGCTTCATGAAAAACGGGGCAAAAATTCGAGTTGACGGTTCGTTGGTCGATGGGGCCAACAGCATGGGCGGGGAAATTATCCGGGTCTATCCGCAAATCCGGGGTGGCAAGGTTGTGGCTGATGCAAAAGTTAGTGGCCTTGGTGATTATTTTGTCGGGGAACGGGTCCGGGTCTGGGTACCAACCAAAACCCGCGAAGTGATCTTGATCCCGACCCATTTGGTCGTGACCCGGTTCGGGGTTGATTTGGTCAATCTGATCCGCGAGGACGGCACGCAAACCCAAATTGTCGTGCAAGTTGGTCGCCAGATTGACGATCATTTTGAAGTGTTAAGTGGCTTGCAAGCCGGTGATCGGATTGCCGCGCCATGAAAACTGATTTTCCCTCAAAGCTTGGCATATCAGGCTGGTTAACCGCCGCCTTTATCAATTCGCCTCTGACCCCGCTATTATTGCTAGCCAGCATTATTTTGGGCTTGATTGCTTTGGTTTCGATCCCGCGCGAGGAAGAGCCGCAAATCAGCGTGCCGTTGGTCGATATTCATGTGCAAGCCGCAGGCTTAAAAGCGGTCGATGCGGTTGAGCTGGTGACCAAACCATTGGAGGCCATTGTCAAAGGCATTGATGGGGTGGAGCATGTCTATTCCAGCACGCGCGAAGATCATGTTTTGGTCACAGCTAGGTTTTTGGTCGGCACGGATTCCGACGCAGCCATTTTGCGTATTCATGAAAAAATTCGAGCCAATATCACCGCGATCCCGGTGACCATCCCCGAACCCCTGATCATTGGCCGGGGCATCAATGATGTACCTATTTTGGTTTTGAACTTGTTCCCGGCTGATCCGAAGGACACCCGCTGGAATTCCAATGCTCTTTTTAAGATTGCCGATCAATTGCGCTCTGAATTGGTCAAGATCGACGATGTGGGCCTCAGCTTTATCATTGGCGGGCAACACGATCAGATCCGGGTGGAACCAGACCCGGAAAAACTATCGTTATATGGCATAACCTTGCAACAATTGGCCGCAAAAATCGAAGGGGCTAATCGCTCGTTCACCGCCGGTATGATGCGTCAACAAAACCAATCCTTGCAAGTTTCGGCCGGCCAGACGCTAACCGGCGAAGCGCAAATTGGCATGTTACTGCTAACCGCGCGCGATGGTCGCCCGGTCTACGTGAATGATGTGGCCGATATTGTGATCGGCGCCAGCCAACAAGACACGCAGGTTTGGCAATACCCTAGGGCCACCGAGTTTCGCGCCGTACCGACGGTTTCCATCGCTTTGGCTAAACGAAAAGGGGCGAATGCCGTTTCGGTAGCAACTGGGTTGATTGCTAAACTGGATAGTTTACGCGGCGAATTGATCCCGGCGGCGGTCGAGGTCGAAGTCACCCGAAATTACGGGGCAACTGCCAATGAAAAAGCCAATGAATTGCTGTTTCATTTGGGGCTGGCCACTGCGTCCATTGTGTTCCTGATCACCTTCGTCATTGGCTGGCGCGAGGGGTTGGTGGTGCTGGTGGTGATCCCGACCACGATTTTGCTGACCCTGTTTGCTTCCAATTTGATGGGCTACACCATTAACCGGGTCAGCTTATTTGCGCTAATTTTCTCAATCGGTATTCTAGTCGATGATGCCATTGTGGTGATTGAAAACATATCCCGGCACTGGGCGATGAATGATGGCCGCAGCCGGATTGCCTCTGCCACCGACGCAGTGGCCGAAGTGGGTAATCCAACCATCATTGCGACATTGACCGTGGTGGCGGCTTTGCTGCCCATGCTGTTCGTTTCCGGCTTGATGGGGCCGTATATGGCCCCGATCCCGGTCAATGCTTCGGCGGCGATGATCTTCTCATTCTTTGTAGCGATGACCATTACCCCTTGGTTGATGCGTAAAATTGCAGCGCGCAAACCCGATCCCAGTCACGACCATGACAGCGAAGGGCCATTAGGTGCGCTATACCGCAAAATTGCTACGCCTTTGATGGGTCCAAAGCGGGTGGCTTGGACTTTCTTGATTGTGGTTGGCGTACTTAGTATCGCCTCCACTCTCTTGTTTGCCACCCAATCGGTCACCGTCAAATTACTACCCTTTGACAACAAATCGGAATTTCAGGTGGTGCTGGATCTACCCGAAGGTTCCTCGTTGGAGCAGACGCACCGGATATTGGGTGAATTGGCCGCCGAGATCAGCCAGATAGAGGAAGTCACCTCGATCCAGTCCTATGCTGGCACCGCTGCGCCGTTTAATTTCAATGGACTGGTCCGGCATTATTATTTGCGGGCTGGACCTGAACTGGGCGATTTACAAATCAACCTTGAGGACCGCCACCACCGCAAGCGCAACAGCCATGCCATTGCATTACAAGCCCGGCAATTGATCAAAGATATTGCTTTGCCGCCGGGCACGTCCTTGAAAGTCGTGGAAATCCCACCGGGACCGCCGGTGATCTCCACCTTGCTGGCTGAAGTCTATGGACCCGACGCCCCGACCCGGCGCACGGTGGCCAAAGAATTACGAGAGTTGTTTCAATCGGTTCCCTACATTGTCGACACGGATGATTCGATGGGCGAGGCAGCGCCGCGAATACGCATCCAAATCGAGCAGGATAATCTCGAGTTTTTCAAAGTCGAACAGCGAGATGTCTATGCGACCATAGATTTACTGCTAAATGGCAAGGTGGTGGGCTATTCCCACCGGGGAATGGGCCGCGATCCGGCCGAAATATCCATTGCCCTGCCCCGCTCGGCTCTATCGCCAAATCAATCTATTTTGTCGACGCCCATTCCTTCCAATGCCATCCCCGGCGAACGTGGCATTGCCGAATTGGGCGATGTGGCGCGTTTTGTACCGGAGCAAAGCGGATATCCGATATTTCGGCGTAACGGGCGCTTTACCGAAATGGTCATGGGCGAATTGGCCGGAGAATTTGAAGCGCCGATTTACGGCATGTCAGCGATAGGCAAAGCGGTGGAGGCCCATGATTGGAGCCAAATCACCGGCGACGAAGTTCCAACCGTCCGGCTCTATGGTCAACCTGATGATGAGAGCAAGATCAGCATTTTGTGGGATGGCGAGTGGGAAATAACTTACGTCACGTTCCGCGATATGGGCGCGGCCTTTATGGTGGCAATTTTGGGGATATATTTCCTAGTGGTTGGGCAGTTCGGTTCGTTTCGCCTGCCGTTGGTGATCCTGATGCCAGTACCCTTGACGTTTTTAGGGATCATGTTGGGCCATTGGATGTTTGGCGCGCCATTTTCCGCCACGTCGATGATCGGCTTTATTGCCTTGGCCGGGATCATTGTGCGTAATTCAATCCTGCTGGTCGATTTTATCCGGAACCAACAACGGGGCGGTGCCAGCTTGCGCGAAACCCTGCTCGAAGCTGGAGCGATCCGCTTCAAACCGATCTTGCTGACCGCATTAGCGGCCATGATCGGCGCGGCGGTTATTTTGTTCGACCCGATCTTTCAGGGGCTGGCGATTTCCCTTCTTTTCGGATTGGCTTCTTCCACATTATTAACCGTTTTGGTGATTCCGGCCATTTACATTGTCGTTAATGATGATGGAATACTATTGGAGAATGAAAAACAAGAAACCGGATAAATTATGAACCTGACAAGAAGAAATATACTAAAAGCTGGCGCGATCAGCA
>JAJFFR010000270.1 GCA_021776555.1 Robiginitomaculum sp.
CCTCGGAAGGGTCTTTATTGCCAGTGTTTTTGGCGTATTGATCAGAGGCCCATAGCCCGATCAAAAAGGCCATGAGGCTGGCCGCCAACAGGGTTGGCCAACCGCCAACCACTAACATCCATAATCCGATCGGCATGGCCGCCAGTGAACCCCATGTTCCGGGGGCAGGGCGCAACAGTCCGACACCAAAAAATGTCGAGATCCATTTAGATGCAAATTTGCTCAAGCTTCGATCTCCATCGTAACACAGGCTTGCGCGGCAATGCCTTCGCCGCGTCCGGTAAATCCTAGTTTTTCAGTCGTGGTCGCTTTTACACTGACCCGCGTCAGAGGCAATCCTAACAAATCGGCGATATATTCTCTCATTTGCAGTCGAAACGGTGCAATTTTTGGGGCTTCACAAATCAAGGTGATATCAACGTGTCGGACCTGTCCGCCATGTTGTTCGGCCAATTGTTTGGCGTGAGTCAGAAATAAGTCGGAATTTGCATTTTTCCACTGCTCGTCACTTGGCGGAAAATGGTCGCCAATATCACCAAGCGCCATCGCGCCCAAAATGGCATCTGTGATGGCATGCAGCCCGACATCTGCATCTGAGTGACCTTTTAGGGCTAGCTCACTATCGAACTCGATCCCGCACAACACCATTGGCCCGTTGGCCGTGCTCACCGCGCAGGTCTGATGCACATCTAAGCCCAATCCGGTAATTTGAATTTTGTCTTTGGCGGTCATGAGCTGGTTTGCCTTTACCAAGTCTGCTTGGGTGGTGATTTTCAGATTATCTGGGTTGCCCGATACCAACTTGCAAGTCATTCCCGCCGCCATCGCCACGGCAAGGTCATCAACATACTCACGGTCTGTTGGTACATTGCCATAAGCCGACACAAGTTGCTCATAGTGAAACCCTTGCGGAGTTTGTACGCATTGATACTGGTTTCGGTCTGCATCCCCGATGATTTTTCCAGTTTTTGAATCAACCTGCTTGATCGCATCAACAATAGGGATGGCCGGAGCGCACCCATCGGCATGGCTTAACCCGTCGATTACGGCGCTGATATCTTCTGACCCGACCAGAGGGCGCGCCCCATCGTGGATCAATACCAGATCGGGCTTTGTTTGTTCCAAAGCAGCCAAGCCAGCCTGAACCGACTGTGTGCGACTTGCGCCGCCGGAGACATGAGCCGGGCAGGAGGTATCCATGGCGTTTTCAAATTGTTGTTTGGAGTTTTTTGCTATGACAATCATCACCTGACCAATTTCAGGGTGCTCGAAAAATGCCCGAGCTGTGCGGCGCAACACGCTTTGCCCAGCCAGATCACAATACTGCTTGGGTAATTCACCGCCAAACCGGGTGCCAGAACCGGCGGCAACAATCACCACTGCTGTTTTCATGATCAAACCCTGCTTAAAAAAGTTGCACCATTGCCAACAATAATGCTTAAAATTTGGAACCAGCAAATGAACACCGGCCCATGACCTTACATATACGAAATATCGAACTTGAAAATCCAGTAGTTCTGGCTCCGATGTCTGGTGTAACGGACTTGCCGTTTCGCAAGCTAGTCAAAAAGCTGGGCGCTGGTCTGGTCATAAGTGAAATGACCGCCAGCGAGCAATTGGTTCAGGGCAGGCAGGATATGCTTCGGAAAATTGCCAAAGATGCGTTACCGGATGCATCATCGGGACCGTTTGTCGTACAATTGGCTGGACGCGAAGCGATCTGGATGGCTGAAGGGGCCAAGATGGCCGTGGATGCCGGGGCGCAGATCATTGATATCAATATGGGATGCCCAGCGCGCCACGTGACCAAGGGTGCCTCTGGTTCTGCCCTGATGCGTGATCTGGATCATGCCATGGGGCTGATTGAGGCGGTGATTGACGCGGTCGATGTGCCGGTTACCTTGAAAATGCGCCTAGGTTGGGATCACGCATCGCTGAACGCGCCGGAGCTGGCCCAGCGGGCTGAGCAGGCCGGTATTACCATGATCAGCGTACACGGACGCACCCGTTGCCAGTTTTACAAAGGAAATGCCGATTGGGCGGCAGTGCGGCCGGTTCGTGACATGATCAAAATTCCATTATTGGTCAACGGCGATATCGCCTCGGCCGAGGATGCCCAAAAGGCCATGGAATTGTCGGGTGCCGATGGTGTGATGGTCGGTCGGGCGGCTTATGGTCGTCCGTATTTGCCGGGGCACATAGCCAATCAATTGGCGGGCAGAACATCACAAATACCAAGCCCGGCCCGCCAGATCGGATTTTTATTGGAACAATTTGAAGGCAGTTTGCAATTATACGGCCCGGCTATTGGTATAAAAATGTTCCGCAAGCATATCGCTTGGACATTGGATGCGGCCTGTGCTCACAGCCCGGATCAGTTGGAGGTCAGCCAGACGCGACAAAAATTGTGCCGCAGCGTGGATACAACTGAAATTCATAAAAAACTAACCGAATTACAACACGATTTGGTTCAAAAGCCAGTTGAGCAGGTGGCATGAAACGTCCAGCAAATTCGAAACCAAAAATCCTGATTGCCAATGGAGATAAGAAAGGACGCTCCTCATTAGCTCGAGACTTGGCTGCCTTGGGGTATAGCGTGCGGGCCACGGATGATCTGTCAACGGTTCTAGGCTGGGCGACCAAGGAAAAATCTGCACTTGTTTTGCTTGATGTTGATTTATTCGATGCACACCGCAACGGATTTGATGTCATGCAGGAAATTAGAAAATTGAACTCAGATTGCCCGATTATCGCAATGGGTGGAGAAAATACGGTGCTTTCTTCGTTATTATCGGCTCGATTTGGCGCTGTGGATTTTTTTGCTAAGCCTTATAGCTTTTCGCAATTGGCATCAGCTATTGCCAATGCGTTGCAGGAAAAAGAGGCGGGAGCGCCCCAAGTTAAACCGCGTGTTGAAGAACCGATTTCAGGAAAATCTGCTTCAATGCATCAGGTGATGCGGACCATAACCAAAGCGGCCAGATCAATTCATCCAGTAATGATTATGGGCGAGCCGGGGACCGGTAAGTATCGGGTGGCTGAAACCATCCACAAATATGGCGTTGATGAAAATGCGCCATTGATCCGATTACAAGCGACCACCTCTGATGATGAGATGAAAGCATGGCTTTCTTCTACTGAGGCAGGTTCAGATGGAACATTAGTTTTACAGCGATTGGACCGGTTCGATGTGAACCGGCAGTTATGGATATGCGATTGGTTGGACCGGCAAACGGGTGCCGACCGCCAACTTCGTTTGATCTCCACCGCATTACCAGATGGATTGGATCCCTCAAAAAGTGTGCCGATTGTTAATGAACTAGCTGAACGTTTGAATGTTTTGCAAATTTTTATGCCCAAATTATCCCAACGAAAAGATGATATTGGCAATCTAGCCGAAGCTTTTTTGGATGAAACATCTGCCGGACAAATGCGTCTAAACGATGAAGCCTTGCAAAAAATGCGAACCGCGCATTGGCCGGGAAATGTTCGGCAATTGAAAAACCTGATGATCCGTGCCGCAACGATCTGTTCTGGTACGATCTTGGATAACTCACAGTTGGAGGCGTTACGAGCGGCTCAGCCAGGATCAATTGCGCCAAGCACTGGTTTGGAAGGCCAGATGGAAGCTCTTTTGCAAAGGGCATCAGAATTACAAAATATAAAGTCTGGCGATGGACAGCTTTATCGGCAGATTGTTGAGGCGGTTGAACGGCCTTTATTGCAAATGGTTTTGGAACAGTTCGACGGCAATCAAGTCAAGGCTGCATTAGCGTTAGGGATCAACCGAAACACCTTACGCAAAAAGCTATCTGTACTCGATGGGGACCAAAAAGAGTGATAATCACGCAACAAGGTGTTGAAATATAGTCACACATAGCCCAAAGTGCTGGTTGTTTCTTGGTGCATGTGTCGATTTAGAAGCTTTATGAGTCTTTCCGTTTCAACCAATCCTGTTGCTGCCCGGTTTTCCAGACCGCTTAATTTGCTGTCTTCGGCCATTTTTGGCGCGTTGTATGCGCTGACCATTACGGCCACAATTTTATGTGCTTATTTCGCCTTGTCAGGAGCGGGAAGGCTAGGGCCAGCCAGCCAAGCCTTGTTTATGATTTTGGTAGGCAATCTGGTTCTGATCCTAGGACTAGCAATATATCTGGGTTGGCGATTGATCCGCCTCAGACAACCTCTGCCGGGCGACGAGTTTGCACCTCGTCTGCACGTGCGGTTTGCCTTGTTGTTCAGTGGCGCGGCAGTGCTGCCTGCGGTTGTCGTCGGTATATTTTTTGCGGTTGTCTACTCGCAAGGGATCGAGAGCTGGTTTTCGCCGGTGGTCGAAACAGCGGTGGATCGGGCCGCAACCGTTGCTGAGGCAGCTTTTAACGCCGAACGGGATGAAGTGGTCAGTGAAATCAGACCGATGGCGATTGACTTAAACCAACCGCAGGCCGTAGCCCAGTTCAAGGACGGGCCAATTTTGTATACCAGCTATCTACGGCGACAGGCCGAACTACGCTTCTTTCAAGCCGCCTATATTATCGATAGCTCCGGAGCCATTTTATCGTTGGCAGAGTTTGATGCTTCCCCGCCCTTTGCTGTGCCCACCGCCGAAGCCTTACTGGCGGCTGATGGGGGAAGCATTAACTTGCATTTTGAAAATGAAGAGAATTTGATCCGAGGGCTATACCGTCTGCAAGCTTATACCGACGCCTATTTGTACGTTGCGCGCTATGCCACTGGCGGCAGCTTGCTCAATTTGGTCGAAGCTCAGGGGGCGCGCAACGCATATCGCGAAGCCAATTCACAGCGAGGACGGCTGACCCGCTCCTTTGCGCTGGTCTATGTAGAGGCCGCATTGTTGGTTCTGATCGGTGCGATTTGGGTCGGATTAGCTGCGGCCAATCAGGTGGTATTTCCCATCGGCCGTCTGGCCTTGGCGGCGCACCGGGTCCGAGACGGCGATCTGGAGGTTCGAGTCGATCCCGGCAATCAAAATGATGAAGTAGCCAGCTTGGCCCGTGATTTTAATGAAATGACTGCCATTTTGGGGACGCAGCGCGCGGAGTTGATCGACGCGCATGATGTGTCCGAACACCGAAGACGGTTTACCGAGGCCGTGTTGTCCGGGGTGAGTGCCGGTGTTTTGGGGGTAAACCACCAGCTGGAAATCACTTTGGCCAACTCATCTGCTGGCTCTTTACTCTCGCTGGATACAGACCAATTGATTGGCAAACCTGTTTTGAAAATTGCCCCTTTCCTAGAAGATTTGCTCGACCAAACAGCAGATTCCTCTGGGCAAGTCGTGCAAGGAATTGTCGAGTTTGAAAACAAAAATCAACACATGATGTTGAATGTAAACATCACGCCAGAAGGCGAAAATAATGACGAGGGGTTTGTCATTACTTTCGATGATATGAGCCAACTGATTTCAGACCAACGCAGTGCGGCATGGCGCGAGGTGGCCCGGCGCATCGCACATGAAATTCGCAATCCCTTGACGCCGATTCAACTCTCCGCTGAGCGTATTCGTCGTAAATATCGAGATGAGATCAAAACCAGCCCGGCCATTTTTGACCGGTGCCTCGATACGATCACCCGTCAGGTCGGAGATATTGGCCGAATGGTCGACGAATTTTCTTCATTTGCCAGAATGCCAGAGCCAAAAATTGAATCTGTGGACCTAAACGAGTTGGTTCGAGAAACCATGTTTGGTCAACAAGTTTCATTCCCGTCTGTCAAATTTGAACTGGATCAATCTGGTCCGGAATTCCATGTAGATTGTGATGCCCGTTTGTCGGCGCAAGCCATTTTGAATGTGTTAAAAAATGCAGCAGAATCTACCGAAGCCGGGGCGGCAAAGGGAAGTGATCCACGTATCGAACTTGAAATAAACCAAGTGGAAGAATTTGCCATTTTAGATGTGATCGATAACGGACCAGGTTGGCCGGTCAATAATCGCCAACGCTTGGTGGAGCCATACTTTACCACGCGCCAAAAGGGCACCGGTCTTGGGCTGGCCATCGTAAAGCGGATAATGGAAGATCATCACGGAAAGCTGGAGTTGCGTGATCGAAAAGATCAGCAGCAAGGCGCAGTGGTTCGCCTTAGCTTTCCAATATCAAAACCAGAAAATAAACAGGGGAAAACCTGATGTCAGCAGATATATTGATCGTTGATGACGAAGAAGATATTCGTGAATTGGTTGCGGGCATCCTTGAGGATGAGGGATATCAAACCCGAACCGCAGCCGATGCAACGCAAGCGCTAAATGCTGTACAAGAGCGAAAACCAGCGCTCGTAGTGCTGGATGTCTGGTTGCATGGCAGTGATTTGGACGGGCTGGGCGTGTTGGAAGAGGTCAAGCGGCTTGATGTGGACTTACCCGTCATCCTGATTTCCGGCCACGGAACCATTGAAACGGCGGTGGCCGCTATTCGTAAAGGTGCCTACGATTTTGTTGAAAAACCATTCAAGAGCGAGCGACTTTTGCTTCTTGTACGCCGTGCCTTGGAACTCTCAAAATTGAAACGTGAAAATACGGCATTACGTGCCAAAGACGTGGCCAATCTGGATTTGATTGGGAACTCCTCAAGCATCAATACCATTCGTCAAATTGTCCAAAAAGTTGCCCAAGCCAATTCTCGGATATTGGTCTATGGCGGGCTGGGTGCAGGTAAAGAAACGGTGGCGCGAAAAATTCACCAACAATCTCACCGCCATGCCGGTGAGTTCGTGGTGATCAACGCCGCCGCTTTAAGTCCTGAAACGGTTGAACAAGAATTGTTTGGCATTGAAGATCAACGGGGACGGACTACAAAAACCGGCTTGTTTGAACAAGCCCATATGGGCACGCTTTATATCGATGAAGTATCAGATATGCCGACCCAAACCCAAGGTAAATTATTGCGAATTTTGGTCGGGCAGCGGTTCCGCCGGGTCGGGGGGCAACATCCAGTAAGTGTGGATGTCCGAGTGATCAGCTCCACATCACGAGATTTGAATACGGAGATTACCAATGGTCGTTTTCGTGAGGATTTGTACCATCGATTGAATGTGGTGCCGGTTGCCGTTCCGGCCTTAAATGAACGACGGGAGGACATACCGGACCTTGTGCGGTATTTTGCTGATAAAATCAGTCATTCTTCTGGGTTGGTTGTCCGGGAGATTGGTGAAGATGTCATGGGTTGGATGCAGGCAGCCGAATGGCCGGGCAATGTTCGCCAATTGCGAAATTATGTTGAGCGCCTGATGATCTTAGCTAAAGGGCCTAATGATTTGGCGATTACGTTGGATGATATTCCTGAAAACAGCGATTCTTCTGCCGAGAAAGGCGGGATCAGCGTGGATCGTCTGGTTTCGTTGACGTTGCGCGATGCGCGAGTTGAATTTGAGCGTGAATATCTTGAAGTGCAAATCAGTCGGTTTGGGGGTAACATTTCGAGGACTGCCAATTATATTGGAATGGAACGTTCTGCCTTGCACCGAAAATTAAAAACCCTTGGCATACATTCATCCAAACGAGGTGAGTCGGGAGCCGAATAATGAAAGTTATCATCT
>JAJFFR010000028.1 GCA_021776555.1 Robiginitomaculum sp.
GTGTGAAACGCACGAGCCACGCCAAAAACGGTCAAGATCACCAAGACCGGAACCGCTTGAAAATTTCCGCTAAGTGCCAAAGCCAAAATGGCCAGCGCGCAAGCCGTTTCAACTAAAATAGACAAGCCCATGACCAGCCGCCGGCCAAACCGATCCGCAGTAATCCCGGTAATGATGACCAACAGCAGTGCGGGTAAAAACTGGACCAGCCCGATCCAACCCAACAAAGCGGGGTTTTGGGTTTGATCATAAATTTGCCAACCCACCGCCACCGAGACAATTTGCGTGGCAAAAGATGTACTGAATCTGGCCCCAAAATAGCGGGCAAATGACCCATGGCGAAATGCCGCAAACCGGTCTTGCATGATGGTCCCTTTTCCCAAAAAGGATTGGTGCCAGAATTTGGTGAGCAAAGCCAGATTGGATTTTGGGTTGCATTACGGTCCGATGCTTCGAGGCTGCTTCGCAGCACCTCAGCATGAGGTTGGTGGTGTAAGTCTGGTTCGTTTCAAAATCCACCTCATCCTGAGATGCGAAGCGAAGCGGAGCGTAGCCTCGAAGGATCGGCAAACGGGACCAGTTATCCCAATCCGGGGACCCGGGGGCTTCAAGGGTCGCGGCAGCCGTGCGCAAACAGCTCAACCCAGTCCCCAGTCCCCAGCCGCCAGAGCCGGGGTCCATGCCGCCACCTGATTGTCATTTTGTATTGTCACTCGCGGTACGGTCTGCACAAATAAATCGCAATCGTTTGAGAAACCCGGCACACACATCCGCAAATAAATCACAAACAATCTACACTTGCCCACACTCATTGACGCATATCTTGCGTGGATATGAACGGGTATTCCTCACGCATTGGGGAACGCCTACAATCAAGGTGGACGTCGCTATCTATTATGATAGTTCGGCTCTTTGAAATCGTATATCACCCTGAAAACCATATAAACAACGGTTTTGGTCAAACGTGGAATGACTGCCAACTCCCAAGTTCAACCATAATTGGTATGAGCGGGTGTCGGCAGGCCGAGGATAAATTGCAAATTTATGCTGGCCTCTTTTTTACTAGATCGCAAATTTAAGAAATTTTGATCATCCCCCGGCAATGCTTTGCATAACGAGGCCAGTCACGTATGCGCCAACGGTGCCGAAGGCATAGCCAATAACCGCAAGCAGGGCACCGACCGGGGCCAATGACGGGTGAAACGCGGCGGCGACCACGGGAGCTGACGCAGCCCCACCGACATTGGCTTTGGAACCCACTGCCAAAAAGAAGCTGGGGGCGCGAATGGCATAGGCTACGGCAAACAGCAAAGCGACATGGAAAATCATCCAGATCGCGCCGATCAAAAAGTATGCCGGTGCATCAAACAGCGCCTTGATGTTCATGTGGGTGCCGACCGTGGCGACCAGAATATAGACAAATACCGTACCAACTTTCATCGCACCTGCACCCTGTAAGGATCGTGCTTTGGTAAAGGATAAAACTACGCCCATAATGGTGGCGCTGACCACGAGCCAAAAGAATTCGGAATGAACCGAGTATTTAGCCAGTTCGGGCATATTGACCCGTAACCATGGTGCGATCAGATCAGCCAGGAAGTGGGCTATACCAGTTGCGCCAAGCCCCAACGCTAGGATCAGGATCAAGTCTTTCAGTTCTGGAATGCGGGCATGCTCAGCTTCGTATTTTTCGGCTCGTTCTCGCACCCGATCGAGCGAGCTTCGATCGGCTCGCAAGAACTTGTCGACAGCGATTTGATTGGCCGCAATGGTCAGCAAAATGGCCATCCAAACATTAGCCACGATCACATCAACCGCGACCCAGATGGAGAAGGTCTGGCTACCGACCTCAAAGAACTCGCGAATGGCTGTCTGGTTGGCTGAACCGCCGATCCAGCTGCCGGCCACGGTGGCCATGCCGCGCCAAATGGCATCAGGACCAGCCCCCAACAAATCCGGGGCAACCCACGCGGTCAGCAGCAGTGCAATCGGTCCGCCAATCATGATGCCGATGGTGCCGGTAAAAAACAAAATCAATGCTTTGGGGCCGAGCTTCATGGTGGCGGGCAAGTCGGCCGAAGCAGTCAGGAGCACCAAAGCAGCCGGTAACAAATAACGTGAAGCCACAAAGTACAGTCGCGACTCTTCGGGGTTAATCACGCCAAATGTGGTCAATAAAGACGGCAGGAAATAACACAGCAGCAAGGGTGGGAAAATTCGGTAGAACGTCTGCACGCCCTTGTTTTTCAACGATGATGACCAAAATACAAAGCCCAGCATCAGGGCCAGAATACCAAAAATGGTCGCGTCATTGGTCAGCATTGGGTGTTCAGTCATCGGGATTTCCTTGGGTTAAATCACGTTGTTTTTACGCAGGCGGGCAATGTCAATTTCGCTTAATTCTAAATGGTCGGACAGTACTTCTGCCGTGTCTTGCCCTAATTTGGGCGGCGCGTTGCAATTAACCACCGGGGTGGCCGAGAAATTGATCGGTGAGGCTGGGGTCCGAACCGGCTGGGCCAGATCAGCTCGCGCTTGGGCCATGGTCATCTCGCGGGATTGCGATTGGGGCAGGGCAAACGCTTGCGGGATGTCCAGTATTGGACCCACCGGCACGTCGACCGCCGCTAAGCCTTCCAGCCAGCAATCAACTGGGCGCGAGGCAATCACTGGCGCGATGCAGGCGGTCAGCGCTGACAAGTTGATCACCCGATCAGCATTGGTTCGAAACCGGCTGTCGTCTGCCAGTTCTTCGCGGCCGGCAAAGGCGCAAAAGCGCCCAAATTGCCCATCATTACCGATGGCCAATACGAACGAGGTATCTTGCGCCTCAAAGACTCCGTAAGGGGCCAGATTGGGGTGCGTGCTGCCCGTGCGGCCCGGGGTTTGACCATCCAGCATCCAATTGGTCACCTGATTGATCAACCCGGCCATCTGACAATCAAGCAGAGCCAGATCGATATGCTGGCCCTTGCCACCGCCCTGCACGTGATAGAGCGCCGCCAAAATGGCGCTAGATGCGTAAAACCCGGTGAACAGGTCAGAGGCGGCAATACCGGTGCGAATGGGTCCGGCACCCGGCTCGCCATCAACCCGACCGGTGATTGACATCATGCCGCCCATGGCTTGGATCATGTAATCATAGCCCGGTAGGTCTTTCATCGGGCCAGTTTGGCCAAATCCGGTGATCGAGCAATAAACTAGCTTTGGGTTCAGAGCCGACAAAGTTTCAAAATCAAGCCCAAGCCGGGTCATGCCGCCAACCTTGAAGTTTTCAATGAGAATATCAGCCTTGGCAGCCAGTTTCTGGATCAAGTCTCGGCCAGTTTTGGATTTTAGATCAACGGTAATCGACTTCTTGTTGCGATTGGCCGCCATGTAATACCCGGAATCAGAGGGCTGTCCGTCCACGTCCCGGTAAAAGGGTGGTCCCCAGCCCCGAGTATCATCGCCAACACCTGGACGCTCGATCTTGATCACTTCGGCACCCATATCAGCCAACATTTGTGTGGCCCACGGCCCGGCCAGCACGCGAGTGAGGTCAATGACCAGTAAACCGGCTAATGGTCCTGCATTTTGGCTGGCCTTCGCCATAGACTCAAACTCCCCCGAGATTTGGCTAACTGTAGTCTGGTGCGCGCCGCGCGGCAAATGCCGCCAAGCCTTCCGCGAAGTCTTTTTGGTCAAAACACTGATCAAATGCTTGGTCAGGATCAGCCAACTTGCCATCCACCAGCTGTTTCAGCAGCGCAATTGAGCTGGCTGAATTGCCCAGAATGGTCTCAACCAACGCTTTGGTCTGTTCTTCGTACTGAATTGCGTTGATCAAGCCGCTTTGAGCGGCGGCCTTGGCTGGGATCACTTCGCCAGTAAACAGATAGTGTTTGGCCTTGGCCGGTCCAACCAAATCGACAAGGTGCGCAATATCATCTTTGGGGTAGAGTAGCCCCAATTTGGCTGGCGGGACCGAAAACTTGGCATCTTCACTGGCAAACCGCAGGTCACAAGCCATGGCAATCGCCAAGCCAGCGCCGTAACAAGTGCCGCGAATGTGGGCGATGGTCGGGGCGGTGAATTGGCTAAGCGTTTGCAGCGCCCGTTGCATGTGCTTGCGAAAAGCAGTTGTGGCGGCTGGGTTGCCGCGCAATTCGCCCATTTCATGAATATCGGCCCCGGCGCAAAAATGCTCGCCAGCGCCTTCAATCAACAAAACACGTACGTCCTTGGCTTCATGCAGGAGGGCAGGCAGTTCGGCCCACATCTGAGTGGTCATGGCATTACGCCGGGCTGGATTATCTATAATGATCCGGCCCAGCTTGCCATCGTGTTCGAATGTCAGGCCAATGGCACTCAATAGAAGGCTTGCAACCCGGTCATGGCCCGCCCGAGAATCAGGGCATGGACATCATGGGTGCCTTCTTGGGGGTTTACGGTGTCCAAGTTCATGGCATGGCGAATGACGTGGTATTCGTCCGAAATGCCATTGCCGCCATGAATGTCGCGGGCCACGCGAGCAATATCCAGCGCTTTGCCGCAATTATTGCGCTTCAGCATGGAAATGGCTTCCGGAACAAAGGCGCCCGCATCAATCATTCGGCCCAATTGCAGGGCGGATTGTAGCCCCAAGGCAATTTCGGTTTGCATATCGGCCAACTTTTTCTGCACCAACTGAGTCTGTGCAATCGGTTTGCCGAATACTACCCGGTCCATCGCGTAATCTCGGGCGGCAAGCCAACAAAATTCCGCTGCGCCCATCGCACCCCAAGCAATGCCGTATCGGGCCTTGTTCAGGCAAGAAAACGGACCACGTAATCCAGTGACTTCGGGAAATAGGTGGCTTTCGGGGACAAAAACATCGTCCATGGCCAACTCTCCAGTGCAGGAGGCGCGCAAAGACATTTTACCTTCGATTTTGGGGGCGCTCATGCCTTTGGCGGTGCAATCGACCGCAAAGCCGCGAATGATGCCATCGAGTTTAGCCCACACCACAGCAATATCGGCAATTGGTGCATTGCTGATCCACATTTTGGAGCCGTTTAGTAGATAGCCACCATCAACCTTTTTGGCATTGGTCCGCATGGCACCGGGATCAGAGCCGCCGTCGGCTTCAGTTAATCCAAAACAACCAACCGCTTCGCCGGTAGCTAGTTTGGGCAACCATTCGCGTTTTACTTGTTCGGTGGCAAACTCAAAAATCGGGTACATGACCAATGAGGTCTGTACCGAAAACACCGAGCGATAGCCGCTATCGATTTTCTCGATCTCACGGGCGATCAGGCCATAACTGACATGGCTCAGGTCGGCACAACCGTATTCTTCGGGGAGGGTGCAGCCCAAAAAGCCCATTTCACCC
>JAJFFR010000271.1 GCA_021776555.1 Robiginitomaculum sp.
CAGGGCAGCAGACCTAGCCCGCGTCCGGAACGGATCAATTGCGCCGCCAAAGTTGGCGAATTTGCATTGGCAACAATCCGAGCGGCAAGTATCGGCTTGCTGGCTGGCTCATAATCCATTGCAATCCAACGTTCTTCATCCGGGCGCTCGGCGAGGTATGCTTTGGATGCATAAAGCGCCAGTGGACTATCTGCCACCTTGCGACCAAACGCGCTGTCCGGTGGGTTGCGGGTGATGCGGATTACCACGTCAGCTTCGCGCCGGGCCAGATCGGTGATCAGATCGGACGCGATGATGTCTAGCTCAATCATCGGATATTGCTTCATGAAATCAGTAATCGGCCCATGAAGCAGCGCCACATATAAACTTTCAGACAAAGACAGTTTTAGCGGCCCTACTAGGCCCGTGTCTGCTGAATAGGCCAGACGGTTTATTTGCGCGAACTGGGTTTCGATATTTTGGGCGGTTGGCAAAATGCGCTGCCCAAATGTGGTGAGGCATTGCCCTTCTGGTTTGCGTTCAAATAGCGGATTTCCCAACGTATTTTCCAAACGAGTAATACGGCGCGAAACGGTAGCATGGGTAAACCCGAGTGCAATTGCGGCTTTGCGAATAGAGCCGTGCCGAGTGACCGCCAAAAATACTCGCAAATTGTCCCAATTTTCCATGGTGAAATTTCTAACCGCTAAGTTCCATTTATGGTTAGTTTTTAGCCCACTAATTTTGTCTTATCAACGTTAATCCAACAAACAGAACGCTGTTATTGGGTTGGAAATACCAGATTGAAGGATGTTACTATGACTTACGAAATTACGCTGCTGGCGGCAGATATCCGTGATCCAATGGATGGATCCATGGTTTTGGGACTGAACTATGAGGGCAAGCAACAAGCCAAACTTGCATATGAATGGGATTCAGAAAAGTTCAGTGCAGTGTTTCACGGCCATGCGCCCAGCCTTCCGGTTCCGGCTCACCCGGCAGTGCTGTTGAACGAGCCGATTGTCGCGCTTTACGCTTTGAAAACAAAAGACCACCAAATGATCACTGATGTTTTTCAGGACCATCAAGTCATCATTCATCTGCCAACATAAGGAAAAGTATCATGCAAAAATCAAAACCGAATTTTTTCGCAGCTACCTTTGGAGTAGCTATGGTCTTTGGCGTTAGCTGTTTTTCGTTACCAGCGATTGCCGCCAGCGAAAACCATTCAATTGGCGTGCTGGGACTTTACAAGGCTACGGAACCAACCGGGCTATCGATCAATAACAAGTCGCTAGAAGCTGCGGGCTGCAAACTGCATCAGAACGGAGTTATTGGTGGCGCACAGGGCAATATCGGACTTGAGCAACCCAATCAGTTCGCGCTTTTCCTTTGTCAGGGTCCGGTATTGAATGATCCGGCCAAGCGCGGGTCCCTCACCAAGGCGGCTTCACCCGAAAAGATAATAGCGGTTATTGAAGGTGATTTCATGGTAATGCCGAACGCCGGGCACTCCAGTGAGGTATCAGGTAGGCGCTATGTGATCAAAATTGGTCGTTACAACAATCTTGATATTGATGGTCGTGATCATGACTTGGCTGCGTTGTCGGCAAAAGCGGCACAGGCCAAGGATACCTATGTGGCAGAATCATTTATTGGTGTGAACCATGCACAGGGTCTGCCAACACCGGATGAGGCCATTATTATGTTCTATGAAACACCCGAAGCCGCAGAACGCTTTTACGCAAACAATGAACCAATATTGGAAGAAGTCGCTGGCTTTAACCACGATCACATGATTGATTTCGTCTATTACACTGGACAAGTCTTGCCATAAAATTTGGCGTGGCTGGGCAATTACCCAGCCACCTACCTAGTTTTCCCGGCTTAAAAAATCCAGCGCCCCTTGCAGGATGTAAGCGGCAGCCAGCTTGTCGATAACTTCTTTGCGCTTGGAGCGCCTTGTGTCGGCTTCGATCAGCATCCGTTCAACGGCGGAAGTGGAGAGCCGCTCGTCCCACAGTAAAATCGGCACATCTCGCACCGCTAACAAATTGCGGGCAAAGGCGCGCACCGATTGAGCGCGTGGTCCCTCGCGCCCGTCCATCTGCACGGGTAGGCCGAGCACAATCCCGGTGCATTGGCGCTCAGTGTAAAGCGCAAACACTTCGTCCGCATCTTTGGCCATTTTGGTGCGGCGCAAGGTGATGATGCCGGTAGCGATGGAGCGCCGCAAATCAGACACCGCCAATCCAATGGTTTTAGTGCCCGGATCCAGACCCAGAAGCGGGCCGTCTGTGGGTAATTCTTCGGCGGTGACAATGCTCATACGGGCTGAATACCTGTTGCGGTAGGCAAAGCAAGCCAAAATACAACCCAGTTCGGGCTTTTACTTGCGCTTGGGCAGCAGGCTTGGTACCGCTCCGCTCTTGAAATTAATGAAGAGGATCGCCGATGTCGGTGGATGCAAAAACTGTACGCAAAATCTCTAGGCTAGCCCGGCTCGATGTACCGGACGAGAAGCTGGAACCGTTGGCGGCTGAGCTGAACGGACTGCTCGGCTGGATCGAACAGCTGAACGAGGTCGATGTTGAAGGCGTGGAGCCGATGACCTCAGCCGTCGAAACGCAAATTCATTTGCGTGAAGACGTGGTGAGCGATGGCAATATCCGCGACAAGGTATTGGCCAATGCGCCCAAATCTGAAGATGGATTTTTTGTCGTGCCGAAGGCGGTTGAATAATGTCTGATTTTACTTCTCTTTCCCTATGCGATGCGATGCGCGGTTTGCGCGACAAGAAGTTTTCCTCACGGGAAATCACCCAAGCCCATCTGGGTGCAATGGAAGCGGCGCGCGGATTGAATGCCTTTTTGACCGAAACGCCGGAAAAAGCCTTGGCGATGGCCGATGCATCTGACGCCAAACTAGCCAAAGGCGAGGGCGGACCACTGGAAGGCGCACCGATCGGCATCAAGGATTTGTTCTGCGTTGATGGGGTAAAAACCTGCGCGGGCAGTAAAATTCTGGGTGAGTTCACGCCGCCCTATGAAAGCACAGTCACCACAAATCTGTGGGCCGATGGCGCGGTGATGCTCGGCAAGTTGAACATGGACGAATTTGCCATGGGTTCGTCGAATGAAAACAGCGCATTTGGCAGTGTAATCAGTCCGTGGCGGCGCGGAAACTCAGATGTGGACATGGTACCGGGCGGCTCGTCCGGTGGTTCGGCTGCTGCGGTTTCGGCCGATCTGTGTTTGGCCGCTACGGCAACTGATACCGGTGGCTCGATCCGCCAACCTGCGGCGTTTACTGGTACGGTTGGCATGAAGCCAACCTATGGCCGGTGCTCACGCTGGGGCATTGTGGCGTTTGCTTCATCTTTGGATCAAGCTGGCCCGATTACCAAAACGGTGGAAGATGCAGCTTTGATGCTTGGGTCCATGTCGGGCTATGATGTTAAAGACAGCACCAGTTTACAGCGTGATGTGCCGGATTTTGTTTCGGCTTGCACAAAATCCTTGCGCGGCATGCGGATTGGTATTCCCAAAGAATACCGGATGGACGGCATGCCAGATGCGATTGAAACCCTGTGGGAGCAGGGGATCAACTGGCTACGCGAAGCTGGCTGCGAAATCGTTGATGTCAGTCTGCCTCACACCAAATATGCGCTACCGGCTTATTACATTGTGGCCCCAGCCGAAGCTTCGTCCAATTTGGCCCGTTATGACGGGATGCGCTATGGCACCCGGATCGATGGTGATGATCTAAACAGCACGTATGAGCGCACCCGCGCCCAAGGTTTTGGCGAAGAAGTGCGCCGCCGGATCATGATCGGCACCTATGTACTGTCGGCTGGGTTTTATGATGCCTATTACATCCGCGC
>JAJFFR010000272.1 GCA_021776555.1 Robiginitomaculum sp.
TCGCCTTCATCCATCTTGATGAACTCAGCACCTTTAGAGGTCCAAGCCAAGAATGTACCAGCTCGCGTGATCGAAACACCATCAGATTCAGAAAGTTTCCCGTTAAAGGTAACGACCTGACCCTGCGATTGCATTTCTGAAATCATCGTTTGATAGATATTTTCCAGTTGTGATACTTCCGGAAGCTTGGTGCTAGTTGCAACATCTTCCAATGCCTCAGCACGCCCTGGAAATTGACCAGAAACATAAGACGAATCCAAGGTGTTGGCCAATTCGCCAGCGGCCTGACGGGCCGCGCCGAATAATTCACCAAAAGAACCTTGCGCCTTACGTAATTCAGCATCCAATTCACCAATCGTAGCCTCATTGGCATCAAATCTAGCAGAGTTAGAATTTTCCGCTGCCCGTAAACGACTAAGTTCACGTTTGGCTTGGGCCAGCAAAGCACGCTGCTCTGATCCTTTGGCTTCAAACTCAGCAACCCGGCGATTGGCTTCGGCTCGCGCCTCGCGGCTATCGCGCCCCACTCGCTGAATTAGCTCATTAATTGAAGTAACAGGAGCATTTTGCGCCAATGCAGAGCCGCTAAGCCCAAAAGCCCCGATCAGGGCTAATGCAGCGCATCCAAGAGATTTCATAGTCATTTTCATCTTCTTTATCCGCCTCTATCTATCAATTAACTGTCGTCGCGCCAGGAAGCGGCGCAGGGAATACTTCAGGAGTTTTCTGCTCTAGCGCGATCCGCGTGGCAGAAGAAATGTCCAGCGCATAAGAAGAAGGAAGATCTTCCCACGCTTTGTTGGCTTGGCTCCAAATATGCATGGAACCATCTGTATCTGTGTACATCAAAGCAACCCGGCCAACCCGAAGAAACTCAACCTTGCGCGCCTCACCGCCATCAACAACCACAGGCTCCGAATAGGACGTGGTTTGATTGCCATAGGACAATTCAATTTGATAAGCATTGATGATCTGACGATACCGTTCAGAAGGAGACTGTGCCGGATCTTCCATCAAATCTTTCAACTTCTGAATTCGGTCCTGACGCTCACCCATTTGAAACGGGACGTCTGAATTTACGAAATCTTCGAGATTTCCAATCATCCGAAGCATCATGGGTAGCAATTGATCTTGCACCTCATCCACCCGGGCAATTTGCGAGCTAATCGAGTTAATCTCGTTTTGCTGAGAGCGTAGGAAAATCTGTTGTTGCTCAACATTCAATGCAACGGTTTCTTTTTCCTGCAATGCGGCCCGATATTCACCAACCACTGAATTGGTTGCATCATCGATCCGATCAATGCGCGCTTGCGCCGATGCGCCCGCACTTGTCGATTGTGTCGCCGTGCTTAACGCCCGGCTCAACTGTTGCTGAGCGACAGCAGCGCCGCCTAACGTGGAAATTGCAAGGGCAGCTGCGCTGACCTGTGCCATGAATTTCAACTTCGTCATGTTGTGCTCCAAATGAACCTGAACGCGGCCAGACGAAACGGACGCATCAATAAAACTCAAATTGGCAAGCCGCAAACGGGCGCGCCTCCCAGACTGGTCGGAAAATTGAAACGAAGATTGGTTTCGCTTCCAAAATCATCCCCTGCCAGATGGCAGAAAAGTTGCCCGCCTTGCAGCGAGGTGATGAAAAGAGAAGCTAGAATACCAGCGCGAAGCGCCGTTCCATTCCCCTTTTTGTGCGGCTCCGGTTGATCCAGAGTCCTGCACACAACGGGATTCGACGCCCGTTCAAGCGCTGACGCTAGCACTAAACTTTTGCGGCAAGCAATACGCGATTCACCCGAAATCAGTGAATAACTCACAATTTAATGTTCAAAAGACAATCAACAGGCGTGGTAACGGACAAGTGACCAACGCCAATGGGGGAATCTAAGGATCAGAGTCATGTCATTTGAGAGAAGTTGGCTGGGGCGCCAGGATTCGAACCTGGGATGGCGATACCAAAAACCGCTGCCTTACCACTTGGCGACGCCCCATCAACCAACACGGCACAAGCCGTGTCGACGGAGGCAGGGTCATACCCTCGACTTTTGTCAAAGGCAACGGGTTTTCCGCAGCATTTTTCCGTTTCGTAGGTTTTCATCCAATTCCGGTTGCGGCTGTCCGATGAGAAACCAGCTCCGATATCCACGACTCATTCCATTTCACATCCAACAGCGCTCGAAAACGATCTGATCACTTTTTATTGTTTTTCGATATTACATATTGTTTTTCGATAAATAATATGTATGTTCACAACTGAAGCGCTCGAAGCGGCGTACTGCATAGAACAAGAAGAGAGTCTCATGAAACAATTTCTCATCACTGTAGCTGGCGTAATGGTCGGCCTTTTTCTGATGATCGTCATTCCAGTATTTTTGCTGATCATGGCCGGGATATCAGCATCGATGTCTCATTCAACTCAAAACAAAAGCTCTCAGAGCGACGCACAAGTATTGCGGATCGATTTACGAGTGCCGATGAGCGACCAGGAGGAAGTCAGTATTTTTGATGAATCTCCATCGCTGATCTCTCTGGTGGAAACGCTGATGGCTGCTCGTGAAGATGAGAATGTCAAAGGCCTGTTTATCCGGGCCAACCCCTATGGCATGCAGCCGGTCCACGCCGAGCAAATCCGGACTGAAATCCAAAACTTCCGCGATGCCGGAAAATTTGTCGTCGTCCATGCCCAAGGGTTTGAAGGTACTTCAGTACTGTCTTACCTGTCGGTCAGCGCGGCTGATGAAGTGTGGATGCAAGGCACGTCTTCTTTTGTCGCCACTGGGCTGGCAACAGAAACATCCTTTTACGGTGGCTTGTTTGAAAAAATCAAAGCCAAACCAGAATTCGAACAGTTTTATGAATATAAGGGTGCAGCCAACGCCTACACTCAAAAAACCTTTACCGATGCCCACCGCGAATCAACGCTCTCTATGGTCACCTCTATCTTTGACTCAGCCATGGACCAGATCGCCATAGATCGAGGCATGAGCCGCAGCGCATTGCAGGCGCTAACTGATATGGCTCCCATGTCTGCAGAAAATGCCGTCGAGGCCGGTTTGGCCGACAAATTGGGGCAGGTCATTGATGCACGCGAATCTGCTTTGGCCCGCGCTGGTGATGGTGCCATGGTTGAAATTGCTGATTATGAACCTCCACAAACCAAAGCCGACAAAGCACCTATGGTCGCTTTGATTGAAGGCGAAGGTGCCATCATGTTAGGCGAAGGTGATAGCAGCCCATTTTCTGACGAAGGTGGTATTTTCTCTGACAAGATGGCCCAAGCCATTTTAGATGCGGCTGACAATGAAGATGTCAAAGCCCTCCTGATCCGGGTCAATTCGCCCGGTGGTTCGGCCGTAGCCTCTGATCAGATTTGGGATGCCATTGAGCGCGCCAAAGAAAATGATAAGAAAATTATCATTTCCATGGGCCAGCTTGCAGCTTCTGGCGGTTATTACATTTCGGCCGGCGCGGATTCGATTTTGGCCTATCCAACTACGATTACCGGCTCAATCGGTGTGTTGGGCGGCAAGATCGTACTCGACGATACGTTTGATGTGATCGGCTACAATGTGGAACAACTAAAAATCGGCGGTGACTATGCCGGTGCTTATTCCGCAGTCTCCAGCTTCAGCGAAAGTCAACGAGCCGCCTTTCGGGCCAATATGGCGCTAACCTACGAGGATTTCACCTCAAAGGTTGCTGCCGGCCGTGGTTTGCCAATGGAACAGGTCTTGGAAATTGCCAAAGGCCGAGTCTGGACCGGAGAGCAAGCCCTTGCAATTGGCTTGGTTGATGAACTAGGCGGCTATGAAGCAGCCATCGCCAAAACCAAAGCCCTGATCGGTTTGGAAAGCGATCAAAAAATCAAGCTGGTTCGTTTCCCGGCTCCGCAATCTGCCTTTGAACAATTCTATGAAATGTTCGGCATGTCGACAGAGGCCGCTTCTGTTATGTCCAAAATGCAAGTGCTGACCAATTCTGAACAGGCCAAAGCCTTGCTGAAAGCACAGCAGATATCTGAACACGGTATCGCGGAACTGGAAGCCACCATTCCAACTATCCACTAAGGTGAAACCCATACGTTTTTTGAGAAGGCCAGTCGAATAAATCGGCTGGCCTTCTGTTTTTGAGTTCACGGGTTAAATCGCTTGCTATAGGCTGCGCCAGATTATGGCACAGCAATCCAAAAAACCCGCCCCCAGAGCTTGGCAACGCATGTTGTCCGGTCGACGCTTGGACCTGCTTGACCCTTCCCCGTTTGATATCGAGATTGAGGATATTGCCCACGGTCTGGCGCGTGTAGCGCGCTGGAACGGCCAGACCAATAGTCGCCATGCCTTTTCAGTGGCGCAGCATTGCATCATTGTGGAGCAGATTGCTCGTCACCTCAAACCGGACCTACGCCCTGATTGGCAATTGGCCGCGCTGCTGCATGATGCGCCAGAATATGTCATTGGCGATATGATCAGCCCGTTCAAGGCCATGTTGGGTGATGGGTATAAGGTCATCGAGGCCCGGCTGGAATGCGCCGTACACTTGCGCTTTGGCTTGGCCCCTGAGCTACCCAAAACCATTACGGCAAATATCAAGCGAGCAGATCGCATATGCGCCGCATTTGAAGCCCGACAATTTGCTGGGTTTACCGCTCATGAAACTAAAAAATATTTCCTATCCCCACCGCCAGATCTAGATTTGCAGATCAAGCCCCTATCGGCTCGAAAAGCCCAATCGGCCTTTCTAGAGCGATTTGCTGAAATACAAGAAGCCCGCGCCGCCTCGCCCTCCCGCAACAAAACGCGTCGTCCAGTCAAATCCATGACATCATGAATATCGGCCATGATCAGGTTGAACTTCGCCTCAGCCTGATCGCCGGTTCCCATCAGGATGCCCGCGTCCTGACCACACTGGATGCTAGCCACCGGGTTCGCAAATTACCGACCCTTGTTTGCGATCCCGGATTATTTACCAGTATGGAACAAGCCGTGCGACACCAGCTTGGCCCAACCTTAAGCGCGACACTCCAGCATTTGGAGCAAATCCAAACTTCCTATCAGAACGGCCAACTTACGATTGATATGTTGGGACTGGTCAATGATCACGAGGCGTTTCGCTTAGGTGCTTGCGATTGGTGGTCGGTCTATGAACTCTTTCCTTGGGAAGACTGGCGCAAACGACCACCAGAGGTGGTCTCGCGTACTTTATTGCCTGCCTTAGATCGCTGGGCCGAACAATTACCAAAAAAAATGCAACAGGCTAGAAGAAACCAAATCAGGCAATTATTTGCCAGTACTGATCAGAAATGGGCCGGTGAAAATTTGGCGCAGCGCCACGAGTTGCTGTACCGGGCTGAATTGTTGCCTGAAGCACTGCGAGATCGATCAGGTGCTGCTGTTTCAGTACGCCACCATCTTATTCAGGTTTTTGGCCAAACTATGTGGAAGTCGGACCGACAACACTTAGCCAACGCGTTATCACGATTGCGACAATCTTTACAAACCCGACCTTGGTTGATGGCCTTAGTGCCGGGACCATTTTCTCTGGGGAATTTACAAAAGTCTCTGGAAAATCTGACCGGCATTGGCCTACACAAACAAAACTTCCGGCGGGATATATTGCGATCCGGGTTGATCGAAATGTTGGACGCGCCAGCCGTTATTTCTGGCGGTCGACCGGCACAAGTATATGTTTGGAAAAAAGGTTTGAACCCACAGATCAGTCATACCGGCCTACCCATGCCACGCCGTAAAATTTAACTGGCCTTACTGGGGTTGAGGATGGGTAATTCGGTATAGTCGCTCGGCCAAGCGAGCCGATGAAGATGGTTGCACAAAAACCGGTACCGGTGGCAATGGTGGCAAAGTTACCGGGTTAAATGACCTTGGCGTTTGAACGGGAGCCGGGGCAGTCATTTGCTGCGGCGCGGGGGATTGTTTTGCCCGCCCGGATGAAGCCGCCAATACGGTCAACAAAATGAACAAAAAGCTTTCCGTACCATGTGCATTGAGCAGCGTGCTTTCGGTGAATGAGGACTGCACTAACATGACCAAGGTCGGCAGTGTCCAATAGGCCGATTTTGAACGTGGCATGCTCCACAATGCAGCGATTAAGGCAAACCCTGCCATCAGGATCAACGCGGCCAAACCGGGTATCCCAGTTTCCAGACGTGCATCCTTCCAACTGGAATGGGCGTTGACCGGTTTGAAGTGAACCTCTTGATGCACCGCAACCACTGGGGCAGAAGCGGATCGGTCGCTCCATACTGCACCATAACCAAATCCTTTGACTGGCCGTTGTTCAATCAGTCGTTCGGTAGCAGTCCAGATGATGGTCCGGCTGGTCAGGGTCGCATCGCGGTTCAGCAGGCCAAACAAAATGCCCGGTGCAAAAATCATCATGGCAACCAGAGCGGCAATGGTCATGGTACTGGTCCAAGCAAAGATCGCTGCGATCACTGGCCCACGGCGCATGATAAACACACCTATGGATACGGCTAAGATTAACAGCAAACCAACCAGAGCGGTTTTAGATGTGGTCATCAACACCATGGCCAAACTAATCAAACCCAAAGGCAGGCTGGTCAGCCAGCTGGATGGTGTTACCGCAAAACGGGCCACTGCCAGTCCAAAGCCCATGGCAAAAAACCCGCCCATGGTATTTTTGTCGACCCACACACCGTTCCACGCACCCACGTGGACTTCTTGCATGGTTCCGATCTGGGGCATGCCCAGTGCCAACACGGTGCTGATCACCGCCAACCCGCCGAACATCAGGGCATATACATTTAAGGTTTCTGCCAATGAAAAACGTTTCGAGACATAAAACGCCCCGATGACCGATGCGAAGAAAAACATAGTGTGTTTGATGCTGGCTGCCTGATCAACTGACCACAGGCAACTCAAGGCAACTGCACCAGCTAAAAACACCACTGGAGGCGCACGAAAGGCAGCCCGGATGATCTTGCCTGGATGAAACAACAGGCCAATAACCGCCATGACCAAAATTGGTGTCCAAAAGATACCCAGCCCTGAAGTCGGTGCAATTCCAGCCGTTTTGACCAGAAAATCAATCGGCGCACCCGATAGGATAACCAATACAGCCCCAAACAGGCTGAACGCCATCGCTCGCAGGAAAACACCACCAGCCGGGCGGAAAAATACCGAATTTGCTCCAGAATGAGACAGAACCATGCTCCATTACTTGTTTCTGGGGTAAGCAGAGCAAGTATTGGACCGAGCAAGACGTCCAATTGCGGTGATCCATTGACCGAAGCGACCCAGCTGGCTTTAACAAGGCAGGGCATGAAATGGAGATTAAGTGATGGAACAGAGCAACCCACCGATTGAAGGCGGCTGTACCTGCGGCGAAATACGCTATTCCATCACAGATCGCCCACTTTTCACCCACTGTTGTCATTGTCGTTGGTGCCAGCGCGAATCCGGTTCAGCTTTTGCACTAAACGCCATGATTGAAGCGGACAAGGTCAAATTACTGCAAGGTGAACCAAAACCAATACCCCTGCCCTCTAATAGCGGGCGAGGGCAAACCATGTGGCGCTGTCCGACCTGTCAGGTCAATTTGTGGAGCCATTATGCCGGGGCCGGAACCAAGGTGAACTTTATACGAGTTGGCACCTTGGACGACCCGGATCAAATGCCACCAGATATTCATATCTATACGACCTCAAAACAACCTTGGGTGATTTTACCAGAAGGCATTCCGCACAAAAAAGCTTATTACGACCGCAAACAAGATTGGCCCGAAGCCAGCTTGAAGCGGCTGGTGGCGTTGCATAATCGAGGTTGAACTGGCGGGCCACGCTGTAAAGCAGCAGTATGGCAAACCAACTCAAATTCTGCTAGTGGAACCTCATCAGGTTTCGGTCTTTAGTCAGCCGATTTCATTGGGCAGGTTTTGATGCCCAATAGAGCATAAGCCGGGCACCAGCCGATCAGACCTGTGACCAAGGGAACCAAGCCAATCCAACCCCATGGGTTGAGCCAAGCCGTAACACCGGATTCCCCGCCCAAAAACACGCCACCCACCAGTAACGCACCGACAAGAATTCGAACAAGGCGGTCTAGACCGCCTTCATTGGTTTTCAACATGAGTCATACCCCTTTTCCAGCTATATTAGTGAACTCTAACATACTGAGCGGGATTTACCAGCCAGTGCGGCGGCATTTCAACCAAATGTGAACCGCAGCGCATAAACGGGCAATTGGTCAGCGGCGGAATTTCTGGAACTTGATCCGTTTTGGAATATCTGCATCCGGGCCGAGGCGGCGTTTTTTGTCTTCCAGATAATCGGCAAAATTTCCCTCGAACCATTCCACATGGCTGTCGCCCTCAAAGGCCAAAATATGCGTGGCAATCCGATCCAGAAAAAACCGATCGTGCGAGATGACCACGGCGCAACCTGCAAAGTTCTCTAGGCCTTCTTCCAGCGCACCCAGTGTTTCTACATCCAGATCATTGGTTGGCTCATCGAGCAGTAGTAAGTTGGCTTCGCGGCGCAGCATTTTAGCCAAATGCACCCGATTACGTTCCCCGCCGGACAATTTACCAACCGGTTTTTGCTGATCTGAACCCTTGAAGTTAAACGAACCGACATAGGCCCGAGAGGAAACCTCGCGCTTGCCCAGTTCGATAATATCGTTGCCGTCCGATATTTCTTCCCAGACCGTTTTGCTTTCGTCCAGCGCATCACGGCTTTGATCCACATAGCCCAGTTTGACAGTGTCCCCGACCTTGAACGTCCCCGCATCGGGCTGTTCTTGGCCCATCATCATCTTAAATAAAGTAGATTTACCGGCGCCATTTGGCCCGATCACCCCGACAATCCCGCCTGGCGGCAATTTGAAACTCAGATCGCGGATCAGCAATTTATCGCCAAATCCCTTATTGAGGTTCTCCACCTCGACCACAACGCCGCCCAACCGTGGACCGGGCGGAATAGTGATTTGTGCGGTACTAACCGTTTCGCGTTGTGCTTTATCACGCATTTCTTCATAGGCACTGATCCGAGCCTTGGACTTAGCTTGGCGAGCGCGCGGACTGGAACGGATCCATTCCAACTCTTTGGCCAGTGCCTTGGTCCGGCCTTCTTGCGCCCGGCCCTCTTGCACCATGCGCTTTTCTTTTTGTTCCAGCCAAGACGAGTAATTCCCCTCGTAAGGAATGCCGTGGCCGCGATCCAGCTCTAGCGTCCAATTGGTCAGATTATTCAAAAAATAGCGATCGTGGGTCACCAGAATAACTGCGCCTTTGAACTCCGACAAATGGTGTTCGAGCCAAGCCACGCTTTCCGCATCCAGATGATTGGTTGGCTCATCAAGCAGAATTAAATCCGGTTCCGATAACAACAACCGGCAAAGCGCCACGCGGCGCATCTCACCACCGGATAGATTAACCACTTCCGCATCAGCTGGCGGGCACCGCAGCGCCCCCATGGCCATATCGATCTTGCTATCAACATCCCATGCCCCGGCCGCATCGACTTGTTCTTGCAGGGCTGTCATCTCCTCCATGATCTCGTCGGTATAGTCTTCGGCCATTTTGGCGGCGACTGCATTAAACTTGTCGAACAAGATTTTATCGGCGCAATCTGAGATCACATTACCCCAAACATTTAAGTCAGGATCCAGCTGTGGTTCCTGCGGCAAATATCCAGCCCGCGCCCCTTTGGCAATTTGTGCATCACCGGAAAAATCAGTGTCCTGCCCGGCCATGATTTTCAGCAAGGTGGATTTACCCGAACCATTAACCCCGACCACACCGATTTTGGCATCGGGGAAAAACGACAGGGACACACCATCCAATACCTTTTTTCCGCCGGGAAAGGTTTTTGACAATTGGTGCATGTTGAAGATGTATTGGTAGGAAGCCATCGAGCGTTTCTCTCTTTTTTCGTCTGGCCCGCCTTGTAAAATAGCCCATTGAAATTGGCAACGGTACGGAACCACCAAAGACGATAATAATCCTGTCTGTTATGTGAACAGTTTTTAAGTACGTTGCGTGCTAGAGCAGTGTAGAATAACAGACCACTTCCGCCACGACACGCACATTGAAGGGTGCTTTTTTCTGACCATGCTTCACCGTTCCCATCCTGTTTTTGCCAGCTTGCTTGCCTTGGCTTGTCTTGGACTGAGCTTTTGCTCACCTCCAAACGAGCCGATGCCAACATTGGTAGAGCAACCAGAACCAGAGATCGAGCAAACTTACATTCCGCGCGATCTGTTGTTTCGCGAACCTGTGCAATACCAAGGTCGGATCAGTCCAAATGGCGCCAAAGTATCTTGGCTTTCTTTTGTCGAAGGCGGTCTGAACCTGTATGTAGCAGATGCCAATGACCCCAAGACAGCACGCCAATATACTTTTGGCGCACGCGGTGTGGACATTCACGACTGGAGTCCCAATTCGGCTTTTGTCCTGTTCACCCAAAGAACAGGAGATGATAAAACCCTAAAAACCTATTCACTGAATGTCTGGTCCGGCGAGGTAATCACCTTAGGCCCGGAACAAGCCAGCATTGATGTGCGCTTGCAAAAAATATCACGGAACTGGCCCAACACAGCGTTGGTTGCGATCAATGACCGTGATCCCAAACACCCAGATTTGTACCGGATCAATTTGCGTACAGCCGAACGAAAACTGGTCTTGCAAAATACCGGATTTCACAAATGGGTGGCCGACGATGATCTGATTCCGCGAATTGGTATTCGCAAAAATGACAATTTGTCTAATGATTGGGTACTGTTATTGCGAAATGGCGAAACCCGTTTGCTGTTCACCGTTCCGGCCAATGAAACCAAAGGAACCCGGCCCTTGCAGTTTGATCCATCTGGTACTGTTTTGTACATGCTGGATCAACGGGGACGCAAACATAGTGTGTTTACAGCGCTCGACCTGATTGATGGCAATGTGGAAGTTATCGGCAGTGTGCCGGGCTATTCCATCGAAAAAGTGCTGTTTCATCCGGTTACTTCTCGACCATTGGCGTGGTCCTTTAATGCCATCTTACCTCAGTGGGTGGCGCTGGAGCCAAATTTCGAACCCGCATTGGAACAAGCCGCCAACGACCTGGGACCCAATTTCCAAATCCTAGCTAGCACATCTGATGTACAACGTTTGGTGATCCATTCCAGCCAACCTGACCAACCGGGACGCTATTCTATGCTGGATCGCAAGATCGGCAGTATGGAAACCATGTTTGAGACAGCAGACAGCAAAGCAATTCCAGCAACCAGCCAAACCCGGCCGGTTCGCATTGAAGCCAGAGACGGGTTTCCTCTGATTGGGTATCTGTCTCCCGCCCTTGGACTGGAGGCTGATGAGGCGACAACGGCTCCTCTGATCATTCTGCCGCAACCTTGGCCCGGCTCCCGGATGATTTACGCCTATGACCCGCAAATTCCATGGTTGAATTCGCGGGGCTATACAGTGTTGGAGTTGAACACGCGCGGCGCTGGCAATCTGGGCCACAAGTATGCCAAGCAAATGATGGGTACCTATCTGGAACGCGCTAGTACCGATCTAACCGATGCTGCCATTTGGGCAGTCAAAACCGGTTGGGCTGAAACCCACCACATTTCTGCTTTGGGAACCGGGTTTGGCGGAACCAATTTGTTGCAGGCCATGGCTCGCGATGACAATCCGTTTTCCTGTGCGGTTACACTGGATGCCATTTTGGATGTGAGCGGAACCGTTGAATGGTTGAGGCAGGAAAGCCCCGTTGAAGCCATGTGGCTGGCTCGTATTTTTTCCAGCTCTAACGGGAAACTGGATACTGCACTGATGAAGCGCCTGTCTCCATCTCAGCAGAACGCACCCATACCAGTTCCCCTGTTAATGTTGCACACCGATCAAGAAAACAACGCGGCACTGGAAACCACCAAACAATATGCCAAACGATTGGATGCAAATCATACACCGATCACGCTGGCCAGCCTCAAAGGAGAGTTCCCGGTCTGGTACGAGAGTAAAGTCGTGCCGCCCGCTTTGGCCATTTCCGAACAGTTTTTTGCGAGCTGTCTGGGTGGACAGGCCGAGCCATTGGGCAAGGAAATGACCGACATTACGGTCAATTTTGCGGTCGGATCAGAGCGCATTCCCGGGTTGTCAGATGCGCTCAAGGCATTGATCGGACAGACCCTAGCTCCCGTACCGGATTAAACCAGCAACAAATCCCGGCAAATGGCTTCCAAGCCTTGTTGATCTATCTGATCAAACGCAGCTGGTTCAGTTGAATCTACATCCAGCACAGCGACCAATTGTCCGGCAGCATCAAGCACCGGCACCACAATTTCCGAGCGCGTGGCGCTGTCACAGGCAATGTGTCCGGCAAATTTATGCACATCGGCTACCAATTGGGTTTCGCCACTGGCTGCACAAACACCGCACACTCCTTTGCCAAACGGGATACGCAAACAGCCCAACGTGCCCTGATACGGACCCACAACCAGCTCTTCTGGTTTGTTCGGATCTACCTCGTAAAACCCGGTCCAGTAGAACCGGGGCGCAAAGGCTATACTGAGTATGCATGAGGCACTAGCCAGCCTGGCAGTGCGAGAGGTTTCACCAGCCACCACGGCCATGATTTCCCCATGCAGTTCTGAATATCGTTGTTGTTTATCCATGTTGGCTGGCCTCTATATCTAGTACGATTGTGGTTCATGCATCATTTTGTCAGCAAGGCAAATCGCAATCAATTGATCGCAGATACAATTCAATTATTCCTTGCCAGAACCCCCACCGCCGGGGGTTTCAATCTCTATGCTGTCGCCGCGCTTCACTTCAGCCTGAAAACAACCCTCCAGATCGTGGACAGTTCCATCGGTCCGGATTAATCGTTGTGCGCCGCTCATTCCCCACTCGCCACCATCCAATCCGGGGGCCAAGGTCTGCCGCCGGGAGGAAAGCAGCGCCACATCCATGGCCTCTAGGAACGTTACGTGCCTTCGGCTGCCATCCCCGCCCCGGTAATAGCCGTCACCGCCGCTACCAAAGCGTAACTCGTGGGCCTCGATGCGAACCGGGAAACGGCTCTCTAGCACTTCGACATCGGTCATAGCCGAATTGGTCATATGGGTGTGTACGGCACTGGCCCCATCGCGAGTTTGACTGGCCCCGGCCCCGCCGCAAATGGTCTCGTAATACTGATGATCCGCATTGCCAAAGGTGAAATTATTCATGGTGCCCTGACTTGCTGCCAACGCACCGGCGGCCAGAAAGAGCGCGTCAACTATATGCTGTGAAGTTTCCACATTACCGGCCACCACCGCAGCCGGTGGATCCGGGTCGAGCAGGCTGTGGGGCGGGATTCGGATATCCAGCGGGATCAAACAACCCTCGTTCAGCGGAATATCTTGCTGAGCCAAACACCGAAAAACGTAGATCACGGCAGCCCGCGCCACGGACTTGGGCGCATTGAAATTGTTGACCATGGTCGACGAAGTACCAGCAAAATCAACAATGGCCGAGCGAGCAGTCAGATCAACAGTGATTTTCACCTTGATCACCGCTCCGCAATCCATATGGATTTCGGCTTCACCATCGCTCAACTGGTCGATTACTTGGCGCACCGCAACTTCCGCATTGTCCTGAATATGACCCATATAGGCCAGAACTAGTTCCGAGCCGTGACGGTTGATCATCTCGGTAAGAGAAATAATTCCGGTTCGGCACGCGGCAATTTGTGCCTTCAAATCGGCAATGTTCTGATCCGGATTGCGGGCGGGCCATGGACCCGAACCTAAAATATCCCGAACCAACTCGTGTTCGAACTCGCCGTTCTGAACAATTTTAACCGCCTCGAACTGCACACCTTCTTCGGCGATATCGGTCGAAAAGGGCGGCATGGAGCCGGGTTGCACACCGCCGATATCCGCATGATGCCCACGGGACGCCACCAGAAACAACCGTTTCCCCGATGCGTCAAACACTGGCTCCACCAAAGTAATATCCGGGATATGAGTGCCCCCAGCATACGGCGAGTTTAATGCCACCACATCACCCGGACCCAGATCAGGGTGAGCTTCCAACACAGCGCGCACACTGTCCGACATGGAACCTAAATGCACCGGCATGTGCGGAGCATTAGCTACCAGATTTCCCGCGCCATCAAACACCGCACAGGAAAAATCGAGCCGTTCCTTCATGTTGACCGAGTGGGCGGTGCGAGCCAGCACATGGCCCATTTGCTCCGCCACCCCCATAAAGCGGCGATTGAACAGCTCCAATTGTACCGGATCGACCGGCTGTGGCTTGATCTCTTTTTGCACAATCTCTGTGCCGGTCAAGATCAACATGCCAGTGCCATCCATATCGGCTTGCCAGCCGGGTTTGAGCATGATTTGCGAATGGGTTTGCAAAATCAGGGCTGGCCCTTCGATGGTTTGTCCGACGGCCAGCAAGCCATGATGCCAAACGGCCACGTCTTGCCATTTCCCCTCGTTCCAGATCGGGGTCTGATGCGTGCTTGGCACGACCGGGCGCGCCGCATTTTCTGGTGTTGGTTCCTCAGAAATTCCAGGTTCGCCTTGAATTTTGACTTCCAACGAATCCATTACTAAGGGTCCATCTCCCAGATAAAATCCGAACAGCTTTTGATGTTGCTCTGCAAACTGTTGGCTCATCAATTGTTCGCTTGCCAGCTCAATCCGTATCGCGGTGTCTGATCCTTTCACTCGCATTTCAATGTGCGTTTCGGTGCAAAGAGTTGGCGACCCGACCAGCATTGGGGCCAGATCAGCCCGGGTTCGTTCGGCCAGTTGCGCGGCTTTGTCCTGCACTTTTCCCAAATTCTTCGAGACAAGCTCCAAGCCCAAGGCCAACCGTCCGATGGCTTCGGGACGAGCCAACCCCATGCCCAGTGCCGATAGCAAGCTGGCTTGCGGATGGACCAACACGGTACCTATGCCCAACTTCTCGGCCACATAAAGCGCCATCTGCCCCCCGGCTCCGCCAAAGCTGGCCAGCGCATATTGCGCAGGATCCTCGCCTTCCTGCACGGTCATGGCATGCACGGCGCGCGCCATGCTCTCGGCAGCAATTTCCAGAAATCCTTCGGCAGCTTCACGATGATCGGCCAAGCCCAATTGCTGAGCCAGTTCGATCAACGCCTGATCCGCCGCATCGCGGTCCAGTCCAGCATCGCCATTTGTCCCAAACACCTGCGGGAACCCAGTGGGATCAATTCGGCCCAACACCAAATTGGCATCGGTCACCGTGGCCGGGCCACCGCGCCCATAACAAGCCGGGCCGGGAATGGCTCCGGCGCTATGCGGCCCCACTTGGGCGCGCCCGCTTTTGACTTGCAAGATTGAGCCACCACCTGCGGCGATGGTATGGATATCCAGCATGGGCGCGCGCAGCAAAATACCAGCGGGGCGATTCAGGCTACGCATTTGACGTTGCGACCCGCTTACCCGGCTGACATCGGTTGATGTACCGCCCATGTCAAAACCAATGACCTTGCTGAACCCGGAGGCAAGGGCAGTTCCGGCCATACCGACCACCCCACCGGCTGGCCCCGACAATACCGCGTCGCGCCCACGAAAATCGGTACTTTGGGTTAAGCCACCAGATGATTTCATAAAGACCAAATTGGCCCCATGCAGACGCTGCTGGAACTGGGCAATCCCCTCGCTTAAGATCGGAGTCAGGCCCGCATCCATCACTAAGGTTGAGCACCGGGGGACAAACTTGATCAACGGATCAATCCGGCTGGTGGTGATATGGGTAAACCCGGCATCGGCGGCCAAGGCGGCCAATTGGTCCTCATGTTCGGGATAGCGATATCCGTGAACCAGACAAATCGCCACCGAGAGGCAACCGCGTCGCCTAGCCCGGCGCAGGCGCTTGGCAATCGGTTTGAGGTCCAAGGCACGCACCACCGTTCCATCAACGCCAATGCGTTCGTCGATTTCCATAAACTCATCAAACAATGGCTCGATCTGTTCAATATCCAGCGCAAAAATATCGGGGCGCATCTGATCGCCGATCAACAGGGCATCGGCAAATCCCTTGGTGGTCAGCAACAAGGTCGAGGCTTGTTTGCGCTCCAACAAGGCATTGGTTGCCAAGGTGGTCCCCATGCGAACCTGCTCAACCAGACCATCCGGCAAGGATTGGCGCTCGTCCAAACCCAAGATTTGCCATATCCCGGCAGTAGCGGCGTCCTCGTAACTTTCCGGGTTAACCGACAGCAATTTACGCACATGCCAATTGCCAGTCGGGTCGCGCCCCAGAATATCGGTAAAGGTCCCACCGCGATCAATCAAAAAATCCCAACCGGGTTTTGTTGCTTTTTGCATGACTTCTTGCTCATACTCCAATGATCGAACCAAGGCTATTTGGCCGTGGGAATCACCGGAGAGTACCCAAGTGGGATTGTGGCGCAAGTTGATTGAGATCGGAGCCAGAGCTGCCGACTTGCTTGTGGATCGGACATCCGACAGCTTTCCGCACGATCGGCGCATTGATGATGCGGGATTTGCCGCTTCCCTCATTGCGTTAAGTGCCAAAATGGCCAAGGCGGACGGTCTGGTGACATCGGATGAAATCATCGCCTTTCGGCAAATCTTTTCAGTACCGCCCGAGGCAGAAAGCGACGTAGCTAAACTATTCGACATGTTCCGCGAAACCACTTTGGGTTACGAATCATACGCCAGACAGATCGCCCGCAAATTCCGCTGCTGCCCGTTTGTGTTGGAAGACGTATTAGATGGCCTGTTTCACATTGCCAAAGCCGATGGGGTGGTAACCGATGAAGAAGAACAGTTCTTACACACCGTTTCGGACATTTTCGGGTTTTCCACCCGTGAATATCGCCGCATCCGGGCTTCACGTCTGGGCCGCGAGCCGGATGATCCCTATTTAATCTTGGGCATTGATGAAAGTATTTCAGATGATGATTTAAAAATTGCCTTTCGCCGGATGGCCTCCAATAACCACCCGGATCGGGTATTGGCCCGTGGTTTACCGGTCGAATTGCAGGAATTGGCTAATGCCAAAATGGCCATGATCAATCTCGCATATGACAAAATAATTGCCGAACGAGTGGCAGATCAAAATCTTGTGCATTGACGAAACGGATAAGAGTGCCAAAATAAGAGGGTGTGGGGCACAATCAGGAGCAAGGCGATGTACCTTTCTCAACAAAATATCGGTCCGGGTTCAAATCCGAACCAAAACCTGATCGAAAAAATCGTGATGTTCTTGCGAAAGAGCATGATGTGGGTTGTTGGTGTCTGCTTCGCTGCACTGGCCGCAATGGCGACGTTTTTCTTTGCCATGGCGGCGATTATCGGCACGTTTATTCTGGCTAGCACCATCGCCTTTGCTTGGTTCATATTCAAATGGATTGGTCCAAAGCGTTTTACAGCCCGAGACTTCAAGGCAAATGGTTTTAACGCGGAAGGACCAGAAACGCTAGATGCGGAACGCGGTCCCGAAGGTTGGACCGTAAATAGGCGCAAACCATTTGACCGCTGATCCAACAGTTAAGTGGACCTCACCCAATTTTGACGACCGAAGCCTGCCAATCAGCATGCTGGTCTTGCACTATACCGGCATGCAAAGCGCGAAACACGCCTTGGAGCGCCTGTGCGATCTTTCCGCCAAAGTCTCGGCACATTATGTAATTGATGAACAAGGCGAGGTATTCGCGCTGGTTCCCGAACACAAACGCGCATGGCATGCCGGGTTATCTTGCTGGCAGGGTGTTACCGACATCAACAGCGCCTCAATCGGCATCGAGATTGTAAATGGGGGACATGATTTTGGCCTGCCGGGTTTTCCCGAAGCCCAGATGCTGGCGGTGATTGAACTCAGCCAAGCCATATTGGCCCGCCACAAGATCACGCCACAAAACATTGTCGGTCACAACGAAATCGCCCCGGGAAGAAAGATCGACCCCGGCGAACGTTTCGCGTGGGCGCAATTGGCCAACGCCGACATTGGATTTTGGCCCGGCGAGCCGAATGGACAGCGCCAATCTTGCACTGAACCTTTGGCTGGCAAGACAGCTGGGGTGCTGCTCAGAGAGATTGGTTATGAAACTGCACAAGTTGATTTCTCAAAACCTGACCCCAATTCCCTGTTATCCGAGTTCCAGCGGCGTTATCGTCCACAGCTGATTGATGGCTTGCTGGATATGGAAACGCTGGATTTGATTAACCGGGTTCATCGGCAGGTTTTCACCGCAAAACCTTGACCCATCCGGTCATTTCTTGTTGGGTGCGCCCGGACCAGATGGCTGGGTGATCGCGGGTGGCGCAAGCTATCCGAGGAAAGTCCGGGCTTCATAGAGACAGGGTGCCGGGTAATGCCCGGCGGGCGCAAGCTCAGGGAAAGTGCCACAGAAAGGAAACCGCCGCTTTGGCTTCGGCTCGATCGGTAAGGATGAAAGGGTGCGGTAAGAGCGCACCGCTTGGCTGGCAACAGTCAAGGCATGGTAAACCCCACTCGAAGCAAAACCAAATAGGGATGGCAAAAGGCGGGTCTTTGCGCTGTCATCCGGGTCGGTTGCATGAGGTGTCTGGCAACAGGCATCCCAGATGAATGATCGCCTCTCCTGACCTCGCGTCAGGAAGACAGAACCCGGCTTACAGGCCATCTGGTCCATTTTTTTAGGTTGGTTAGAAACCGACGACTTCAGTTTGCACCTACGTTCCCCTCATCCCGGCCTTCTCCCTTAGGGAGAAGGGGCGCAGCTGCGATAACCTAGGCAATATAACTCCCTCTCCTTATGGGAGAGGGCGGGGGTGAGGGGATCGTAATGGAAAAAGAATACGCCACAAATGCAGCAGCACTTAAATGCTTTTCGCCATCGCGGCTTTTTCCCGGCGGTTCGGGAAGCGGTAGAAAATATGGCTGCCCACATCGGCGGTACGTAACAATGTGTTGGACCAGAACGGGCGAATGGCCACCGTATGGTAGTGCGTGGCGCGGCCAATGGTCGGTTTGTCGATGCCAAGCAATGCGTTTACCGCACTAGCTCGCGAGCGCGCCCATGCTTTGGCTCTTGGTTTAATCGCCATTGATCCATCACAGGTAAAGGAAAACTGACAACCAGTGGTGCGGGTCGAACCTTGGTAAACCACATCACAGACGGTAGAGGGGTAATGCCGCGATGTCACACGGTTTAAGACCACTTGTGCCACGGCCCGCTGGCCGGCGATGGGTTCGGAGCGAGCTTCATAATAAATTGCGGTGGTCAGGCAATCCAATTTGGTGGTCTGCGTCTCAGCCAGATCAAAATGATTGCGGGTGAAGGTTTGCAGTTCAGCAAATTCAAAGGTCTTCGGGGCAATGCTGGTTAAAGACGGAACCGGACCGGTCGCAACAAACGAGTGCGCCATGTCACGCCACATGCTGTCTTCAACTTGGGCTTCAGCCTTATCAGGAACCTGCATAAACAGAACAGGTAACGCCAATACTGCCAACGCAAATACTGCGCTGCGGCCCAACAGGGCTGGGGTACTAATCCCCAAATATGTGCTGATCTTGTTCATTTTCAGCCTGCTGCTTTGCGTTCTTCAAACCAGATATCAAGACTTGGTTTACCGTAAACCACTTAACATCTGCCTAATTTGGCTCGCAGATAGGGAGTCAAACGATTCTCGTCAATGGCTAACCGTGGAAAATTATACCCGCAAACAGCAAATCGGGGATAAATTCAATCAACTTTATGTCATAAATCGTAATATATTATCGAAATCAGGCTTTGAATTCCCGCTTCTGGATTGCGGCCTGTGCGGCGGCCAGTCGGGCGATTGGCACTCGAAATGGCGAGCAGGAGATGTAATCCAGCCCCAGTTTTTCGCAAAACCCAATACTGGCCGGATCACCGCCATGCTCGCCGCAAATCCCCAATTTGATGCCCGGGCGAGCCGCACGCCCACGATGCACCGCGATGTCAATCAACTGTCCGACCCCATGCTCGTCAATTGACACAAACGGGTCTTTTTCAAACACGCCCTGATGCACGTAATCACCCAAAAATGACGAAGCATCATCTCGCGATAATCCCAATGCGGTCTGGGTCAGATCATTGGTTCCGAACGAGAAGAAACTGGCTGGAGCGGCCAACTTATCGGCACATAACGCCGCGCGGGGTAATTCAATCATGGCGCCAAACTGATAGACCGGTGCTGCGCCCTGCTCTTCGGTAACTTGTTTGGCTTCTAATTCAATCCATGATTTCAAAATCTGCAATTCCTTGGCCGTGGCGGCCAACGGGATCATGATCTCGACTTGGGCCAGTACACCGGTTTCGCGCTTTACTTCGGCTTGCGCTTCAAAAATCGCCCGGGCTTGCATCTGATAAATTTCGGGATAACTAATGCCCAACCGACAGCCGCGATGGCCCAACATGGGATTGCTTTCAGCCAGTGAAGCGGCCCGTTTCATCAACGCATCCACCGCAACACCGGTGGCCTCGGCCACCATCGCCACATCTTCGGCGGTGTGGGGTAAAAATTCGTGCAAGGGTGGGTCCAGCAAGCGGATGGTGCAGGGCAGATCACCCATAATCTGGAATATCTCGACAAAATCACCGCGTTGCATCGGCAAAATTCGATCCAATGCAGCAACTCGCCCCACTTTGTCCTCGGCCAAGATCATTTCGCGAACCGCCGCAATACGGCTTTCCTCAAAGAACATGTGCTCAGTCCGGCACAGGCCAATCCCTTCGGCCCCAAAGTCACGGGCGGTTTGTACGTCTTCGGGCGTTTCGGCATTAGTCCGCACTTTCATGCGGCGCTGAGCATCAGCCCATCCCATCAAAGTGGCAAATTCACCGGTTAGCTCAGGCTGCACCATCGGTGCTGCGCCTAACAAGACATGCCCTTTGCCGCCATCAATAGTGATGATGTCGCCCTCATTCACGGTGCGACCCGCCACTTCAAACTTTTGCTGGCGCGCATTGATCTGCAAGCCGCCGGCTCCTGAAACGCAAGGCCTCCCCATGCCGCGCGCTACCACCGCAGCATGTGAAGTCATACCGCCGCGCGCTGTCACAATCCCTTTGGCGGCGTGCATGCCGTGAATGTCCTCTGGCGAAGTTTCGACCCGAACCAGAATGACATCCTGCCCTTGCCCGGCCCGGAGCACCGCTTCGTCGGCGGTAAATACCGCTTGTCCGGTGGCCGCGCCAGGTGAAGCTGGCAAACCTTTGGTCAGGATGACATTGGTATGGCCATCAGCCAGACGCGGGTGTAGCAATTGATCCAGCGAAGTGGCCTCAATTCGCAAAATGGCTTCTTGCTCACTGATCAAACCCTCGCCGACCATATCCACCGCGATTTTCAATGCAGCCCCGGCGGTGCGTTTTCCAGCCCGGGTTTGCAGCATCCATAAACGGTCCTGTTCAACCGTAAATTCTATGTCCTGCATGTCGCTATAATGAGTTTCCAGCGTGTCAAAAACTTGGGTTAGCTCTCCAAACACCTCTGGCAAAGCTTCTTCCATCGAGATCTGTTTGTCGCCCATTTCCCGACGGGCTGCTTTGGTCAAAGCATGGGGTGTTCGGATACCGGCCACCACGTCCTCGCCTTGGGCATTGATCAAGAACTCGCCATACCACGCTTTCTCGCCGGTGGATGGGTTGCGGGTAAAAGCCACGCCGGTGGCCGAACGATCGCCCATATTGCCAAATACCATGGCTTGGATGTTGACCGCCGTGCCCCAGCTTTCGGGGATTTCGTGCAGCATGCGATAGACCTTGGCGCGCTCGGTCATCCAGCTGTTAAACACGGCGCGGATCGCGCCCCATAATTGTTCGGACGCGGTTGAGGGAAACGGAGCGTCCAGTTCCTCTTCAACCAAGGCCAGATATTGCCCGGCGATCTTCTCCCAATCCTCGGCCAACATGTCGGTGTCGGCCTCATAGCCTTGGATGTCTTTATGTTCGTCTAGTAATTCCTCGAACAGATCATGATCGAGGCCCAGCACCACATCGGAATACATCTGGATAAAACGCCGATAGCTATCAAACGCAAAGCGTCGGTCGCCCGACATTTCGGCCAAGCCTTCAACCGTCTTCGAGTTTAACCCCAAGTTTAGGACCGTATCCATCATGCCAGGCATCGAGGCCCGACCGCCAGAACGCACCGAAACCAGCAATGGCGATTTGGCATCGCCAAATTTCTTACCCGCTTGCGCTTCTAAGACTTGCAAAGCTGCATCAACCTGCGCCCGCAAGCCATCAGGCCAGGCTTTGTCGTGGTCGTAATAAGCCGAGCAAACTTCAGTGGTCAGGGTAAATCCGGGTGGCACCGGTAAACCCAAAGAGGACATTTCAGCCAAATTAGCCCCCTTGCCCCCCAACAGGTTTTTCATGGGCGCATTGCCATCGGCTGCGCCATTGCCAAATCCATACACCCAATTTGTCATTGTCTTGCCCATTGTTTGTGCAGGCTCTGCCGCCCCTCTCTCATTCCGTCATTCCGGGCTTGACCCGGAATCCAGTTTTTCTGATCATTTCCCGGTCCGACTTGCAAGGCTGGACCCCGGATCAAGTCCGGGGTGACGGGAAGATAGAAGGATACAAAACACATATTTGCTCATCCGGCGATTCGATCAAAGTCTGCCACAGGTGCCAGTGCGCCGCGAATCCCTGACAGCAATTTTAGACGATTCACCCGCAAGTTATCGTCCTCATCATTGACCATCACCTCATCAAAAAACGCATCAATCGGCCCGCGTAACGGCGCCAACGCCGCCATAGCTGCGGTATAGTCCTCGGCAGCAATCGCTTTGGCTGCGGTCTGGCTGGCTTTTTCCAGCGCCGCAAACAACGCTTTTTCTTCTGGCTCGACCAGCAAGCTGGCATCTACATCAGTGCCATAAGTCTGCCCGGATTTCTTTTGCTCGACGGTGACGATATTGGCGGCACGTTTGGACCCGGCCAATAATTGCGTCCCGTCATCGGTCCCCAAAAATGCCTGCAATGCCTCCACCCGCGCCACAATTGCTACGAGGTCGTTTGGATTACCATATACACTCAAAGAAGGCACTGCATCTATCAAGTCATGCCTAATACCCGTTTCACGGAGATGCACCTTCAGACGCCCTGCAATAAAGCCCAACAAATCCTCGGATGCTTCACCGGCAACTCTTTGTAGCTCACCCATATTTTTTGTATAATCAATATCATCAATGATTTTATTTTGAGTGTTTCTAATAAATTCTTTTGCAAATCCTAAAGGAATTAGGCGTTCCAAACTTTCTAATTTTTTTGAATGAATCTGAAAAATAGCATTCGCCAAATGAGCAGGATTTGAATACGAAAATATGTAAAGCCCCAAATCAAACCG
>JAJFFR010000273.1 GCA_021776555.1 Robiginitomaculum sp.
AAAAAGCTGAGCATGCCACCCGCCCCAAACTAGCATCCACTTTGATCTTGCTACGAGAGAATACGGGCAATGTTGAGTTCTTGATGGGCAAAAGGGCCATGGGTCATCGCTTCATGCCGGGCAAGTTTGTGTTTCCCGGCGGTCGGGTTGACGTGACCGATGGCAAAGCACCGATTGCTACGACCATATGCCCCAACATGGTGCAAACCATGGCCAAATACATGCCCGAAACTCGGGCCTTTGCGGCGGCTTCTGCGGCCATTCGTGAAACCTATGAGGAAACCGGGCTAAAACTGGCAAAGCCGGTTTTACCATCCGGTTCGTCCAGAAAAACACCGGACAGTTTTCGAGCGTTCTTTGACAACCGACTTGGGTTAGACTTGGCCTCCTTGTCCTTGTTGGCCCGGGCCATAACACCGCCCTACCATTCCAAACGATTTGATACTTGGTTTTTCACGGCGCGAGCTGACAGTTTGATTGATGATCCAGCCGATCTGGCCAGTGGCGAACTGGAAGAGCTGCAATGGGTCACCAGCCAGCAGGCAAATGACCTTGATCTGCCGATGATCACCCGTATGGTACTGGCGGATCTGCAAGCCCGAACCGCTGACCCAAACCTTGGCACACCTTTCTACCACAAGTCCTATGGCAAGCACGTCCGCACTCTGCTGTAGCCGCCCACCCCAATCCTGTTGAACCGAATGATGGTGGCTAAAACGTCACCATATTCGGAAAAATGAGTCTCTACATGAAACTTCGCCTTGCGCCAACTGAAGCCAAGCGTATGCCCGTCTCCCCAAACAGGTGAATTTTTCATGGAACATGCAGATCAAGATATAGATACACCCGGCTGGCGATTATCAATCGTCGCTGCGATTTCGTGCGTGTCCATTGTTGGGATTGCCTTTGGGTTGGGTCTACCTCTATTGGCCATGAATTTAGAGATGATGACCGGCTCCGGGTTGGTAATCGGAATCAATGCACTTAGCGGAGCTTTGTCGATTGTGGTCGCAGCACCGTTTGCTCCATTGATTTTGTCCAAATTCCCAACCCGACCGATTTTGATCATCAGTCTGTTGCTTACGTCATTCAGTTACATTTTTTACCGGTTGGTTGATTCGGTAACCCTGTGGATGATCATGCGGTTCGTTTCCGGTTTTGCGGTTTCGATCCTGTTTATCGCCAGTGAAACCTGGATCAACCAATTGGCTCCGAATCATCTGCGCGCTCGCTTGCTGAGTATTTACTCCATTGCATTGGCGGCTGGTTTTGGCATTGGCGGCTTACTGGTTGCCTATCTGGGTATTTCTGGATGGGCGCCGTTTTTGGCCGGGGCCATCATCTGCCTGCTTGGCATCTTTCCCCTATTGGCTCCCGGACCGCAATTACTTGCGCCGGATCGTGACGAGACCTCACCTCGTGTATTGTTTTCCTTTTTCGCCAAAGCGCCGAGGATCATGCTGGCCGCATTGGCATTTGGCGCAATTGAAACAGCAGCCACACATTTCTCGCCAATTTGGGCATTGCGGGCCGGAATGGCTGAAACCGACGCTTTGCGATTGATCGCGGTCGGGGCGGTCGGGGTCATTGCTCTGCAATTTCCAATTGGCTGGCTCGGCGACAAAATGGATCGTTATCAGCTACTGGTGATCTGCGGAGTAGCAACCCTGCTCGCGCCGATTTTGATGTGGCTGACCATCGGTCTGTCCACCACGGCGGTTTACGCCATATTCTTCATTTATGTGGGCATGGGCGAAGGCTTGTACATACTGGCTTTGGTTCTAGTCGGGCAAAAATTTAGCAAAAAAGAATTGACGGCCGCCAGCGCGGCTTTGGTCTTGATGTATGGAATTGGCTCCATGCTAAGTCCATTGGTTATCGGGCCATTGATGGACGCATTCAATCCACATGGCGCGATGTTTGGGTTGGCGGTTTTTGCCATGATTTACCTAAGCGCGGCGTTCTGGTTCCGGGAGCGGCCAACAACTGCTTCAGACAATCAACTAACCAGTTGACAGGTCGGCATTCACCAGTATTGTCCGCCGCTCTTGCTGGAAAGACCGGCATCACTTCCTATTGGAGTTGGAACAATGGCCAAACCAGCCGGTATTAAAATTCGCTTGAATTCCACAGCAGGAACCGGGTTTTTCTATGTAACCAAGAAAAACGCCCGAACCATGACCGAAAAGTTGGTGCTGAAAAAGTACGACCCGGTTGTACGCAAGCATGTTGATTTCAAAGAAGGCAAGATCAAGTAATTGATCCAGCGGGTTTAACTCGCTACCTGATTTATTTCCGACTTTTTGGTGGCTGCAATCATTCGATTGCGGCCATTTTTCTTGGCATGGTACAGTGCAGCATCGGCCCGAGCCAACGCCTGCTCGCCGGTTTCATCTGCGCCAAGTACAGCTAATCCGCCAGAAACGGTAATCCGAATCGTTTTGCCGTCTGGCTCGACCGGGAATTCAAAACCTCCAATTGCCTTGCGAAATCGATCTGCTCCGGCCTTAGCGCTTTGTAAATCTGCCCGAGGCATCAGAATCACAAATTCTTCACCGCCATAACGGCAACTAATATCGATCGCTCGAAAACTGGATCGGATTTGTTTGGCAATTTGCTGCAATATGGCATCGCCAGCCTGATGACCCCACGTGTCATTTATGTTCTTAAAATGATCAATATCGATCATCAGAACCACACCGGTTTCTGCACCCTGGCTTGCGCGATTGGACAACTCTTTCAAACGGTTATCCAAATGGCGGCGATTGAACAGCCCGGTTAATTGATCGGTAAAGGCCAATTCTAACGATTGATCGAGATTGCCGCGTAATTGTTCGGTATAAAACCGGCGCTCCAACAAAGTCCGCACCCGCGCTCGCAACTCAAACCGCTCCACAGGACGTTCCAATATGTCATTGGCCCCGATGTCCAATGCCCGCACCGAGCGTTCTCTTTCTTCCGGGTTGATCATGCACAGGATCGGCATTTGCCGACTAGCCTCTTTGGCCCGCACATTGGCGCACAACCGCAATCCGTCAAACTCTTTGGTAGCCAGATTGATCAAAACCAAATCGAAATCCTGCTCGGCCAGCTCCGCCGCCGCCCGTTGGTCAGTGACCACTTGGCACGAATACGGCTCGCCCAGTTTTTCGGCAATACGCAACCCGTAGCGTTCACTCTCCTCGACAACCAAGATTCTACCACCAGCGGATTTTGGTAAAGAAGCAATAGCTGCTGTAGCACCTTCTGGCCGTCCTGAAGCATCGCGCAATCGCAACTCGTTCATTACAGAGTTTAACCGAAGCAAGGACCGAACCCGTGCAAACAGGGCAATGTCATCAATCGGCTTGCTCAAGAAATCATCGGCACCAGCCTGTAAACCATCAACCCGGTCCTTTTGTTGGTCGAGCGCCGTGACCATAACTACCGGAATATGTTGCGTGATCGGGTCCTTTTTAAGTTGCCGACACGTCTCGAACCCGTCCATGACCGGCATCATCACGTCGAGCAAAATTAAGTCAGGTTGTTCCTGTCGTGCGGTCAAAATGGCGTCTGCACCACTATTGGCAATCAAAACATCATAATACTCAGCTTCCAGCTTGGCGCTTAGAACCCGGATATTACTATCCATATCATCGACAATGAGAATGCGACCGGTCATGGATATGCTCCCCGGTCAGTCTTCAAGGAAGGACTTGATCGTCTCCATGAACGGCACAACCGAGATCGGTTTGGAAATATAGGCCTCGCATCCGCCTTCGCGTATGCGTTCCTCATCCCCCTTCATTGCAAAAGCTGTAACTGCAATTACCGGAATTTTTGCAAGCGCTTCATCTTCTTTGATCCATTTGATGACTTCCATGCCGGAAACTTCTGGCAATTGGATATCCATCAAGATCAAATCTGGCCCTTGCTCTCTGGCAATTTGCAATGCCTGCAACCCTTCGCGGGTTTGTAAAGTCTCATATCCGTGCGCTTCGAGCAGATCACGAAATAATTTCATGTTCAGTTCGTTATCTTCGACAATGAGAATTTTTTTTGGCATAGCCTTTAACATGGCGCTGGCGCCCACCGAGTTGCCGTCCTTGGGACGTTGAGTTTCTTGTAACTGCATTAAACGCCAAACTCCTTAAAACTCCATTGACCGAACGGTTAAAAGTCATCAGAGTGAACAAGTCGTGAACATTAACAGCAAAAATCCAAAAATACTAGTCGGAATCGACCTTGGAGGCACCAAGATCGAAACGGCGGTTTTTGATGCCGAAAACCCAAAACTCACCGAAATTTGGTGTAATCGAGTGGCAACACCTGA
>JAJFFR010000274.1 GCA_021776555.1 Robiginitomaculum sp.
CCTGACCTCAATGTCATTTGCCGATAGCACCAAAACCGAAGTTGGCGATTTGGTGCTGGCAATTGGCAACCCGTTTGGAGTTGGTCAAACGGTGACTAGTGGGATTGTATCGGCCTTGGCCCGAACCGATGTCGGAGCCAGTGATTATGCGTTTTTTGTGCAAACAGATGCTGCGATCAACCCAGGAAATTCGGGCGGCGCTTTGGTCTCAATGAATGGTGAGCTGCTGGGGGTGAATACGATTATTTTGTCTCGTTCCGGTGGTTCTAACGGCATCGGTTTTGCCATACCTTCGGCTATGGTGCGCAGGGTGGTCGAATCCGCGATATCGGATGGTGAAGTGGTGCGACCTTGGTTTGGCGCACGATTGCAAAAAATCGATCGTGATTTGTCGGCCTCACTGGGGCTGGATCGTCCGCGCGGTATTTTGGTTTCAGAACTTTACCCGGGGGCTGCGGCCGCTAAAGCTGGCATTAAACGCGGTGATGTGGTGTTGGGCATTGATGGGCAAGACATCAATTCCGAACAGGGTTTGCGTTTTCGGTTGGCGATCCACAAAGTGGGCGAGAAAATCCCAGTGCGTATTTTGCGTGATGGACGTGAATTCGACAAGCAACTAAAAACCCGCGCCGCACCAGAAATGCCGGTTCGACAGGAAACGGAACTGGTTGGCGAGCACCCGTTTGCCGGGGCGCAAATCGCCAATTTGTCACCGGCCCTGGCCGAAGAAAAGGGACTGGACCCGTTTCTTGACGGTGTATTGGTGCTGGCCGTGCAGTCTCGCTCTGCGGCAAGTTATTATGGCATTCGGCCCGGCGACATTATTTTAGAACTGAACGCCGAGGATATCATCGAGGTTGATGATTTGATGCATGCGTTGGAAACTGGAGAAGGAAGTCTGAAGTGGCCGGTGCGAATTGAGCGGGCTGGCCGAGAAATTTCGGCCACCATCCGTACTCGAAGATAACGGAAGTTGTTTTTCTTTGCCTGTAGCGATGGTCTCGCTAGACTGTGCCCATGAGCAATTTATTCGAGGCGGCTGGATTGCAGTCCAGCGCACCGCAACCACTAGCTGATTTATTGCGCCCCACTTCATTGGATGAGGTGGTGGGGCAAGATCATCTGCTGGGGGCCGAGGGGCCGATTGGCCGCATGGTGGCGCAACATCGACTGTCCTCGCTGATCCTATGGGGTCCACCGGGGGTAGGTAAAACCAGTATCGCTCGCTTGCTGGCTAAGCATACAGACCTGCATTTTGAATTGCTGTCGGCGGTGTTTTCCGGTGTGGCGGATTTACGCAAAGTATTCGATGCAGCCGCTGCACGGCGGCAAACCGGCAAAGGGACATTGCTGTTTGTTGATGAAATTCATCGGTTTAACAAAGCACAACAAGATGGCTTTCTGCCTTACGTGGAGCAGGGGGTGGTTACCCTAATCGGAGCAACCACAGAAAATCCGTCTTTTGAACTCAACGGCGCGTTGTTGTCCCGGTGTTCTGTGCTGGTGCTGGAGCGACTGGACGAGCCTGCACTGAGTGAGTTGCTGAACCGGGTAGAGCAGCGCACCGGCAAACGTCTGTTGCTGAATACAGAAGCCCGTTTGGCCTTGTGTGCCATGGCAGACGGTGATGGCCGATATTTGCTCAATCTGGCCGAGGAAGTATTGGCGCTGGAGGGCAACACAGAGCTAGACCCGGATGGATTAGCTAAACTGGTCCAGAAGCGGGCGACCCAATACGATCGCAATCGGGAACAGCATTACAATTTGATTTCGGCCCTGCACAAATCAGTGCGTAGTTCTGATCCTGATGCGGCGCTTTATTGGTTGGCCCGGATGCTCGGTGGCGGCGAAGATCCGCTCTATCTGGCCCGTAGAATGGTCCGCATGGCCAGCGAGGATATTGGCCACGCTGATCCATCTGCCTTGCAAACCGTCATGGCGGCGGTTGAAACCTACCGGTTGTTGGGCAGTCCGGAGGGCGAACTGGCGCTGGCGCAGGCATGTATCCATTTAGCCTGTGCGCCAAAATCAAACGCAGTTTATACCGCGTTCAAGGCGGCCAAGGCTGCGGCGGCCAGTTCTGGCTCATTGGCTCCGCCCAAGCATTTGTTAAATGCGCCTACCAAGATGATGCGGGAACTGGGCTATGGCGACGGGTATTCGTATGACCACGAGGCGGAAGGTACGTTTTCCGGGCAAGCCTGTTTTCCTGACGAGCTGGGGCAACAGGAGTTTTACCAACCTGCGGGGCGCGGCTATGAGCGCGCTGTGGCTGAACGATTAGCCAAATGGCGGTCCTTGCGTCAACAAAAAGCTGAAGAATGAGTTTGCGGGCTGGATAGAGGCGGCGTAGAACTCCGCCCATGAAAACACTTCTACTTGTCGGATTAGGCGGTGGCCTTGGCGCAATGGCTCGGCACTTGGTCGGCCGCTTCGCGTTACATTGGCCGAATGCCGGGTTTCCCCTTGCCACGCTGACGGTCAATGTGCTCGGCGGATGCGCCATGGGCCTATTGGTTGGCTGGTTGGCCTACGAGATAGACGGTGGCAAGGATTTACGTTTGTTCTTTGGCGTGGGGCTGCTTGGCGGGTTCACGACGTTTTCGGCATTTTCACTAGAGATGGTGCAAATGATCCAACGTAAAGCGTGGAGTGGGGCAGTCCTCTATGGCACCAGTTCGGTGGTGCTGTCCGTGTTGGCCTTGATGTTAGGTCTGATGATAGCCAGAAAGATGTTTACCGGATGAGTAAAGTACAAAATATAGAAGTCAAAGCGGAAGAAAATGACACTCGGCTTGATCGCTGGATCAAACGGCGCATGCCGGGTTTGGGGCAGGGCAAGATCGAAAAAGCCTTGCGGAAGGGTGATATCCGGGTCGATGGCAAAAAAGCCAAAGCTAACTTCCGATTGCTTACCGGAATGGAAGTGCGTTTGCCACCGTTTGACGTGACAGTGCCAAAGCTGCCAACCCGACCCATGGTCAATGCCAAAGACAGCGCCTTGGTCAAATCCATGGTGATCTTTGAAGATCAAAACATGTTTGCTCTGAACAAACCGTCCGGCTTGGCGGTACAGGGTGGCACCGGCACGCCTCGGCATATTGATGGCATGTTGCCCGCGTTAAGCGATGGCGAGCATATCCCCAAATTAGTACACCGCCTTGACCGCGATACATCCGGGCTGTTGGTGCTGGGGCGCAACCCGAACGCAACCGCATCATTGGCCAAGGCGTTCAAATCCCGCAAAGCGGAAAAAACCTATCTGGCTATTGTGTTGGGCAATCCTCGCCCGGAACAAGGGATCATTAAGGGCTATATGAAAAAGGGAATGGGTCCTAAAGAGCGCGAACAAATGGTCTGGGGCCGCCATGGGGAGCGCGAGGCACAGTATTCGCGCACGCTTTATACGGTGGTTTCCGGCGCTGGACAAAAAGCGGCGTTGGTGGCGCTACGACCCGAAACCGGGCGAACCCACCAATTGCGATTTCACCTGGCTGAAATTGGGTATTCGATCTCCGGCGATCACAAATACGTCTGTGATCGCGATCCATTGGGGGGGCTGCCCGACCAGTTAATGCTCCATGCTTGGTCTTTGTCCTTGCCCAGCCCGTCCGGCGGCACATTTTCACAGATATGTCCGTTCCCGCCGCACTTCAAGCGAGCCATGGACATGTTAGGCTTTGAGCAATCCATCCCGCAAAACCTGTTTGAGGGAATGGAATGAACGCGGACCAACAATTGGCCTATGCTTGGCAGACCTTGCAGGGCGGCAATGCTACTGAGGCGGAACGCCTGTGTTTACAGGTTTTGGCCCAACAACCCAAATCTTCAAAAGTCTGTCAATTGCTAGGGATGATTTATGACCGGGTTCAGAAACCTGACCTAGCTATTCAGTATTTTGAGGCGTCCATTAAACATGACGACGCTAATGTGGAGGCCATGAATACGCTGGCCGGATTGTATTACCGGGAAAATGAATTTTCAAAATCTGAAAAATTGCTGCGGCAGGTTTTGCGTATCCAACCTAGTTATCATCCGGCTCTGATCAGATTTGCGGAGCTTTTGGTAACCGAGAATAGACCGGATGAAGCGCTAGAGCTGATCCAAGGATATGCCGGTAATCAAAATACGCCGGATATTCAGATATTAAAGGCGCGAGCACAGACTGAAAATGGCAATGCCGAGTTAGCCATACAATCCTTTCAGGTATTGAAGGCCCATGCGAGCCAAGTTAGAGGGCTGAGTTATTATCACGCCAAGGCACTGGATGGTAATGAACAAAGTGAAGAAGCGTTGTCTGTTCTGACGAAAACTGTACCAGCACCGACCGACCGACATCCGCATTTTCATTTCAAGGGGAAAATTTTACTCAAGCTAAACCGTTTTGAGGAAGCCCATCAGGCTTTTGCTGAAGCACTGACCATCGAACCAACCAATCAAGACAGCCTGATGGAAGTCAGTAATTTGCTATTTATGCAAAAGGAAAATGATCGCATTTACGACTTGTTTGAACAGCGCATCGAGAAATATCCAGGGGAACGAAATCTCTATGTATTATTCGGGGAAACCCTCTCCAGAATGGATGAAATTGACCAAGCTATTGCGATCATCAAGCAGGGCGAGGCAAAATTAGGCGCTGGACTGGATTTTCACCATGCGATGGCCAATTTTTACATTAAGGCCAATGCCCCGACCGACGTAAAGTTTCATGCGGAAGCTGTCTTGGAAATGAACTCGGATGCCCTGCCGGCTCGAGGTAATCTGTCGCGAGCCTATTTGATGCTGGGACAGGGTGAACAAGCCTTGCATCATGCTGATATGGGGGCGCAGGTTTTGCCGGATGACCAGTTCTGGATTGGGTTGCGGATTAGCGCATTACGATTGCTTGGTTCACCAGAATACGAACGCATATGTGATTATACCAAATTGGTCCGCCCTTGTCCGTTACCGCCACCGCCCGGTTACGCAACGACCGAAGAATTCAATGATGCATTGTGTGCCGAAATGGAGAAATTGCACAAGTTTTCCATGCACCCGCTCTATCAGTCATTACGCAATGGCTCACAAACCAGCATTGATTTATTGCACAGCAAAAATCCGGTGATCCAAGCCTATTATAAGGCATTGGACGAGCCAATTCGGGCCTATATTGACGCCATGCCAGATGATCAAACACATCCTCTATACCGGCGGAAAACCGGATCTTACAAATTTGCTGGATCATGGTCAGCTCGCTTGAATGATGGCGGGTTTCACGTCAGCCATGTTCATCCTGCCGGGTGGATCAGCGCCGCATATTATACGCAAGTACCCAAAGCGGTTCCTAATTCACCGACCAAGGAAGGCTGGATCAAATTTGGTGAGCCACCGTTTGCCATCCCCGGCGCAGATACGGCGGAAACCTGGTTTGCCCCAAAACCGGGATGGCTGGCGCTGTTTCCATCGTATATGTGGCATGGAACCAACCCAATCCGGGGCAGGGAGCACCGAATGACCATTCCTTTTGATGCGGTTCCAGTATGAAACCTGAACCGCCAGCCATCAAACGTTTCTTCAAGACGGTTTCCTGTCAGCCAGAAGGGCGATCATGGATCATCATGTTGGATGATAAAACCTTACGCACCCCGGCGCGTTCAGTACTTCGACTGCCCACAAAGGCGTTAGCCGAACTGGTGGCAGCGGAATGGGAGGCCCAAACCGAAACCATCCGGCCCGACTTTATGCCTATTAGCCGCTTGGCTAATGTGGCCCATGATCATATGGGCATGAATAAAGCGGCCAGCGCCGGTGAGCTGGTTCGGTTCGCCGCATCCGATTTGCTTTGTTTTCGCGTGGCGGAACCGTTGGACTTGCAGGAATTGCAAGCCAAAGAGTGGGACATTTGGTTGGATTGGGCCGAAGAAAAATTCGGAGCGCGGCTTGGGGTTTCGACCACTCTGACCCCACCAGATATTCCGTTGGATGCACTGGAAAACATGCGCAATGCTGCATTGGAGATGGAGCCATTTGCGCTAACCGCATTACTTCATGCTTCGGCATTGCTCGGGTCGTGCGTGCTTGGCTTTGCCCTGTTGGATGCCAAAATAGGCGCACAGCAAGCCTTTGATCTGTCGCGGATCGAAGAAGACTGGCAAATCCGCCAGTGGGGCGAAGATCAAGAGGCCAAAACGCGAGCCGATGGACTATTGGCTAGTTTGGAAGCCTCAACCCGCTTTATGTCGGCCGCACAGGAATAGCCAATCGCTTGGCTTGGCCTTGCGGGAATGCTAGGCACCCAGTTGGAGAATAGACCCATGAATCAAGTGATCAAAGAACTCGAAGCCCGCCGTGCCGCCGCACGGGCCGGAGGCGGTGCGGCCCGCATGGAGCGCCAACACGCCAAAGGCAAGCTAACGGCCAGAGAGCGTCTTGAATTGCTGCTTGATGAAAATTCATTCGAAGAATACGACATGTTTGTCGAACATCGTTGTGCCGACTTTGGCATGGAAGCCAACAAGGTACCGGGGGACGGGGTGGTCACCGGCACCGGTACCATCAATGGCCGAATGGTCTATGTGTTTGCCAAGGATTTTACCGTGATGGGTGGCTCGCTATCGCTGGCCCATGCTCAGAAAATTTGCAAAGTACAAGATATGGCGCTCAAAAATGGTGCGCCGATTATTGGCTTGTTCGACAGTGGCGGGGCGCGCATTCAAGAAGGCGTGGACGCTTTGGGTGGCTATGCCGAAGTGTTCCAACGCAATGTGCTGGCTTCCGGGGTGATCCCACAAATCTCAGTGATTATGGGGCCGTGCGCTGGGGGTGATGTCTATTCGCCCGCCATGACGGATTTCATCTTTATGGTGCGCGATACCTCCTATTTGTATGTGACCGGACCAGATGTGGTCAAAACCGTGACCAATGAGGTAGTGACCCATGAACAATTGGGTGGGGCCGCCATGCACAGCAAAGTGTCTGGCGTAGCCGAAGGCACCTTTGAGAATGATTTTGAAGCGCTGGTGCAAATTCGGCGGCTGATTGATTTTCTACCGACCAACAACCGCGAAAAGCCGCCGGTTCGACCACATTTCGACCACGCGGACCGTGACGAAAACGCGCTGGATAGTCTAATCCCAGAAAACCCCAACATGCCCTATGACATGAAAGAGGTTTTGCACCGGGTGGCCGATGAGGGTGATCTGTTTGAGATCATGCCTGACTTTGGAGCTAACATCATTACGGCCTTCGGTCGGATGGATGGCAAAACCGTCGGCTTTGTTGCCAATCAACCGATGATCTTGGCCGGGGTTCTGGATATTGATGCCTCCAAGAAGGCAGCGCGATTTGTGCGCTTTTGCGATGCGTTTGATATTCCGCTGGTGACCTTTGTTGACGTGCCGGGTTTCTTGCCTGGGACCAAGCAGGAAAGCGGCGGCTTGATCAAACATGGTGCAAAGCTGCTGTTTGCCTATGCCGAAGCTACCGTGCCCAAAGTAACCATTATCACCCGCAAAGCCTATGGCGGGGCCTATGACGTGATGGCCTCCAAGCATTTGCGTGGTGATATCAACTATGCGTGGCCAACTGCCGAGATCGCCGTGATGGGTGCCAAAGGAGCCGTGGAAATTATCTTTCGGGCCGAAGCTGGCGATCCAGAAAAAATTACACAACGAACCCAAGAATATGAAGATAATTTTGCCAATCCATTTGTGGCGGCGCGCCGAGGCTATATCGATGACGTGATCATCCCACACGCCACCCGCAAGCGGGTGATTGGTGCGTTACGAACCCTAAAAAACAAACAGCTAAGCAACCCTTGGAAAAAACACGATAACATTCCGCTTTGAAAATTCTTACCTCCGCTAAGAGAAAAATAACCCTGTTTTGTTAGTCTACTTGTTCATGGTCCCAAGAAGAGGGCCGGAGACAAGGGAGAATGGGGTATGGGTGATTGTCGTGGTGAGCTGTTGGCGCAGCAAATTTCAAAATTTTCACCAATGAGTGTTTGCGAGGCTTTGGCCGTGCAACGTCGGATTTTTAGTGATGGTCCTGCGACCAGAGCAGAAGCCGAAACCTTGTTTACAGTTGGAGCAACGTTTGAAAAAAACGATCAGGCGTGGAAACGAGCCTTTGTTGAAACCGTAACCGATCACCTGCTCGGGCAAAGCGGTGAATACGGGTTTTTGGAATTCGATGGCGAAGAATGGTTGATTGATATGATCTCTGATGAGGGCGTAGCCAATGACAGCGCCAATTTTGAATTACTGCAATCCGTGTTGGAACTGGCGCAAAATGCCACGATGCGTTTGGGGCGTTTGGGGCTGTTTGCGGCGCTGAAATGCGGCAATATGTACGATGTACTGGATGGCCGAATTGAAGTGGCTGCTGTAGCAACTGGCTGAAGAGTCACTTGAAGCATATAATACCGCTAAGCCCTTTTGATCGAGCTAAAGTCCTAAACTTGTCTGGATTTCCTGTTAGAAATTCCCCAGAGTGCAACCTGAAAGTTCAATCGGGTAGGGCAGCGCATGGCGGATTTAGTTTTTCAAGATACGACAGCTTTGCTCAAAGAATTGAAGGCCGGAAATTTCTCCTCTGTCGAGTTATTGGGTGAATTTCTCAGCCAAACGGATCAAGTCAACGACAAGGTCAATTCGATCATTACTTTTGATCGAGATCGGGCGCTTGCTTTAGCCAAGACAGCCGACGCGGACCGCAAAGCGGGCAAGGCAAAAGGCACCTTACACGGTCTGCCCATGACCATCAAGGATACCTATGAAACTGAAGGATTACGCACCACGGCTGGCGCGCCCGAGTTTCAAACCCACATTCCTAAAACCGATGCGTTGGCGGTTGGCTCTTTGAAAGACGCAGGCGCAATTGTGTTCGGGAAAACCAATTTGCCAACCTACGCCTCGGACATTCAAAGTTTTAACCCGTTGTTTGGCACGGCCAATAATCCGTATGATTTACAAAAGACCACCGGGGGTTCGTCCGGCGGGGCTGCGGCTGCGTTGGCAACTGGCATGACACCGTTGGAATTGGGTAGTGACCTGGCTGGATCAATCCGCGTGCCCGCTGCGTTTTGCGGGGTTTACGGCCATAAACCCAGTTTTGGGATTATACCGTTACGCGGGCATATTCCGGGGCCGCCCGGTACGTTAAGCACGGCTGATCTGGCTGTCTCTGGCCCCTTGGCCCGTTCGGCCCGTGACTTGAAATTAGCTATGTCCGTATTGGTCGGACCGGATCCGGAACATGCACGAGCTTGGAAAATCTCTTTGCCCAAATCACGGGCCAAGAAACTATCGGATTTTCGGGTGGCTTGCTGGTTTGACGATCCGTTTTGTCCGGTGGAAACTGCGCAGATTGAAGTATTCGAACAAATGGCCGATACGCTGGAAAAAGCCGGAGCCAAAGTGGATCGTGCGGCGCGCCCGGCATTTGATCTAGGTGAATATCACCGGGTATATTACAATTTGATGGCGACCGTTGCCGCCTCTGGCATGCCTGAAAAAGTACGCAAGCAATTGACTGGTGCATTGCCACTCTTGCGGCTGGGCAAAGCGGTGGGCCGGGTTGCGCCAGACATGGTTGGCTTTGCGGAAGCTGCTGGGCAAACCACAATTGATTGGGCGCTCAAGAATGAAGCTCGTCACCAGTATGGATTGGCTTGGGCTGAGTTTTTCAAAGATTACGATGTGTTGTTGGCCCCGGTTTTGTGTTCCACCGCGTTTGATCATAATCAGGACAGCAATATCTTGGCGCGCAAGTTCGTCTTGGATGGCAAAAGTCGTTCGTATCTCGACTTGTTTGTCTGGCCCGGATTAGCAGGCTCTTGTCTGTTGCCGGCCAGTGTCGCCCCCATCGGGATGACGCCATCTGGCCTGCCGGTTGGTATTCAGATTATCGGTCCTTTTCTGGAAGACCTGACCACCATTGAATTTGCGAGCCATCTGGAGCGGATCATACCGCCGATTGCCCGGCCACTAGGGCTTTGAAAATTATAATCGAAACAGGGGAAAGACATGAAAAGACGTGATTTACTGATCCAGGGAGCCGCCTTGGGTGTATTGGGGGCTTGCGCGCCTTATACCAAGACTGACCCAATAATTACTCCGGCCATTACGCCGACCAAGGCCAAGAAATTGCCACACTTTGCGTTGGATGCAACCGCGCAAGGCGAACTGATTGCCAAGGGTGAGGTCAGTTCGTTGGAGCTGACGGAACTGGCGATTGGTCGGGCAGAACAAGCCAATAAAGCTTTAAATTTTCTGGTGACACCATCGTTTGAGCAAGCGCGTAGCCGTGCCGCCGGGCCATTGGCCGAAGGTTCGTTTTCTGGCGTTCCGACTCTAACCAAGGACTTAATTGCCACGAAAGGAGTACGGACCGTATTTGGTTCCCGTGCCTTCTTAAAATATATCCCGAAAGAAAATGCCGTTTTTGCCGATGTAATGGAAGGTGGCGGGCTGGTTTCCATCGGAAAATCCTCCTCGCCAGAGTTTGGTTTTTTACCGACCACGGAACCACTGGCATTGGGGCCAACCCGTAACCCGTGGAACACGGATCATTCTACTGGTGGTTCTTCTGGTGGCTCGGCCTGTGCAGTTGCCGCCGGTGTTGTGCCCTTCGCCCAAGCCAGCGATGGTGGTGGCTCGATCCGTATCCCGTCAAACTGCTGTGGCTTGTTTGGCATGAAAGGCTCTCGTGGACGCTGGCCCGATGCCGATGGTTCAGATTGGGAGATCAGCGTTCGCGGATTTGTTTCGCGTTCAGTGCGTGATGGCAAAACGGCCATGGCCGAAATGGCCGCCACCGACCATGGTTTGCCAGCTTCACTACTGGACGATGGGTTAGGCATGAAATACCGGATCGGATTTCGCACTACGACGCCAGATGGTCGCGAGGTACATCCTGATTGCAAAAAAGCCGTCTTGATGGCGGCCAAGTATTGTGAAGCATTGGGCCACGAAGTTGAAGAAGCCGATAACGGATATAGCTGGCGCCCATTTTGGGATGCATTCATGACGGTTTGGGCGTTTGGGGCCAGAGCGGCCATCAATAATGTTGGCAAGAGCATGGGTAAAGAAAAGCCGCCGCGCGAATTGTTCGAACCCTTTTCTTGGTGGCTCTATGATATGGTTGCGGACAAGGATCCGTCGGTCATCAAAGCGGCCTATGCCCAATTTGCAGCAGAGCGCGAAGCGGCTCGTACCTTCCATAAGACCTATGCGTTTCACCTAAGTCCTGTGTTGGGCGCACCGCCTGTGAAAATTGGTGAAATTGATCAAAGTGTTGATCCTGAATCGACCCGTGATTGGCTGGAGCACTATGTTGGCTTTACGCCGTGGGCCAATGCCACCGGACACCCGGCTATGTCAGTTCCGATGTTGCGCACTGCGGATAACGTGCCGGTTGGTGTGCAATTCGAAGGTAATTGGGGCGATGAAGCCAATTTATTTGCCTTGGCTGAACAGCTGGAACAAATTGCCCCTTGGGCGCAGGATTGGCCGGACATGGTGAGCGGATAGGAGAACTAAAGATGAAGTTGCACCGAATTTTTATAAGCTTGGCGTTGCCAGCCGTGTTGTTGGCATCGTGTGGGGAGTCTGCCGATAATTCATCTGCCAAGTCCGATATTGGGCAAGTGAACAATGAATACCAAAAGCAATTGCAGTTGCAATTGTTGGATGCAAAACCCAGCGATGTCATCACCATACCGGCAGGTGTGTTCTCGTTTGACCGTTCGCTTTCCTTAACGGTCGATGGCGTGACCATTCGCGGGGCCGGGCATGACAAAACCATTTTGTCTTTCAAAAACCAGATTGCCGGTGCCGAAGGACTATTGGTCACCGCCAATGATTTTACCATTGAACATCTGGCCATTGAAGACACCATTGGCGATGCACTCAAGGTCAATGAAGGCAACAATATCGTCATCCGCGGAGTTCGTACCGAATGGACCAATGGTCCCGATAAAGACAATGGTGCCTATGGCATTTACCCGGTGCAGACCACCAATGTTTTGGTTGAGGATTGCATTGCAATTGGTGCGTCAGATGCCGGTATTTATATCGGCCAATCGCGCAACATTATCATGCGCCGCAACCGGGCCGAATATAATGTGGCTGGGTTGGAGGTCGAAAATTCGATCAATGCCGATGTCTATGAAAATGTGGCAACCAATAATACCGGTGGAATTTTGGTATTCAACTTGCCGAATTTGGAACAACGTGGGTACCAGACTCGAGTTCACCACAATCAGGTTTTTGAGAACAATTTGAAAAACTTTGCCCACAAAGGCGCGATCGTGGCCAGCGTTCCGGCAGGAACCGGCATTATCATCAGCGCCAATGATCAGGTTGAGATTTTTGAAAATACGATCAAAAATAACAAGACTTCAAATGTGGTGGTTTCTAGTTATTTCTCGATTGGTTCGATGACCGAGGCCGGGATCAAGGAGAGTTTCGATCCGTACCCGGAAGACATTTATATTCATGATAATGTCTTTGAGGGCGGCGGTAATTCGCCAGACATGTTGGAAATGAAAGCCTTACGGATTGCCATGTTTGGCCTGAAAGGTCGCTTACCGGATATTCTGTGGGATGGCTTTGCCAACCCGGAACTGCCAGCCGATACCAAGCGCATATGTGTGCAAAATGGCACGGCGGAAGTGATCAATGTCGATGGACCAAACGGCAATAAATCGCCCAACATGGATCAAAGTGCTTATGACTGCACATTGCCGCCATTACCGGAGGTAACTTTTTGAACCAGAAGTGGGTTTTGTTGATTGGCGTGTTCTTGGCTGTGGCTGCATGTTCGCCAGCCAAGCAATCCGTATCGGTTTTTTTGGAGGAGAACCCGGCCAATCTAAGTAATTGGGGTGTGGTTGTTGCCAAATCTGGCAGCTTGGCCTTGGGTCAAGACGTGGTGCCGTATGATTTGAATACACCACTTTTTACCGATGCCGCTCACAAATTACGAACACTCTACGTACCACCCGGTACGTCTGCCACATATCGAACAGGTCAGGCGCTAGATTTTCCAGTCGGTTCTGTTTTGTCAAAAACTTTCTACTACCCAAAAGACGACACCGGGCAATTGTTGAGCACGCAATACACCGGCGATGACTTTGCAGGTGAAGGCTTAAATCTGGCCAAGGTCAGATTGATGGAAACGCGCATTCTGGTACACCGTGAAGCCGGGTGGGTGGCGCTTCCTTACATTTGGAATGAGGCGCAGACTGATGCCGTGTTGGAGCGTACTGGCGGTGTGCAATCCTTGAACCTGCAATTGCCCGATGGTGGCGAACAGAGCTTTGCCTATGTCATTCCCAATGCCAATCAATGCGCCGGTTGCCATGCGGTTAATGCAACAACCAAACAGATCGCGCCAATCGGTCCAGCACCGCGCCATTTGAACAAAACATATCCCTATGCCAATGGCGAGAAAAACCAGTTGGTACACCTCGCAAGTTTGGAGGTTTTGGCGGGGTTTAATCCGGCTGAGAAACATCCGCGCAATGCCAACTGGCGCGATGAAGCCGCTTTGCTGGAAGACCGTGCGGCGGCCTATCTCGATATCAATTGCGGTCATTGCCATAATCCGCAAGGTGCGGCGGATACTTCTGCATTGTATTTGGACTTGCCCGGTGACGATTATACTGGCGGGAATTCCGGCTTGTGCAAGCCACCGGTGGCCGCTGGGCAAGGCACGGGCGGTCATAAGTTTGATATTGTGCCGGGGCAAGCCGAGGCTTCTATTCTGTGGTACCGGATGGACTCAACCAATCCAGCCGTGATGATGCCGGAGTTGGGGCGCTCGACCATTGATCATGAGGGGGTTGCTCTGATTGCAAACTGGATCAATGCCATGCAAGGGCATTGTAAAATCGAGGGCTAAACCCAATGCCCAAATGGCTTTGGTTTATTCCTTATCAGCCCGGCCAGCTTCGCGGGTGACGTGTTCAAGCACACCACGCATTTTGATCAGGGTTGGGTCGGTTGGGATCAGACCATACCATTCGCCTAGTTTCGCCGGGTCGTTAAAGCCCATCTTGGTTTGTCCATCTTCTTCCCAGATCAGAACTTTCAAGGGCAGGTCCAGCCCGATCCGGGCTTGTTGACTGATCAGTGGCGTTCCCATTTTTGGGTTGCCAAAAATCAGCAGTTCAATTTCACCGACATCACCGCCCATTTTTTTTGCACCGGCTCCGTGATTGACCCGGACAAACACTTTTGCCCCTTTGGCCTCCACCTCGATCACCAAGCGGTCCGCGGTCTGTGCCACCGAAAAAGCCGAGGGCTTTTCAATCAAAACATCGCCAAGTTCCTGTACCTTGGGCGCGCAGGAAATGAGGGCAAATGTACAAATTGCCAGAACAAGGTTTCGCATAAAATTCTCCGAATTGGGAGGCAAATCAATCTATTGCCGCAATTCCATCTGATCACCCAACAGCGCATCTAGCAAGTCCCGGTTCCAGCTCCGTGTAGCGGGCGACCAGACTGAAAATTCAGCGGCAAAATCAAACGCGCACCAGCCAATATCTTCGGCGGCCAATGCGTGGCGCATGGCTTTGGTCCAACGAACTCTGGACGCTGCTGGGGCTTTTTGGTGGGAGCCAAATTCACCAAGCCAGACCGGCATGTCGGTTTTGTCTCGAATGCGTGCCGCGCGGGCGGCTCTGGCTCGCAGTTCAGCTTGTTCTTTGGCCGTGCCCCAACTGGTCCCCACCGGTGGCGGGTTTGCGAACCAGCTTGCGCCTTGATGGGTAAACTCATACGGCTCGTAATCGTGGTAGGTCAGAACTAGGCGTCGGTCATAGGGTGCATTCAACTTGGCTAATCCGTCCAGTGAGTTCCAGTTGTCACCACCAACAATCAGCCAGCGATCAGGGTTGGTTTGTCGAATGTCAGTGATCAACTCGCGCATCAGGTTTTCCCAACGCCGACCTTTCATTTTTCCCATGGGTTCATTCAGTAACTCGAACACCAAACCGTCCGGTGCATTGGCATAGTGCCAAGCAATTTGCTGCCAAATGGCCCGTAAGCGCGGTGTTTCGCGGGTTGGGTTCTCGTTTAGCGCCTCAAAATTATGCACATCCAAAATGAACATTAGGTCGTTATCGAACGCTTGGCTGACCACTTGATCAATCCGCGTGAAAAATGCGGGTTCTATGGCATAGGGCGCCGTGTGCGCCGCATGGGCCGACCAAGCGATCGGAACCCGGATACTGTCGAAGCCGGCCTGTGCCACCATCTCGATATGGCTTTGTTCAATGCGGTAGGTCCAATCGCCCTCATTGGGGGCGTTTAGGGCATTGGCCATATTCATGCAGCGCGCGGCAGGAAACCGTGCCGCTTGCGCTGGAGCTGAGCCGGGCGCACAGGCGCTCAATAAAAACAAAAAGCAAAACAAGGATCGCATGAGCCGAACCTAATCTCTAAACCTTTGAATTTGGCTAACAGCGTTGCAAATGCTGCGCCCCATTGTTCAATCGAAGTGAGGGGGGTAGAACAAGGCATTCCAATGGTTGCATCGTGCAGGGGGCCTGCTTGTTCAAGAAAATTCTGATTGCCAATCGCGGCGAAATTGCCGTGCGGGTATTACGTGCTTTGCGAAAAATGAAGATTGCCAGCGTGCTGGTGTATTCGGATGCCGATGCCGGTTCGCTGGCCGTCGAACAGGCCGATGAGGCAGTTCACATTGGCGGTAGCCCGGCGGCAGAAAGCTATTTGTTGGCCGACAAAATCCTGGCAGCTGCCAAGGAAACCGGAGCCGAAGCGGTTCACCCGGGATTTGGGTTTTTGTCGGAGAATGCCAGCTTTGCGGCGCAATTGGCCGAAGCGGGTATTGCCTTTATTGGTCCCAATACCAAAGCCATTGAGGTGATGGGCGACAAAATCGCCTCCAAGAAATTTGCAGACGAGGCTGGTGTCTCCACTGTGCCGGGGCATATGGACCTGATTGAAACGCCCGAGCAAGCGGCGGAAATTGCTGCCAAAATTGGCTATCCGGTGATGATCAAGGCCTCAGCTGGCGGCGGCGGCAAGGGGATGCGGATCGCTTGGAACAAGGAAGAAGCCCTAGAAGGGTTTGTTTCGGCCCGCAATGAGGCCAAAGCAGCCTTTGGCGATACTCGAATTTTTATAGAAAAGTTCATTGAAGACCCGCGTCATATTGAAATTCA